>NZ_JCANNB010000002.1:0-327242 GCF_059553435.1 Micromonospora sp. PRAS1
CGCTGACACGGGACTGCGCGAGATCGCATGGTATGGCACCGTGTGTCCGGTGCCGGCGTCCGCCGGTCGGACCGCGAGACAGGGGAGTGGCGAATGGCCAAGCAGGTGAGTCGTCGAGCCGCGATCGGGATCGGGGCGGCAACGGCGGCGCTGGTGGCGACACCGCGCAGCGCCACGGCGGCATCGGGGGCCAGCACGGCATCGCCGTCCGGAGCCGGCCCTGCGCCGTCGGCGGACCTCATCCGGCGGGTGTACCGGGACCAGAAGGCGCGGGCCGGTGGCTCGTGGCATTCGCACGTCGCGATGGTCGACGCCGCCGGTGCGCTCGCCGTCGTGGTGGATGACGACGCCGACCGGGTGACCTACGGCTACAGCGTGCAGAAGCTGGCGGTCGCGATGGCCGTCATGGACAAGATCGACCGTGGCGAGCTGCGGCTCGACCAGCGGCTCGACCTGACCGCCGACATCATCCTCGGTGGTACCGGCATCTACTTCCTCCAGACCGTCTGGGGCGACGAGGTCACGGTGGCGAACTTCCTCACCGCGATGCTGCTCGTCTCCGACAACACGGCGGTGCGGATGTGCGGCCGGGTGGTGCCGGCGCTGGAGATCAACCAGATCCTCGCGGCCAAGGGCTTCACCCACACCCGGGTGGAGCCGGTGGCCAACCCGAACCGGTTCTACCTGGGTGTGACCACCCCACGGGAGACCCACGACCTGCTCTGGCGGCTGGCGAACAAGACCCTGCTCTCCGCCCGGTCGTGCAACTTCCTGCTCGGCATCCTGCGCTGGATCAACGGCTACCACGACGGGATCCGCCGCGACATGTCCTCTGCCGAGCGCAGCCGGGTCGCCACCAAGTACGGCGCGGACTACGACTCGCGGGGCGCCGCCCGGCACGAGGTCGGCATCATGTTCGACGCGGCCGGCGCGCCGACGCTTACCTACGCGTTCTTCGCCGACGCCCTCGGTGACCTGGACAACTACGGTGGCACCCATCCGGCCGTACGGGCCCATGCCGTGCTCGGCCGGACCATGTTCGACGCCATCGCCCCGGTCACGAACCGCGTCGCCCGCGCCCGCCACACCGTCGAGCAGTTCCGCCCGGTCAACGGCGGCTGATCCCCGTCACGCCCACGCGCTCCGCGCCTCCGCGCCTCCACCCGCTGCCGCGTCGATCATGCACTTCTCGTCGGCACAAACGCTGCCATATGGGGCGTATCGGCGACCGAAACTGCAAGATCGGCGCGGTGGTGGGGTGGGGGTGGGGGTGGGGGTGGGGTTAGCGGCGGGGGTGGGGGGTGCGGCGGCGGGTTTCGTGGGCTATCTCGCGGTGCAGCCGGCGCCAGCTCTCCCAACGGCGGATGGAGAGGACGCCGGATTCGAGCGCCGCCCGCACGGCGCAGCCGGGCTCGGCCTCGTGGCCGCAGTCGCCGTACCGGCAGTCGACGGCGAGGTCGGCGATGTCGCCGAAGGCCCGGTCCAGGCCGGCCGCGCCGTCAAGCAGGCCGACCGCCCGTACGCCCGGGGTGTCGAGCACCGCGCCACCGCCGGGCAGCGGCACCAACGCCCGCCAGGTGGTGGTGTGCCGGCCCTTGCCGTCCACCCGGCGGATCGACTGGGTGGGCATCACCGGCGTGCCGGCGAGCGCGTTGACCAGGCTCGACTTGCCCGCGCCCGAGGGTCCGAGCAGGCCGAGGGTCCGACCCGGGACCACCTCGGCGCGCAGCGGGTCCAGCCCGGTGCCGTGTTCGGCGCTGACCGGCAGCACCGGCACCCCCGGCGCGACGGCCCTGAGCTGGCGGGCCACCGCCGCCGGATCTGCCGCCAGGTCGGTCTTGGTTAGCACGACAAGCGGCCGGGCGCCTGACTCATGGACCAGCGAGAGCAGCCGCTCGATGCGGCCGGCGTCCGGCGCGGGGTGCACCGGCTCCACCACCGCGGCGGCGTCCAGGTTGGCGGCCAGCAGTTGACCGCTGGTGTCCTTGCCGGCGGTGCGGCGGATCAGGGCGGTACGCCGGGGCAGCACCGCCTCCACCGTCACCCGCGCGTCGGGCCAGGTGCCGAGCAGCACCCAGTCGCCGACGCCGGGCAGCCGGGTGGCGTCCCCGGCCGCGGCGACCAGCACCGCCCCACCCGAGGATGCACGGACCGGCCCGTGCTCGGTGAGCACGGTGCAGACGCCGCGGTCGACCCGGGCGACGCGGCCCGGACGGTGGTCGGTACGGGTACGACGCAGGTACGCCGCCCGGTCGGTGTCCCAACCCAGGGCGGTCAGGTTGATGGCCATTGCTCCTCGTTCAGGATCGGTGCGGGCAGGACGTGCGTGCGGTGACCGGCATGACCACCACCTCCCCCGCTCCGGTGCCGCGAACAACCCGACGGTAGGCCGCGCCGGCGCTCCACCGGAAGCGAATTCCCCGGCGACGCGACCCGACCGGGAGGATAGGGTCGAAACGTGACCATGGACCCCCTCCTGTTGACCGGTGACGTGGACGATGCCACCGCTCGCCTGCTGCGTACGGCGGCTCGTTTCGACGCCACCGGCCTGGCGGCGCCGTCGCTGCTGCCGGGCTGGTCCCGCGGTCACGTCCTCGCCCACCTGGCCCGCAACGCCGACGCCTTCGTCAACCTGCTCACCTCGGCCCGCACCGGTGAGCCGATGCCGATGTACGCCAGTGCCGAGTCCCGGGACGCCGACATCGCCGCCGGGGCGCCCCGCCCGCCCGAGGAGCAGCTCGACGACCTGCGGCGCAGCGCGGACCGGTTCACCGAGGCGGTCGCCGCGATGCCCCCGCAGGCCTGGTCGGCCACGGTCGAGACCCGGCGCGGGCCCTGGCCGGCCGCTCTGCTGGTCTGGGGACGGTTGCGGGAACTGGAGGTCCACCACGTCGACCTGGCCGCCGGATACCGGCCGGCGGACTGGTCGGCCGAGTTCGGTCACCGACTGCTGCACGAGGTGGCCACCGCCTTCGCCGGCCGCGACGACGCCCCGGCGATGGTGCTGCGCTTCGACGGCAGCCGCCATGAACTGGTGATCGGCGACCGGGAGCAGGCCCCCGTCGTCGCCGGCACGGCGGCCGAACTGGCCGGCTGGCTGACCGGCCGCAGCACCGGCACCAACCTGACCGTCACCCCCGACGGCCAGCTGCCCCGCCCACCCGAATGGATCTAGGACCTATGCCCTACAGCGGAGACGTCACTTCCGGCGGTCCCCCGGCGGTACGCGAACTGGACCGGCTGACCATCACCAAGCTCTCGGTCGGCCCGATGGACAACAACGCGTACCTGCTGCGTTGCCAGTCCACCGGTGAGCAGTTGCTCATCGACGCGGCGAACGAGGCGCCCCGGCTGCTGGAACTGATCGGCGAGGACGGGCTGCGCACGGTGGTCACCACGCATCAGCACATGGATCACTGGGTGGCGCTGGCCGAGGTGGTGGCTAAGACCGGGGCCCGCGCGCTTGTGCATGCCGACGACGCGGCCGGCCTGCCGATCGAGACGCAGACGCTTGTCGAGGGCGACACCGTGTCGGTCGGCGACAGCGCCCTGGAGGTCATCCACCTCAAGGGACACACGCCGGGCTCGGTGGCGCTGCTCTACCGCGACCCGGAGGGCACCCCGCATCTTTTCACCGGCGACAGCCTTTTCCCGGGTGGAGTGGGCAACACCGACCAGGATCCGGAGCGGTTCGCCGCGCTGATCGACGACGTCGAGCAGAAGCTCTTCGACCGGCTACCGGACGAGACCTGGTTCTACCCGGGGCACGGTCGAGACTCGACGCTCGGCGCGGAGCGCCCGCAGCTGCCCGAGTGGCGGGCGCGCGGCTGGTAGCCGCGACGTTTCCCAGCTCCGGCCCGACCCGGTCATGCGGGGTCGGGCCGGCCGCTGTCCGGTACCCGACGGGTTCCGCATGGTGGGCGAAACCGCAGCTCAGCAAAGGGCTTCAACGGTAAGCTCGGGTGTCACCTCTAACCCTCTCCGGGAGGTGGCCCGTGCCGTCCCAGTCCCTCTTCGACACTCTGACCGCCGCCAATCCACACTGGACAGAGTCCCGCAATCAGTTGACGCTCGGCACCCTGGTCCAGGTCACCGCCGACGGCGAGATCACCGGCGGCCGCTGGTTGTTTCCGCAGCCCGCACCCGCCGGCCAGCTGACGGTCCAGTGGGTGCTCTACGACAACGCCACGCAGCAGGTGCTGCGCCGGGCGACCTTCGCCACACCCACCTGGGGCACCTGGAACAGCGTCACGGTCGATCCGCTGCCGGTCTCGGCCGGCCGGTGGCTGGTCGCCGCCGTGTACCTCTCCGCCACGGTCGAGGTCGCCTACCCGTACACGCACTTCTTCTTCACCACCGCCCGGACCAACGGGAACCTGTTCGCCCCGGCGACGAGCGCCGACCCGGCCGGCATCGGCAACGGCCGCTACTCACTGACCGACAGCTATCCCGGCCTGACCTACAACGCGACCAGCTACTTCGTGGACCTGACCCTCACGGTCGCCAGCGTCCCCAGCACGCCCGACGGCACCATCGCGTTGGTCGGCGCGGACCGGCCTGTCCGGTCCGGCTCGACTGTGGGCCTGGACGTGGCCGCCACCAATCTCGCCGCCGGCGAGACGATCACCTCCTACTCGTGGTCGGTGCAGTCCGGTGGCGGCTCGCTCACCGGCGCCAGCACGGCGACGCCGACCTACACCGCCCCGTCGGGATCCGGGGTGGCCGTGGTGCGCGCGTCGGTGACCACGAGCAGCGGCAAAACCGGCCAGCTGGACCTCAGGGTGTCGCGGGGAGCGAATCCGGTCGCTGCGGAGAACGCCCTGCCGGGTACGAGCCGCTCGACCTGGGATCTCCCGTTCGGCGTCCTCGGCGGGGTGAGCACCCTGCAGGGGTTCGCCGACGGGTTCAGCTTCAACCGCACCGAGACGGTACGTTTCAAGATCGGGCAGAGCGACGCGGCCGGCTGGTCGGCACAGGTCTACCGGCTCGGCTGGTACGGCGGCGACGGGGCGCGCCGCTACGCCACCCTTACCCCGAGCGCCGGGCAGCTGGCGGCCAGCCAGGCCCAGCCGTCGCCGGGCGACTGTGACCCGGTGACGAGCCGGCCCTCGCTGGACTGCGGCACCTGGTCGACCACACTGACCTGGACCCCGCCCGCCTGGGCGCCCTCCGGTGTCTATCTGCTCCGGCTCGACCGCACCGGCGGCGGCGCGAGTCACGTGATGTTCGTGCTGCGCGACGACGCCCGGACGGCGGACCTGATGGTGCTGCCGGCGGACTCCACCTGGGTCGCCTACAACGCGTTCGGTGGCCTCGGCGCCAACCAGTACGCGGGCAACAGCCTGTACTACGGCACCGCCGTCAACCAGTACCACCCCGACTGCGCCCGGTATGTGTCGTACAACCGGCCGATCGTCAACCGGGGCGCCACCGACCCGGGCCGCGACTACGGGGCGGTGCACTGGTCGAACTTCTTCACCGGCGAGTACCCGATGCTGCGGTTCCTGGAACGCAACGGCATCGACGCCAAGTACTACGCCTGCCTCGACGCGGCCGGCGACCCGACCGGGGCGCTGCTCGGCACCGTCTCGGCGGCGCTGGCGATGGGCCACAACGAATACTGGTCCGACACCATGCGGGCCGGTTGGGAGGCGGCCAAGGCCGGCGGCACCAGTTTGTTCTTCTGCGCCGGCAACGAGGTGTTCTGGCGCGCCGTCGGCCACGCCCCGGACAGCTCGGGCCGGCCGCGTACCTGGGAGTGCTACAAGTCCACGATCGCGTCGCGCGAATCGGTGAGCCGGCCACAGTGGACCGGCACCTGGCGTGACCCGGACGGTGCCGGCAAGGGGGGCGCCGCCCCGGAGAACGCCCTGACCGGCACCATCTTCGTGGTCAACGGCCCCGACCTCAGGCCGCTGGTCGTGCCGCGCAACGGCGGCTACTCGACCACCCCGCTGTGGCGGCACACCGACGTGGCGTCGCTCACCGCCGGCCAGACGTGGACGTCCCCGGCGCAGATCCTCGGCTTCGAGTGGGACACGTACGGCCCGGCCGGGACGAGTTCCCCCGGAGCGGTCCACCTGGCGTCACCACACCCGGACGCCGTCTACTGCTCGCACGTGACGTACTCGATCCCGTCCGGACTGCTGTTGACCGGGCCGGGCGACGAGTACGACCTGGCCGGCACCGCGACGCACCGGCTGGTGGTGCATCCCGGTGGGAACGGCAGCCTGACGTTCGGCACGGGAACGATCAACTGGGCGTTGGGGCTCGACTCGGCGAACACCTACCAGGTCGGCGGCGACAACACCTCGGACGTCATCCGGCAGGCGACCATCAACATCCTCGCCGACATGAACGTGACCGCCGCGACGCTGATGTCCGGGCTGACCGCGCCCACCCAGGTCGACTGGTGGGCCTGACCGTGATCCGTACCGGCTGGAGCCGGCTGGGGACCGGCGGGTCGGGTCCTCAGCCGGTGACGTCACGCAGCCGACGCCGGGCGGCGAGCAGCACCAGGGCGGCCAGCAGCAGGCCACCGACCATGGTGACCAGCAGCGGGCTCGCCCCGCCCGGCAACAGCCCGGCCAGCGACCGCGACGCGGTACCCACCAGCAGGTAGAGGCCGGCCCACGCGCCCGCACCGAGCGCGGCGAAGCCGAGGAAGCGCCGGTACGACATGTGCAGACCACCCGCCGCCAGGGGCAGCAGTGCGTTGAACACCGGCAGGAAGGGGGCGACCAGCACCAGTCGCCCTCCATCTCGACGCAGGATGCCTTCCGCGGCCACCCACCGGGCCTCGCCGACCCAGCCGCCGAACCGGCTGTGCCGGAGCCGGTCGCCCCACCTGCGGCCGACGAGGAAGCTCAGGGACCAACCGGCGAGGCAACCGGTGACCACGGAGACGAAGGCCGCCAGCCCGGTGCCGGGGGTGCCGACCGCCACCGCCGCGAGCACCGCCACGTCACCCGGGACGAGAACACCGAACAGCGGCACCGCGTCGAAGAGCATGACCACCCCGAGCACCGCCATCAACAGCGCCACCGGTAGCTCTCCGATCTGGGCCAGTTGTTCTGCCATACCTCGTACGCTAGGGCCTGTCCCCGCAGGCCCGACACCGGGATTCCACCTGAGGTTTCTCGGGGTCGCGCTGGTCCGGTCCGGTCCGCTGGCGCGGGCTGGTCCACCGGCCACGTCACCACGCCGTCCTCCCCTGAGGCGCTTCGGCCAGCAAATTCCCTTTCCACCGGTTACTGTCGGGAAGGTATTGGGCGATCACCGGCAGAGATCCGGCGAGCGCCCGCGGAACAAGGAGAGAGAACGTATGGCAACCGGCACCGTGAAGTGGTTCAACTCGGAAAAGGGCTTCGGTTTCATCGAGCAGGACGGCGGAGGTCCTGACGTCTTCGTCCATTACTCGGCCATCGCGTCGAGCGGCTACCGGGAGCTGGCCGAGGGCCAGAAGGTCGAGTTCGAGGTGACCCAGGGGCAGAAGGGACCGCAGGCGGACAACGTCCGCCCGCTGTGACCGGTGCCACGGCGGCGGCCGGTCATCGACCGTCCGCCGCAGGCCCGCACCAGTGCCGCCGCCCGCACCATCGGCGCCGGCCCGACAACGCCGCAGCCGGCCGCCCCGGATAGGGCGGCCGGCCGTGCTCAGTGTGCGCCCGGCCGGTCGGCCGGGCGCACCACCGGCAGGACCAGCGCGGACGGATGCTCCGGATCGTGCAGGATCTCGCGATACCCGCCCCGCAAGGTGACCGCCGCACCGAGCGGCTCGCCCGTGCCGGGGTTACGGGCGTACCTGGGGTGAGCGCCGCCGGAGACCTGTAGTCGTAACCGGTGACCGGGCGCGAACCGGTGCGCGGTAGGCCAGAGCTGCACCGGTGCCACCACGGCGCCCGACGCGTCGGCGGAAAAGCGCAGCGGGTCGAGCCGGATCAGTCCGTCGCAGACGTTCCAGGAACGGCCTCGACGGTCCACGTCGCAGAGCCGCACGAAAACGTCGAGGTACGGCAACTCACTGCGTAGGTGGATCTCGGCGCGGACCGGCCCGACCACCTCGACCGCACGGTCGAGCGGGTCACTGGTCCAGGTCAGCACGTCCGGACGGGCCTCCACCGGACGGTTGTCGACCGGTCCGGCCCGCTGGGCCACCAGCAGCGGCCCGCCCAGCGAGGGAGTCGGGTCGGCCGGGTCGTACCAGAACCCGTCCGGCGACGACGGCACGGCCGTCGAGGTGCGCAGCGCCCCACCGGGGTGCAGGTGCCAGCGGACGTCCCGGGCCGGCGGCGGCCACTCCGGCAGGTCGCGCCAGCCCCCGCCGGCACCGCCGACGTGCACCTGTACCGGTGCATCGCCCACGCCCGCGCCGGTGCCGTCCGGGCGCAGATGGGTGTCGAGCCAGCGCAGCCCCTCCCGCAGGGCGGCCACCAACAGTCCCGGGCTGCCGTGGGTCCACGGACCGATGGTCAGCCGGGGCCGGGCGCCGCTGGCGCGCAGCGCGGCGTAGTCGCGCAACTGTGCCGGCAGGAAGAGGTCGTGCCAGCCACTGACCATCGCCACCTGCGCCCGCACCAGGTGCAGCCGGTCGTCGAAGACCCGGCGTCGCCAGTAGTCGGACTGCGGGGTGTGCTGCTCCAGCCACTCCTGGAAGAACGGCACGGTGACCCCGGTGGCCACCCGGTCCGCCTCGATCAGCGGCAGGTGGGACAGCGCGGCGGCCAGCCGGGGCTGCCCCCGCTTGAGTTCCCACTGCCGGGCCAGCCAGGGCACGGTCTGTGCCTGGAGCAGTTCCGTCCAGGTCAGCACGGTGTCCAGGGCGAACGACTCGCCGTCGTAGGTGGAGTCGCGCATCGCCGAGGCGGTGATCACCGCCACCATCGCCCGCAGTTCCTCGCCCGCCTCGGCCGCCAGGGCCCACTGCACGAAGCCCTGGTAACTGGCGCCGAACATGCCGAACGCGCCGCCCCACCAGCGCTGCCGGCGCAGCCAGTCGAGGGTGTCCAGCCCGTCGTCGCGCTCGTGCACGAACGGGTCGAACGAACCGCCTGAGCCGCCGGTCCCCCGGCAGGACTGGATGACGACGTGGAATCCCTGTTCGGCGGCGAGCCGGCCGAGCAGCCGCATCGGCCCGCCCCGGCCGTACGGAGTGCGGATCAGCACGGTGGGCGCGCCCGCCAGGTCGGGGGCGTAGTGGTCGGTGCGCAGGATCACTCCGTCGCGGGCCCGGACCGGCAGGTCCCGGCGGAGGGTGATGCCGCGGGTGCGGGCCGGCGGTAGCCGCAGCGCGGCGGCGGCGAGGTGGGACGCGAGTCGATCCAGCACGGCGCGCTCAGCCGGTCGGGCGCCGGGCCGGCTCGTCGCCGGCGGTCCGCGGCCGGTCCCGGGTGTCCCGCGACCTGTCATGGTGCTCCCGCAGCCCGTCGCGGTGCTCCCGCAGCGAGGTGCCCATCGCCGTCATGAACCGGTGCACCACCTCGAGTTCGTCGTCCCGGAAGCCGGCCATCACCTGATCGGTGCGCTCCCCCAGTGGCCGGAAGAAGTCCATGGCCAGGGCGGCACCCCGGTCGGCGTAGTGCAGCAACACCTTGCGCCGGTCGCTGGTGTCCCGGTCACGGCGGATGTGCCCGCCCCGCTCCAGGCGGTCGATGAGCGCGGTGACCGAACCGGAGGAGAGATTGAGCTGTTCGCCGAGCCGACCCGGGGTGATCGGCGCGCCGACGAGTTCGGCGTCCATCACGACGATCAACGCTTGGAGGTCGGTGGCGTTGAGGCCGTGCCGCCCGGCGAAGGCGTGCCCGACGTGCTGGGCGTCCACACCGTACCGCCGCAGCTCAGCGGCGATCTCTGCGATCAACCACTCCCGCCGCGTGTCACGTCGCCGATACATGCCGTGAGCTGCCACGTCCCGCCGTTCCTTCCGCGCCCGAGGGCAGCATAGCCGAGCCGACCGAATCTCTCGACCGTCGAGATTCTCACTGCCGGAGAGCTGTTGCGAGATCTCTCTTGATAAGCGAAACTCTCGAAGGTCTAGATATCTCTCGCACAAGATCGGATGGTGCCTGGATGTCCGCGCTCACCCGCGTCGTCGGCAGCCGCCTGGCCGCGTTGCTCACCCTCGTCGCGGCGATCGCGTTCGGTGTGGCCGTCTTCCTGCTGCCCGTACCCGACAATCCGGCGCCTGTCTCCGCCACCGGCCTCTCCGAGCAGTGGCAGTCGACACAGGTCGAGCGACTCCAGGAGCAACTGCCCGGCAGCGACGTCCAGCCCGCCATCGTGGTGGTCAGCCGCGACGACGGCGCACCCCTCACCGACGCCGACCGGGAGGCCGTCACCGGCGGCACCCGCACCCTGGCCCCGCTCGCCGCCGGCGGTCAGGTCGCCCCACCGCAGTTCTCCCCCGACGGCACGGTGGCCCTGGTCGCCGTGCCGCTGGCGACCGGCGGCGGGCAGCAGGAGGTCACCGACCAGGTGGCCGAGTTGCGCACGGCACTGACCGACCTGCCTGCCGAGTTCACCGTCGAGGTGACCGGGGCGCCCGCCTTCACCGCCGACCTGACCAAGGTCTTCGAGGGTGCCGACGTCACCCTGCTCGCCTTCACCGCCGCCGTGGTGGCGGTGCTGCTGCTCGTCACCTACCGCAGCCCGCTGCTGTGGATGGTCCCCCTGGCCATCGTGGCCGCCACCGAACAGCTCACCCTGCGCGCCCTCGACACGGTAATCCCGGCGTTCGGCATCAACTTCCCCGGCGGCGCCGTCACCGGCATCGCAAGCGTGCTGGTCTTCGGTGCCGCCACCAACTACGCGCTGCTACTGATCGCCCGCTACCGGGAGGAGCTACGCCGCGAGGAGAACCGCTTCACCGCGATGCGCGCCGCCCTGCGGCGTACCGCAGAACCGATCCTGGCCAGCGGCGGCACCGTCATGCTCGGGGTGCTCACCCTGCTGCTCAGCGAGCGGGAACTCAACCGGGCCCTCGCCGTCGCCTGCGCCACCGGCATCCTGCTGGCGATGGCCTCGGCCCTGCTGGTGCTCCCCGCCGCGCTGGTGCTGCTCGGGCGCGGCCTGTTCTGGCCGTTCGTGCCGCACGTCGGCAGCACCGGCCGGGAAGGCCGGATCTGGGGCCGGCTCGGCGCCGCCGTGGTCCGCCGCCCGGTACCCGTCGCGGTGCTGGCCACCCTGCTGCTGGGCGGCCTCGCCCTCGGCGGACTGGGCAGCCGCACCGGGCTGTCGGAGACCGAGCAGTTCCGGGTCCAGCCGGAGGCGGTGGCCGGTGCGCAGACCCTCGCCCGCGCCTTCCCCGCCGGTAGCACCCAGTCGGTCGCGGTGCTGACCAACCCCGAGGCCGTACCCGAGGTCACCGAGGCCGTCACCGCCGTGCCCGGGGTCGCCTCCGCCCGCCCCGGCGCGGCCGGGCCGACCATCGCACAGGTGGACGTCGTCCTCGACGCCGAGCCGGGCACGGCCGCCTCCGACCGGGCGCTCACCGAGCTGCGGGCGGCCGTCGCCGCCGTCCCCGACTCCGCCCCACCCGCCTCGGCGGGCGTCAACGACCTCAGCGGCGCCGTCGTCGGCGGCACCGTCGCCGGCGCCTACGACTCGGCCGAGGCCGACGCCCGAGACCTGCGCCTCATCCTGCCGCTCATCCTGCTGCTCGTCGGCGCCGTCCTGGTCCTGCTGCTGCGCGGCCTGGTCGCCCCGGTGCTGCTCGTCGGCACCGTCGTGGCGTCGTACTTCGCCAGCCTCGGCGGCGCCTGGCTGCTCTTCGACCACGTGCTCGGGTTCCCGGCGCTGGACAGCAGCGTGCCGCTGCTCGCCTTCGTCTTCCTCGTCGCGCTCGGCGTCGACTACAACATCTTCCTGGTCACTCGGGCCCGCGAGGACGCCCGCAGGGTCGGCACCCGCGACGGCATGCTCTCCGCACTGCGGGTCACCGGCGGGGTCATCACAAGCGCCGGCATCCTGCTCGCCGCGGTCTTCGCCCTGCTCGGTGTGCTTCCGCTGATCACGCTGACCCAGATCGGGATCATCGTCTGCCTCGGCGTCCTGCTGGACACCCTGCTCGTGCGTACCGTCGTCGTGCCCGCCCTGACGTTCCTGCTCGGCGAGCGGTTCTGGTGGCCGGGCCGGATCAAGCCGGCCAGTCAGGTGGAGCAGCCGACTGGTCAGTAGCCCAGGCAGACGCACTCGGTCATCAGCGCGCGCACGTTGCGTACGTAGTTCGGGTTGGGGATCGTGATCGGCTTCCCCGGCGTGGCCACCGCCCCGTGCCCGAAGTTGTACGCGGCGATGACCGCGTTGAGCAGGCAGGAGTCCAGCTGCCCCGGGGTGCAGAGCTCCGGGTCGAGCCGGTAGTCGGCGTCGAAGTACATGTCACCTATGTACTTGGTGAGCCACGCCAGGTAGGTGGCACCGAGGTAGGCGTTGTCCTGGTAGTCCCACACGTCGTAGCTCTGCCCGAACCGCTGGTTCATCCAGGTCGCGGTGTCCGGCATCACCTGCATCAGGCCGATGCCCTCGTCGCAGGCGACGATGTTGGACTGCCAGCCGCTCTCCTGCCAGGCGGTCGCCTTGATCAGGTCCAGCCGGATGCTGATGTCCGGTGCCGAGGTCGGCCAGTACGTCCGCCCGGCGGCCTTGGTCAGCGCGGCCTTGACCTGCGACCGGCTGGCCTGCTCGCCCTTGTAGCTGGGCTTGCAGTCGTCCGCCGGCGGCTTCGGCGGCTGCGGTGGCGTGTTCGTCTCCGTCGGCGGCTTCGGCACCTTGCGCGGCGCGGGCGCGCTGCGCTTGGGCTTGGGCTTCGGGGTCGGCTTCGCCGACGGCGAGACACTGGCGCTCGCCCTGGGCGCGGCACCCATCGACTCCACCGCCGCCGGGGTGGCCGTGACGTCATCCGGCAGCGGCGACCCGCTCGGCGTCACCTCCGCGGGCAGCTCCTCCGGCAGCGCGACCGGGGCCGGCAACTCCCCCGCCGGGGCGTCCGTGCGGGCGCAGGCGCCGCCGGTCAACAGCAGCACCCCGGCGACGAACGCGACGCCCAGCCGGGTGATGTTTCGCCCCATGTCGACCCCCTTCGGCAGTGACGAACCCGCCGCACCCTAACAGCCGGCACCCGTCGCCCGTTGCCCCACGCGATCCGGCCCCGCCCGGCACCCAGGGTGACCCCCGACGCCGCGCGGCAACCACCCAGGCGGGAGGATGGAGTCATGCAGCTGCGCACCGACCTTCGCAACGTCGCCATCATCGCTCACGTCGACCACGGCAAGACCACCCTGGTCGACGCCATGTTGCGGCAGGCCGGCGCCTACGGCGCCCGGGGCGAGGTGACCGAGCGGGTGATGGACTCGATGGACCTCGAACGGGAAAAGGGCATCACCATCCTGGCCAAGAACACCGGCGTGCGTTACCTGCCGGCGGACGGCTCCGACCCGGTCACCATCAACATCATCGACACTCCCGGCCACGCCGACTTCGGTGGCGAGGTGGAGCGCGGGCTCACCATGGTCGACGGGGTGGTGCTGCTGGTCGACGCCAGCGAGGGCCCGCTGCCGCAGACCCGGTTCGTGCTCCGCAAGGCCCTCAAGGCCCGACTGCCGATCATCCTGGTGATCAACAAGGTGGACCGCCCCGACGCCCGGATCAAGGAGGTCGTCGACGACACGTACGAACTCTTCCTCGACCTGGACGCCGACGAGGAGCAGATCGACTTCCCGATCGTCTACGCCTGCGCCCGCGACGGCATCGCCTCGCTGACCCAGCCCGCCGACGGGTCGGTGCCCGACGACAGCCAGAGCCTCGAACCGCTGTTCCGCACCCTGCTGGACACCATCCCGCCGCCCGCGTACGACGAGCAGGCCCCGCTCCAGGCCCACGTCACAAACCTCGACGCCTCCCCCTTCCTCGGCCGGCTCGCGCTGTGCCGGGTCCGGCAGGGCACCATTGCCAAGGGCCAGACCGTGGCCTGGTGCCGCACCGACGGCAGCACCCAGCGGGTCCGCATCTCCGAGTTGCTGATGACCGAGGGGCTGGAGCGCAAGCCAGCCGACTCGGCCGGGCCGGGCGACATCATCGCCGTCGCCGGCATCCCCGAGATCATGATCGGTGAGACGCTCGCCGACGCGGAGCACCCCGAGCCGCTGCCACTGATCACCGTCGACGAGCCGGCCATCTCGATGACCATCGGCACCAACAACTCGCCGCTGGTCGGCCGGGTCAAGGGCGCCAAGGTCACCGCCCGGATGGTCAAGGACCGGCTGGACAAGGAACTGATCGGCAACGTCTCGCTGCGGGTGCTGCCCACCGAGCGACCGGACGCCTGGGAGGTGCAGGGCCGCGGCGAGCTGGCGCTGGCCATCCTGGTCGAGCAGATGCGCCGGGAACAGTACGAACTCACCGTCGGCAAGCCGCAGGTGGTGACCCGCGAGATCGACGGCAAGACCTGCGAGCCGGTGGAGCGGCTCACGATCGACGCGCCGGACGAGTACCTCGGCGCGATCACCCAGCTGCTGGCCACCCGCAAGGGTCGGATGGAGCAGCTGGTCAACCACGGCACCGGCTGGATCCGGATGGAGTGGCTGGTGCCGGCGCGCGGCCTGATCGGTTTCCGCACCGAGTTCCTCACCGAGACCCGGGGCACCGGCATCCTGCACCACGTCTTCGAGTCGTACGAGCCGTGGTTCGGCGAGCTGCGTACCCGCAACAACGGCTCGCTGGTCGCCGACCGGTCCGGCGCCGCGACCGCGTTCGCCATGATGAACCTCCAGGAGCGCGGCACGCTCTTCGTCGAGCCCGGCACCGAGGTGTACGAGGGCATGATCGTCGGGGAGAACTCCCGCTCCGACGACATGGACGTCAACATCACCAAGGAGAAGAAGCTCACAAACATGCGCTCCTCCACCGCCGAGGAGACCGAGAAGCTGATTCCGCCGCGCAAGCTCTCCCTGGAGCAGGCCCTGGAGTTCTGCCGCGAGGACGAGTGCGTCGAGGTCACCCCGGCCGCCGTACGCATCCGCAAGGTGACCCTCGACCAGACCCAGCGGGCCCGCGCCGCCGCCCGCCGCAAGCACGCCGGCTGAGCCTGCTCTTATCTCCGGTTGGAAGGGCCCTCTTTCGGTACGCGTCAGGCGCTGGTAGGGGCCCTTCCTTCCATACTCAAGGCATGGTGTCGGGCACGATCTCGGTGTACGCGGGTCGGCTCGCCGCCCCGCCCACCTGGATCCGGCACGCCGAGGCCACCCACTACGCGGCCAGCACGATGAAGGTTGCCGTGCTCGCGGCGCTGTACCGCGCCGCCGAGGCCGGCCGTCTCGACCTGGACACCCCGGTCGAGGTGCGCAACAGGTTCACCTCGGCCCGGCCGGACGCGCCCGCGTACTCCTGCGCCCGCCAGCAGGACAACGACGGCGCGGTCTGGGACCGGCTCGGCGACCGGGTTCCGCTGCGTTGGCTCGCCGAGCGAATGATCGTGATGTCCAGCAACCTCGCCGCCAACCTGGTCATCGAACACGTCGGGCTGGCCGCCGTGGCCGACGTCTGGGCCCGGGTCGGTGCTAGGCACAGCGTCACCGGCCGCGGCATCGAGGACTTCGCCGCCCGCGAGGCGGGCATCACCAACCTGATCACCGCCGCCGACCTGGCCGCCCTGCTCGACGCCATCGCCAGCGGCAGCACCGTCCCCGGACCGCTCGCCTCCCCCGTGGGCTGCACCGCGATGCTCGACGTGCTCTGCGCCCAGCAGATCCGCCAGGATCTCGCCGAGGGGCTACCCGACGGCATCCGGCTGGCCCACAAGAACGGCTGGGTGCGTGGGGTACGGCACGGCGCCGCCGTGATCTTTCCCGACGACGCCCCCGCCTACCTGCTCGTCGTCTGCACCAGCCGGCCACTCGGCGAGGACCAGCGCAGCGACCGGGCCGACCGGGCGGCCCGCCGGCTGCTGGCCGGCATCTCCGCCCGGGTCTGGCGCGCCCGCCATGACCTCACGCCCGCTCTGCCGGGCCGCTGACCCGCGAACCGGTACGCCTCGAACATCTCCGGGCCCTCGGCTGGCTCAGCGACGCGCCCCGGCGAGTTCGCGCCGCCGGTCCCGGGACGACTTGACCAGGCTGGCGACGGTGGCGACGCCCAGGGTGACCACGATGACCAGCAGGGACAACCAGATCGGAAGGTGCGGCGCCCAGCCAATCGGCTCGCCACCGTTGAGGAAGGGCAGATTGTTCTCCGCCAGCGCCTCGAGGATCAGCTTGACCCCGATGAAGCCGAGCACCACCGCCAGGCCGTAGCTCAGGAAGATCAGCCGGTCCAGCAGGCCGCCGAGCAGGAAGTACAGCTGTCGCAGCCCCATCAGGGCGAAGACGTTGGCGGTGAAGACGAGGTACGGCTCATGGGTGATGCCGAAGATCGCCGGGATCGAGTCGAGGGCGAAGATCAGGTCGGTGGTCCCGATGGCGATCATGACGATGAGCATCGGCGTGAACACCCGTCGGCCGTTCTGCCGCACGGTCAACCGGGCACCGTCGTAGCCGCGGGAGATCGGCAGTGCCCGTCGGCTCCACCGGATGAGCACGTTCTCCTGGAACTCATCCTCGGCCGACTCGCCCTGCCGGGCCAGGTTGATCGCGGTGTAGATCAGGAAGGCGCCGAAGATGTAGAAGACCCAGGTGAACTGGTTGATCAGCGCCGCACCGGCGGCGATGAAGCCGCCCCGCATGACCAGCGCGAGCACGATGCCGATGAGCAGCACCTTCTGCTGGTACGCCCGGGGCACCGCGAAGCGGGCCATAATGATCATGAAGACGAAGAGGTTGTCGACCGAGAGGCTGTACTCGGTCAGCCAGCCGGTGTAGAACTGCCCGGCGACACTTCCGCCCGCGGTGAGCCAGAGCCCGGCACCGAAGAGCAGCGCCAGCCCCACGTAGAAGGCGACCCAGAGACTCGACTCCCGCACACTCGGCTCGTGCGGCCGGCGCCCGATGATCAGCAGGTCGACCAGGAGCACCGCACTCAGCGCGACGAGGGTGGCCGCCCACACCAGTCCGGACACGTTCACAGTCTCATTCCTCCGACATGCTCCCGGCAACCGGCACACGGTACGCCCCCGACGCCGGGGCGTACCCGCCCGGATCCCGACCGCTCACTTCCGGTTCGCTCACTTCCGCACCGCTCACTTCCGGTTCGCTTCCTAGGAGGCTAGGTGCATTGCCGGGCCCCGGCCGGGACCCTCCGATCTCGACCCCCGCCCGCTGTGCACGCCCGGCCGGTCGAGGAGCTGGTCCGGTCCGGTGGGTGGGAAGCCCGGCCCGATGTCGGCGAGGCACTCTCCGGCGTGGCAGGCTGACCGGCATGGTGCTTGAGGTCGCGCTCATCGACATCGTTCCCGGCAGCGAGGACGCCTTCGCCGCCGCGTACGCCGAGGGGCACAAGGTGCTCGCCAGCACCCCCGGCTGCCGGTCGGTGCGGATGACCCGGGGCATCGAGTCGCCCTCCCGCTTCGTGCTGCTGGTGGAGTGGGACTCGGTCGAGGCCCACGAGCAGAACTTCCGGGCCACCGACCGGTTCGTGCGGTGGCGGGAGCTGATCGGTCCGCACTTCGCCGCCCCGCCCCGGGTCGAGCACTTCATCGACGTACCGGTCTGAGTTTCTGTCACACCCTCGGCCTATCCTGCGCCTCGTGTCGACCTCGGTCCCGACGGCTACGGGGGCGGCGGGCCCGAGGCCGACTCGCCAGCCGCCACTCACCGCGCAGACCGCTCCGGGGCCGGTAAAGGCGGGCCGTCACGCCTCGAGTCGGCGGGTCAGCACCCGCGCCGTCTCCTCCACCGGTAACGCCGCCTCCAGCAGGCAATCGGTCATCCGCTGGTACCGCTGGACGTCGGTCGCGGTGGTGAGCCGCACGTCCGTGGTCAGCGCCTCCAGCATCACCGTCCGGGGATCCGCCGGGTCGGGAAACGAGTAGCAGGAGAACGGCGTCAACGGCACCGGCCGCCGCCCGGCCCCGGCCGGCAGCAGCCGGATCGTCACGTGCGGCAACTCGGCCAGGGCCAGCAGATGCTGCAACTGCTCACGCCAGACCTCCACCGGATCACCGCCGGGTTCGCAGGCCAGCTGCGAAATCAGCGCCGTGTAGTCGGGTGGTTCGACCCGGCGCAGCACCGCGTGCCGAGCGGCGCGGGCCCGCAGATCGGCCTCGACGTCCACCCCTGGATCGATGAGCTGGCCGGCGGCAATGCGCAACCGGGCGTACGCCGGGGTCTGCAACAGGCCGGGCACCAGGGCCGGCTGGTACTCGACGATGCCCGCCGCGCCGGCCTCCAGTTCGGCGTACGTGCGCTGTCGCTCGCCCATCTCCCCAAGCGACTTCCACCAGCCCCGGCTGATCGCCGCGTCCCGGGCGATGACGATAAGCGCGTCCCGCTGCGGCGGCGGCACCTGGTAGATGTCCAACAGATCGAGCACGTCGGCCAGGTCAGGCCGGCTCTGCCCCAGCTCGATGCGAGACAGCTTGGAAGTCGACGCCCAGCCGAGCCGATCGCAGACCTGCTCCAGCGTCAGCGCCTCCCGCCGCCGGAGCTGGCGCAGCTCGGCTCCGAGTCGTGCACGTCGAATGACCGGACTCGTTGGTAACGGCATCCCCGCCTCCCCAACGAGGGAGAGTACGCAGGGCCATCACCCAGCGCAATAGGACGCTCGCATAGCGCTATTCCCTCAGTGTGCGAAGTGGACGGGGCGACCGGCCCAGCGCTCACTTCACGCCTGCGGCGTCCATCCCGCGCAGCTCCTTCTTCAGCTCGGCGACCTCGTCCCGGATCCGGGCCGCCAACTCGAACTGCAACTCCCGCGCGGCGGCCAGCATCTGGTCGCTGAGTTCCTGGATGAGCTGCGCCAACTCGGCCCGCGCCATGCCCTCCCGGGCCGGGGTGCCGGCACCGGAACGGGCCCGGCTACGGGTCTCCTTGACCGGCGCCTTCCCCCGGGACAGCTGCCGCACCGCGCCACCGACCCGGGTCGCCTCGGTGTCCTCTGCCTCGCGGTAGATGTCGTCCAGAATGTCGTGGATCTTCTTGCGCAGCGGCTCCGGACTGATGCCGTGTGCCTCGTTGTGCGCGATCTGCTTGGCCCGCCGCCGGTTGGTCTCGTCGATCGCGTCCGCCATCGACGGCGTGATCTTGTCGGCGTACATGTGCACCTGGCCGGAGACGTTACGGGCCGCGCGGCCGATGGTCTGGATCAACGACCGGCCGCTGCGCAGGAAGCCCTCCTTGTCCGCGTCCAGGATCGCCACCAGGGAGACCTCGGGCAGGTCGAGACCCTCGCGGAGCAGGTTGATGCCGACCAGCACGTCGTAGTCGCCCCGGCGCAGCTCGCGCAGCAGCTCCACCCGACGCAACGTGTCGACCTCCGAGTGCAGGTAGCGCACCCGGATGCCGTTCTCCAGGAGGTAGTCCGACAGGTCCTCGGCCATCTTCTTGGTAAGCGTGGTGACCAGCACCCGCTCGTCGCGCTCGGTACGCAGTTTGATCTCGTGCATCAGGTCGTCGATCTGCCCCTTGGTGGGCTTTACCACGACCTCCGGGTCGACCAGGCCGGTCGGGCGGATCACCTGCTCAACGAACTCGCCCTGCGCGTGCTCCAGCTCCCAGCGGCCGGGCGTGGCCGACAGGAACACCATCTGGCCGACCCGCTCCAGGAACTCGTCGAACCGCAGCGGCCGGTTGTCGGCGGCGCTGGGCAGCCGGAAGCCGTGGTCGATAAGCATCCGCTTGCGGGAGGCGTCACCCTCGTACATGCCGCCGATCTGGGGAATGGTCACGTGCGACTCGTCGACCACGGTGAGGAAGTCGTCGGGGAAGTAGTCGAGCAGGCAGTGCGGCGGGCTTCCGGGCAGCCGGCCGTCGATGTGCATCGAGTAGTTCTCGATGCCGGAACAGAAGCCGACCTGCCGCATCATCTCGAGGTCGTAGGTGGTGCGCATCCGCAGCCGCTGCGCCTCCAGCAGCTTGCCCTGCCGCTCCAACTCGGCCAGGCGCTCGGCCAACTCGGTCTCGATGTCGCGGGTCGCCCGCTCCATCCGCTCCGGGCCGGCCGCGTAGTGCGTCGCCGGGAAGATCAGCAGATGATCCACCTCGCGGACCACGTCACCGGTGAGCGGGTTGAGGTAGTAGAGCTTCTCCACCTCGTCGCCGAAGAGCTCGATCCGGACGGCCAACTCCTCGTACGCCGGGATGATCTCCAGCGTGTCGCCACGGACCCGGAACGTGCCCCGCTGGAAGGCCATGTCGTTGCGGGTGTACTGGATGTCGACAAGCCGGCGCAGCAACTGGTCGCGGTCCAGTTCCTGGCCGACGGCGACCCGCACCGCGCGGTCGAGATATTCCTCCGGGGTGCCCAGCCCGTAGATCGCGCTGACCGTGGCGACCACCACCACGTCGCGGCGGGTGAGCAGCGACATGGTCGCCGAGTGCCGCAGCCGCTCGACCTCCTCGTTGATCGAGGAATCCTTCTCGATGTAGGTGTCGGTCTGCGGGATGTACGCCTCGGGCTGGTAGTAGTCGTAGTAGGAGACGAAGTACTCCACCGCGTTGTCCGGCAGCAGCTCGCTGAACTCCTTCGCGAGCTGCGCACAGAGCGTCTTGTTGGGCGCCAGCACCAGCGTGGGTCGTTGCAGCCGCTCGATCAGCCAGGCGGTGGTGGCGCTCTTGCCGGTGCCGGTCGCGCCGAGCAGCACCGTGTGCCGGTCGCCGCGGCGCACCCGCCGCTCCAGGTCGTCGATCGCCGCCGGCTGGTCGCCGGCCGGCTGGAAATCGCTGACGACCTGGAAACGACCATCGAGCCGGGGAATGTCGAGCGCCATGAGCCCAACGGTACGCCGCAGGTCCGACACTCCGGGCCGACTACGCCCGGCACCTGATCGGCTTCGATATTCGCATTGTGTGGGCCTGCTCACCCGGCTACCCTTTTCCCGTAGGCCGCTCGCGGCGGCCGACCGGTCCGGTGGCGAGCCGCACAGGCCACACCGGCGCCGGCACCGAGGGTCGCAGCACCCGGGCACGCCCGGCGTGCGCACCTGGCGTGGTCGCGCCGAACGCGCTGACCGGCCGCCGCGAGCGCCGCCATGTCTCCGCGAGCGCCGCCAGATCGTCACCCGAGCCCGGCCCGACCGTTCATCCTCCCGTGGAGAACACCTCACGACCGGTGCCCGGCAGCCACCACACCGACCCGCCGCAGGACCCGGCCGCTCGCCCTCCCCGGGCCGGTCGCCCGCCCGACGCGCCCGCCGACCCGTCGGACAAGCCGACCACCCGCCCCACCCGGGCCGGCCGCCCGCCCGGCACACCCGCCGACCCGTCGGACAAGCCGACCACCCGCCCCACCCGGGCCGGTCACCCGCCCGACGCACCCGCCGACCACGCCGGACGACGGCATCGGGCCGGGACACGACGACACCGCGCCGGCATCGTGCCACCCGTGGCCCTCGGTCTCGCCGAGCCGGTGCCGGGTCAGCCCGGCAGCCGACCCGGGCTGCGCCGCGCCCGGGTGTCGCCCGGCCTGCTCGACCCGGCCGTGGCCGATCCCACCGACGACGAGGAGCTCGCCGGTGCCCGCGACGAGGCCGACGAGACGCGCCGGCGAGCCGTCCGGCGGCACCGCCTCACCCTGGCCGGACTCGCCCTGACCGCGGTGCTCTCCGCGATCATGCTGGTGGTCACACTGATCAACTGGGCACCGGCGGCCACCCGGGAGATGACCACGGGCGAGCGGGACCGGCTGGCCGCCATGCGGGTCACCAACCAGCGGGACCTGCGCGCCGGGCTGCGCCTCACGGTCGGCGACGGGACCGCCCGGATCGACCTGCTCGGCTGGGTCGACTGGGCCCGGCAGCTGGTCTACCTGGACGTGACCGGGCCCGGTGCCGGCCAGCTACGCGGCCTGGCCCAGGCCACCCCCACCGTGCTGGTGCTCCGCCCCGACCCGGCGGCGATGCCGTCGCCCGCCATGCCACCGCTGGTCCCGCCGGTCGACGGCTGGCGACTTCCCGCCGACCGGCGGCTCGACCCGGTGCTGGACCTCGTCTTCGCCCTGGCCAGCGACCGGCCGGACCCGGTCGACGGGCTGACCGGCCGCTGGGTGGGCCGGGACCGGATCAACGGAGAGACGGTCGACATCCTGTCGGGCACGGCGCTGCCACTCGGTACCGACCCCGACGGCACCCCGCCACCTGGCACCGACGGCACCCCGCCACCCGGCACCGGTCCCGAAGGCGCCAGGGCACCGGGCACGGCACGGCCACTCGGTGACGGAGCGACGCGCTACTGGCTGGCCCCGGACGGGCGACTGCACCGGCTGGAAGCCCGACTTCCCGAGGTCGGGCCGGTACACGTGCAGTTGAACCGCGCCGACCGGCCCACGCTGCGGCCCGTCGACGCGCTGGGCGGCCGGGCCGGCCTGCCCCGCGCCCTCACTCCGGTCGAGCGGGACCGCTGGCGCCGGCTTCCCGCCCGGCTGCGGGCCGCCGGTGGCGCCACCATCACCGTGACCGTTCCCGCAGCCGCCGGCACGAACCTGCGCGGTGCGGGGTGGTTGAGCTGGACCTCGGCAACGGCGTACGTCGGCGTCACCGACCTCGACGCGGACCGGCGGATCCTGCTGTGGCGGGACCGGAGCGGGCTGGCCCGCATCGAGCAGTCCGCGGCCGGCGGCAGGACCGAGCCCCCGCCGCTGCCGACCCCGCGCACCGGCTGGCGCACCGGCCCGCACCGCACCGAAGCCCTGGCACCGCTGCTGGACGCGGCGATGCGAATCGCCCGCGGCAGCGGGCCGGCGGGCAGCGTACGACGGATCCGCGGGGACAACCTCGCCGGCCGCGTGGTCGACGTGCTGGAGGTCGAGACGGCCAGGGGCCGGGTGCGCTACTGGGTCGAGCGCACCGGGCTGCTGCGCCGGCTGGAGCTGCCGACCCGCGGCGGCGTCTGGGCTCAGCTCGATCTGACCCCCGGCCGGGTACCCCGGCTCACCGTGCCGGCCGGCCGGCGCTGAGCTGTCCGGCTCAGGGACGCCAGCCCGTCGCCGCCGCCCACTGCTCGGCCCGCAGCTGTTCCTCGTCGAACCACGGGTCCTTCGCGGTGGCGTACGCGCCGCTGTCCGGTGCGGCGGCGGCCAGCTCCCGCTTCAACATCAGGTACGCGGCCCGCCGATCCGGATCCGCCCGCAGGTGATCGCGCATCAGCAACGCGTACCGCCAGCCCGGTGAGCCGGTCACCCGCAGGTGCAGGTGGACCGGGCGGGCCGGGTCGGCGCTGCCGTGCAGCCGCTTCTCCCACCGGCCGCTGCCGGCCGGTCGCGGGCTGTCCCACCAGTGCCCCGGCAACCGGGGGAAGCCGGCGTCGGCGAGCCGCTCGGCCAATGGCCCGTCGGCGTCGGCCAGCGACGGCACGCTGAGCTGGATGTCGATGACGTCCTTGGCGGGCAGTCCGGTCATCGCGGTCGAACCGATGTGGTCGATCCGCAGGTCGGCGGGGGCGATCGCGTGCCGGATCCGGGCGGCGAGCCGCGCGTACTGCTGCGGCCAGGTCGGGTCCGGCTCGACCAGCTCCACCCGGGAGGTCCGGACCGCCCGCCGGTGCCGCACGTTCTCTTCGTAGGGCACCAGCCGATCGGACCAGAGCGCGTCGACGGCCGCGTGCAGTTGCGCGAGCGTCCCGTCGTTGGTGAGCAGCACGTCCGCCATCGAGGCGCGGCGGGCGTCGTCGGCCTGGGCGGCGATCCGTCGTTCGGCCTGCACACGACTCATTCCCCGGTCCCGGGCCAGTCGTTCCAGCCGGGTCGCCACCGCCGTCTGCACCACCACGACCAGGTGGTACGTGGCTGCCAGCCCCACCTCGACCAGCAGCGGCACGTCGTTGACCACCACCGCGTCCGGCGGCGCCGCGGCGACCAGTTGCGCCGTACGGGCCCGGACCCGGGTGTGCACGATGGCCTCCAGCCGGCGGCGGGCCGCCTCGTCGGCGAAGACCAGTTCACCGAGGGCGGCCCGGTCCAGGGCGCCCTCGGCGTCGAGCACCCGGTCGGAGAAGGCGGCCACCACCTCGGCCAGCCCCTCGGTGCCGGTAGCGACCACTTCCCGTGCAACCTGGTCGGCGTCGACGAGCACCGCCCCGCGCTCGACCAGCCGCCGCGCCACGGCGCTCTTTCCCGACCCGATCCCGCCGGTCAACCCCACCCTCAGCACACCACCAGTCAACCCGATCATCCCCGCCCCGCCAAACCCCACCCCACCCCTGCGTTGATCATGAGGTTGGCGGCACTTTGAAGATCAACTAGTGCCGCCAACCTCATGATCAACGGGGCAGTCGGGAGGGAAGGCGGAGGGCCCCGCCTCGGCCCGGGAGTGGTCCGGGTCGGGGCGGGGCCCTCGTTGTCAGGCGACAGGTCCGGGGCGCGGCGCCAGGTCAGGCGCGGGCCGGACCGGGGTCACTTGCCGCCGGCGAGCTTCTCCCGCAGTGCGGCGAGCGCCTCGTCGGTGGCCAGCGTGCCCGCAGGCTCCTCGGCCTGGCGGCTGGGGGCCGCGCTGGTCGAGGTGGTGGTGCCGGTCGGGGCGGGCTGCGGGTTGGCAGCGGCCTCGGCCTCGGCGGCCCGAGAGGTCTGCACCTGCTTCTGGTGCGCCTCCCAGCGCTGCCGCGCCTCGGCGTACTGGTTCTCCCAGGTCTCGCGCTGCTTGTCGTACCCCTCGAGCCACTCGCCCGTCTCCGGGTCGAAGCCCTCCGGGTAGATGTAGTTGCCCTCGTTGTCGTAGGTCGCGGCCATGCCGTAGAGGGTCGGGTCGAAGTGCTCCTCGCCCTCGACGAAGCCCTCGTTGGCCTGCTTCAGCGACAGCGAGATCCGGCGGCGCTCCAGGTCGATGTCGATGACCTTGACCATCACCTCGGAGCCGACCTGGACGACCTGCTCCGGGATCTCCACGTGGCGCTCGGCCAGCTCGGAGATGTGGACCAGACCCTCGATGCCGTCGTCCACCCGGACGAACGCACCGAACGGCACCAGCTTGGTGACCTTACCCGGCACGATCTGCTGGATCGCGTGGGTGCGGGCGAACTGACGCCACGGGTCCTCCTGGGTCGCCTTCAGCGACAGCGAGACCCGCTCGCGGTCCAGGTCGACGTCCAGGACCTCGACCTCGACCTCCTGGCCCACCTCGACGACCTCGGACGGGTGGTCGATGTGCTTCCAGGACAGCTCGGAGACGTGCACCAGACCGTCCACGCCGCCGAGGTCGACGAACGCGCCGAAGTTGACGATCGAGGAGACGACGCCCTTGCGGACCTGCCCCTTCTGGAGCTTGTTGAGGAACTCGGTGCGCACCTCGGACTGGGTCTGCTCGAGCCAGGCCCGGCGGGACAGCACCACGTTGTTGCGGTTCTTGTCCAGCTCGATGATCTTGGCTTCGAGCTCGCGGCCCACGTAGGGCTGCAGGTCGCGCACCCGCCGCATCTCGACCAGGGAGGCGGGCAGGAAGCCGCGCAGCCCGATGTCGAGGATGAGGCCACCCTTGACCACCTCGATGACCGAGCCGCGGACGACGCCGTCCTCGTCCTTGATCTTCTCGATCGTGCCCCAGGCCCGCTCGTACTGCGCCCGCTTCTTGGAGAGGATCAGCCGCCCCTCCTTGTCCTCCTTCTGGAGGACCAGGGCCTCGATGTGGTCACCCACCGAGACGACCTCTGCCGGGTCCACGTCGTGCTTGATCGACAACTCCCGAGAGGGGATGACACCCTCGGTCTTGTAGCCGATGTCGAGCAGGACCTCGTCCCGGTCGACCTTGACGACGGTGCCTTCGACAATGTCGCCGTCGTTGAAGTACTTGATGGTCTCGTCGATCGCGGCGAGGAAAGCCTCCTCAGAGCCGAGGTCGTCGACGGTGACCTTGGTGGCGCTCGAGGGGGCCTCGATGCTGCTCGTCATGTGGGCGGTTGCTCCGGTCGGATGGTGTGTCACAGCAGGCTGGTGTCGCGGTGACCTGTGCGCGCCAACGGATCCGTCGGCGGGCCCACCTGGAAATCGCTGAACGAGATCTTGATGTGACTCCGTCGACCGCGCACCTGCTCCCTGCCGAGGCACACGATCCGCGAGCGCATCGTCTACCCTACCCGCTGCATTACCACAGCGTGCAAGCCCTCCCGGCTGCTGATCGCCGCACCACCCGCGAAAGCGGAGATTTCGCCCCAGCGGGCACACCCGACCCCGGGCTGCCGCCGGCCCCGACCCCGGGCTGCCGCCGGCCCGGGTCCCGACGGGGCCTAGCGTGAGCTGATGGACGACGACAACCGGGTGACCCGACGCCGGGTCGGCGACGCCGAGGCGCGCCGCGCCAACCGCCGCTGGTGGGACGCGGACGCCGACGCGTACCAGGACGAGCACGGGCACTTCCTGGGCGACGTGGACTTCGTCTGGTGCCCGGAGGGGCTGCGCGAGGCCGACGCCCGGTTGCTCGGCGAGGTGGCCGGACGCCGGGTGCTGGAGGTCGGCTGCGGTGCCGCGTCGTGCGCCCGCTGGCTGGCCACCGAGGGCGCCCGGCCGGTCGCCGTGGACCTCTCCGCCGGCATGTTGCGGCACGCCGCCCGAGCCGCCGAGCGCAGCGGCGTACGCGTACCGCTCGCGCAGGCCGACGCGCTGGCGCTGCCGTTCCACGACGCCAGCTTCGACATCGCCTGCACGGCGTTCGGCGCGGTGCCCTTCGTCGACGACTCGGCGGCGCTGATGCGCGAGGTGCACCGGGTGCTGCGCCCCGGCGGCCGCTGGGTCTTCTCGGTCACCCACCCGATGCGCTGGATCTTCCTCGACGACCCGGGTGAGGGCGGGCTGACCGCCGTGCACTCGTACTTCGACACCCGCCCCTACGTGGAGCAGGACGAACGCGGCGTGGCCAGCTACGTGGAGCAGCACCGCACCCTCGGCGACCGGGTCCGCGAGCTGGTCGGCGCCGGCTTCCGGCTGGTGGACCTGGTGGAACCGGAGTGGCCCGAGGGGCACGAGGGAATCTGGGGGCAGTGGAGCCCGCTGCGCGGGCGGCTCTTTCCCGGCACCGCCATCTTCGTCACCGAGAAACCCGCCGGCTGAGCCCGCACCGCTGATGCGACCCGGGCCACCGTGAGCGGCGGCAGGCTCGCCGCTGATCTGCCCGCCCTGCCGGACGACGCCCCCCGCGTCGAACCCGGCTGCGGCCGGCGGATGTGATCCTGGCCGTCGAGGTGGTCTCGCCCGGCACCCGACG
Source organism: Micromonospora sp. PRAS1 (assembly GCF_059553435.1). Taxonomy (NCBI): domain Bacteria; kingdom Bacillati; phylum Actinomycetota; class Actinomycetes; order Micromonosporales; family Micromonosporaceae; genus Micromonospora; species Micromonospora sp. PRAS1. The sequence continues at coordinate 27,266 of NZ_JCANNB010000002.1, forward strand.
GGTCGACCGGTTTGCCAAGCCGGGCGAGCCCTTCGAGATCAAGCTGTCGATCGGCGACATCACCCCGTAGCACCCGTCCCGCCCCTGTCGTTTCCGCCCGGGGACCCGGGGTAACCCGGCGCATGGCCGACAAGGAGTTCCGCACCGGCGACCACGTCTCCTGGGCCAGCCACAGCGGCCGGGCGTACGGAGTCGTCAAGGAGAAGCTGACCGAGCGCACCCACGTACGCGGACACGCGGTGAACGCCTCGCCGGAGGAGCCGCAGTACCGGATCCGCAACGACGACTCGGGCAGGGACGTCGCCCACCGGCCGGAGGTGTTGCGCCGTGAGCAGCCGTGACGATCCCGACCAGACCTACCGGGAGTTCACCGAGGCGGTGAACATGAAGCCCGGTGAGCTCTCCACCTGGTTGGAGACCGAGGAGTCCAAGCACGTCGGCTGGCGCAAGGGCAGCAAGGGCGGCGAGTCGGTCGGGCACGAGTCCGGCCGCAAGATCATCGACCTGCTGCGACGCAAGCGCGACCAGCTCACCGAGGCCGACTACAAGCACATGCGCAAGGTCGTCGGGTACGTCCGGCGGCACATGGCGCAGCGGCCGAGCGGCGATGTCCGCTCGACCCGGTGGCGGTACTCCCTGATGAACTGGGGCCACGACCCGGTCAAGGGCAAGCTGCCGCCACCCGGCGGCCCGTCCCGCAAGGCCCTCCAGCGGCACGGCGCCCCACCGAAGTCCCGCCGGGCCCGCCCGGCGTGATGTCACGTAGTCACCGGAAGAGCAGCCGAAACCGCTATCCGACCGTGGCAGTCAGGCCCTCACCTGCGCGGCCGTCTGCGATGAGCGCTTCGATTCTCGCCGCCACCGCTGGCAGCCCACCGTCGCCGAGGCGGCGGCCGGCCCGCAGTTCGATGAGGTGACGGATGACCGTCAGGTGCTCGGTGAGATCGGCGGGGCCGGGCGGGTAGCTGTCCTGCCGCAGTTCCGCGACGGTCGCGGAAACCGCGGTGACGACGTGGCCGAGCTGAGTGCCCGCCGTGCGGGAGAAATCAGCCAGGTCGATGCCGGCCTCCCGAGCTGCGTCCAGGGCTCGCAGGAGACCGAGCTGGGCGTCGTACCACACCCCGAAGAGGGCGAGGTCCCACACCGCAGCCGCCTCCGGCTGTTCTCCCGCAAAGCGTGGCCTGCTGAGTAGTTCAAGGGTCGCCTGATGTTGCTCGAACGCGTGCCGCGAGCCGCCGTACAGGATGGTTGCCGCATCGGTGCCGATCGCCTCGGGTTCGACCTGGATCCCCGCGTCGAGGTACCGGCCACCCAGACTGACGATTCGGTAAGCGATGAGCCGCGCCTCGTTGGCGGTGCCCGTGTACATCCCGACGATCGTTTTTCCGGACAGGTCCAGGTCGAGATGGGCGAGGCACTGCTGCACCGCCTCGTAGTTCTTGAGAGTCAGCAGGCTGAGCGGGCTGGCAGCCACCGCGTCCCGAACAGATGTCGCTGCCCGCGCCCCCGCCGCCACCAGGACCGACGCCCGATTCTCGGTGCGGTTCCACACCGTGACGTCGCGTCCACCGCCAAGCAGTCGACGTACCACCGCACTTCCGATGGCCCCCGTGCCGACCACGGTGACCCTGGGAGCTGACTCTTCGACCTCAACCATGCCGCGATCGTCAACCATGAACCTCGCTTGAGGTCAAGCCCGCGGGTCGGCCATCTCCCGGCGCTGCCGGTTGTCGCTGACCGGTCAAGGGCAAGCTGCCGCCGCCCGGCGACCCGTCGCGCAAGGCCCTCCAGCGGCACGGCGGGAACGTCGGGCCCGACCGGCTTGACCCTGCCGCTGACGGCAGGGTTAAACGATCGTCGGCATGAACGATGTGCACCGCAGAGTCGTTGTCGTCACCGGTGCCGGCACCGGTATCGGGCGAGCCGTCGCCCGGGCCCTCAGCGCCGACGACACCCATGTCCTGGCGGTCGGCCGCCGCAGCGCGCCGCTGGCCGAGACCGCGACCGGTCACCCGCTGATCACCCCGTTGGCCGTCGACGTGACCGCCGCCGACGCGCCCCGCCGGGTGGTCGACGCCGCCCTGGACCGGTACGGCCACCTGGACGTGCTTGTCAACAACGCCGGAACCGCCGGCGGTGGCCCGCTCGCCGACTTCGACGAGGCGCACGCCCACGCCCAGTTCGCCACGAACGTGCTTGCCCCGGTCCGGTTGGCCCACGCCGCGCTCGGCGCGCTCACCGCGAGCCGTGGCGTGATCGTCAACGTCACCACGGCGGTGGGTCAGCGGGGCTGGCCGGGCTCCGCGATGTACGCCGCCGGCAAGGCCGCCCTCGACTCGCTGACCCGCAGTTGGGCGGTGGAGCTGGCACCGCTCGGCATCCGGGTGGTCGCGGTCGCGCCCGGCGCGATCGACACGCCCATCGTCGACCACCTGGGCCTCTCCCCGGACCAGCGTTCGGCGCTGCGCCGGTGGCAGCTCGACCACACACCCCTTGGCCGCATCGGGCGCCCCGACGACGTAGCGTGGGCCATCCGGCAACTCTGCGACCCGGCGGCGAACTTCGTCACCGGGGTGGTGCTGCCGGTCGACGGTGGGGCGGTCATCGGCTGACCGACCCACGCGGCGAGTCGACGGTGGGGCGGTCATCGGCTGACCGACCCACGCGGCGAGCGACCGGCGGCACCGGCACGGGCCGCCGGTGCCGAGGGGACAACTCGACGGTGACGGCACGGGCCTTCGATGCCAGGGACCGGTCTCGGCGTGCTGGCACGAAAGGAACGGGTGCGGGCGGTATGCGGATCGGGGAACTGGCCAGGGCCACCGGCAGCACACCCCGGGCGCTGCGCCACTACGAGCAGCACGGCCTGATCGCGTCCCGCCGGGCCGCCAACGGCTATCGGTGCTACGACCCGAACACCGTCACCCGGGTCCGCAACATCCGGCATCTGCTCGCCGCCGGGCTGACCCTCCAGGACGTCGGCTTCTTTCTGCCCTGCCTGGACGGCGACATGACCACGGCCCCACCGTCACCGGGCGGCATCCGGGTGGCGCAGGCCCGGCTCGCCGCCATCGACGCCCGCCTCGCCCAGCAGCACACCATCCGCGACCGCCTCGCTGCCGCCCTCGAAAACATCGGACAACCCCTCGCGGGTGACCGTCACTGACCCACCAACCCGGGTGGGTCAGTGGTCGGCGCTGTTCCAGTCGGGGCCGTCGCCGACCGACACCTCCAGCGGCACGGAGAGCGGGTACGCCCCACCCATCTCCCGCCGGACCAGCTCCTCCAACGCCGTCCGCTCCCCCGGCGCCACCTCGAAGACCAACTCGTCGTGCACCTGGAGCAGCATCCGGGACCGCAGCCCGGCGTCGCGCAGCGCGGTGTCGACGTGCAGCATGGCGACCTTGATGATGTCCGCCGCGGAGCCCTGGATCGGGGCGTTGAGCGCCATCCGCTCGGCCATCTCCCGGCGCTGCCGGTTGTCGCTGACCAGGTCGGGCAGGTAGCGACGGCGGCCCAGGATGGTGGAGGTGTAGCCGTCCTGGCGGGCCCGGGCGACCACCTCGTTGAGGTAGTCGCGCACACCGCCGAAGCCGGCGAAGTAGACCTCCATCAGCCCGCGCGCCTCCTCGGCGCTGATGCCGAGCTGCTGGGAGAGGCCGAACGCGCTCAGCCCGTACGCCAGGCCGTAGTTCATCGCCTTGATCTTGCGCCGCTGGTCCGGGGTGACCTCGGCCACCGGCACCCCGAACACCGACGAGGCGGTGGCGGCGTGGAAGTCGCGCCCGGAGTTGAACGCCTCGATCAGCGCGTCGTCGGCCGACAGGTGCGCCATGATCCGCATCTCGATCTGGCTGTAGTCGGCGGTGAGCAGGCACTCGTAGCCCTCTCCCACCACGAAGGCCCGGCGGATGCGCCGCCCCTCCTCGGTGCGGATCGGGATGTTCTGCAGGTTCGGCTCGGTGGAGGAGAGCCGACCGGTGGCGGCCACCGTCTGGTTGAAGGTGGTGTGGATGCGCCCGTCGTCGGAGACGGACTTGAGCAGCCCGTCGACTGTCGACTTGAGCCGGGCCACGTCCCGGTGGCGCAGCAGGTGGTGCAGGAGCGGATGCTCGGTCTGCGCGTAGAGCCACTGCAACGCGTCCGCGTCGGTGGTGTAGCCCGTCTTGATCCGCTTGGTCTTGGGCAGGTTCAGCTCGCCGAAGAGGATCTCCTGCAACTGCTTGGGCGAGCCGAGGTTGAACTCCCGGCCGATCACCTCGTACGCCCCCTGCGCCGCGGCCTTCACCTCGGCGGCGAAATGCGCCTCCAGCTCGGTGAGGTAGTCGGTGTCGGCGGCGATGCCGGTGCGTTCCAGGTCGGCGAGGACCCGCATCAGCGGTAGCTCCACCCCGGCCATCAGCCGGGCGGACTGCTCGCCGTCGCGGGACAGCTCCGCGTCGATCGCCTCCGCCAGGTCGAGGGTGGCCCGGGCGTACAGCATGAGGTTCTGCTCGGCCTCGCCGTCACCGCCGAGCCCGTCGAGCGTCAGCTGGCCGTTGTCCGGCGCGTCGACCCGCAGCTCGCGGTGCAGGTAGCGCAGCGCCAGGTCGGTCAGGTCGTAGGAACGCTGGTCGGGGCGGGCCAGGTAGGCCGCGATCTGGGTGTCCCGGGCGATGCCGGCCAGGGCCCAGCCGTGCGCGGCGAAGGCGAGCACGGCCGGCTTGCTGTCGTGCAGCACCTTGGGCCGGGCCTCGTCGGCCAGCCAGCCGGCCAGGGCCGCCTCGTCGGCCGCGTCGAGCGCGCTCGGGTCGAACCAGGCCGCCGCGCCGTCGGCGGTGGCCAGCGCCAGGCCGGTGACGCTTGCGGTGTGCCGCCGGTTGGGGCCGGTGTCGAGCTTGACCGCCACCCCGACCGGAGTGCCCGCCGGTGCCTGCGTGGTCAGCCAACCGGCCAGCGCACCGGGTGCGGTGAGCAGCTCGCCGGCCAGCTCGAAGCCCGCCTCCGCCTCCGGCTCGACCGCGTCCAGGTACTGGTAGAGGCGGTCCCGCAGGATGCGGAACTGGAGGGTGTCGAAGACCTGGTGCACGGCCTCGCGGTCCCACCCCGGCCAGCGGGCGTCGTCGGGGCGGACCGGCAGCTCCAGGTCGACGACCAGGCAGTTGATCTCGTAGTTGCGGATCACGTCGGCGAGCCGCTCGCGCAGGCTGTCGCCGGCCTTGCCCTTGATCTCGTCGGCGCGGGCGATGATGCCCTCCACCCCGCCGTACGTGTTGATCCACTTGGCGGCGGTCTTCGGCCCCACACCGGGGACGCCGGGCAGGTTGTCGCTGGTCTCACCGACAAGCGCGGCCAGGTCGCGGTAGCGCTCGGGGGCCACGCCGTACTTCGCCTCGATCGCGGCCGGATCCATCCGGGCCAGGTCGGAGACGCCCTTGCGGGGGTAGAGCACGGTGATCTGCTCGTCGACGAGCTGGAAGGCGTCCCGGTCACCGGTGCAGATCAGCACCGGCAGGCCCGCGTCGCGGGCCTGGCAGGCCAGGGTGGCGATGATGTCGTCGGCCTCGTAGCCCTCCTTCTCCACCACCGGCACCCGCAGCGCGGCGAGGACCTCCTTGACCAGGCTGACCTGCCCCTTGAAGTCGGTCGGGGTCTCGCTGCGGCCGGCCTTGTACTCGGCGTACTTCTCGGTGCGGAAGGAGCGCCGGGACACGTCGAAGGCGACCACGATGTGGGTGGGCCGCTCGTCACGCAGCACGTTGATCAGCATCGAGGTGAAGCCGTACACCGCGTTGGTCGGCTGGCCCGTCGTGGTGGAGAAGTTCTCCACCGGCAGGGCGAAGAAGGCCCGGTATGCCAGGGAGTGTCCGTCGACGAGGAGCAGGCGCGGCGTCGTAGCTGTCACGGTGGCGACTCTAGTCCGTACCGCCGACAACTCCGCGATACGGGCGCACCCACCCGAACCGCGATCCGCCGTACCTGGTGGCGGGCGTGCGGGAAGGAAACGGGAAGGCGCGGCGGCGAGGCTGGGATGCCGGCACCGACGCCCGGCGCGTGCCCGGGCATGGCGGATCCAATTCGGGGGCGGGCGGACCACCGACCGTGGGCCGCCCGTCAGGTTCCGCCGGGCGCTGTGGCACCAGGGCGCGGGCCGGCCCCACCCGAACCGGTCCGCGCCCGCCTGCTCCCCTGGGCAAGATCCGGCGTACTAGGCTGTCGGCTCCGCCACCCTGCCTAGCCACTTCGGGGACGCCGTTGGAGCTCCGCCTGCTCGGTCCCATCGAGATCGGCCACGGTGACACGTCGATCGTTCCCGGTCGCCGGATGCACCGCCTGCTACTGGGCCTGCTGGCGCTCCGGCCCGACACCGTCGTGCCCAGCGACGACCTGGTCGAGGCGCTCTGGCAGGGCCGTGCTCCCCGGACCGCCCGCTCGATGATCCACTCGCGGATCTCCGAGCTGCGGGCCGCCCTGGCCGACGCCGGACTCGGCGCGGACCGAATCGCGATCCTGACCGCCGGGGACGGCTACCGCCTGGTGCTCGACCCGGCGGCCGTGGACGCGCACCGGTTCCGCCAACTACTCGCCCGCGCCCGTGCCGAGCCGGCGGGTCTCGACTGGCCGCGGCGGCGCGACATGCTGCGCGAGGCCGTCGGCCTGTGGCGCGGGCCGGCATTCGGCGGCTGGTTGCCACACCGCCCGGCACCCCCCGAGGTGCAGGCGCTCGAAGAGGCCCGGCTCACCGCCCTGGAACAGTGCTACGAGGCGGAACTCCACGCCGGGACCGACGGCACCTCGGTGGTGGACGCGGTGGCGCCGCTGGCCGCCCAGCATCCCAGCCGGGAACGGTTCACCGCGCTGCTGATGCGGGCGTACGTCGCCGCCGGACGCGCCGGAGAGGCGCTGCGCGCGTACGAACGGCACCGCCGCTGGCTCGCCGCGGAGCTGGGCAGCGACCCGGACCCCGAGCTGCGGCGCCTGCACCTGGAGCTGCTGCGGTCACTGCCCCCGGCGGCGGTCGGGGCGGCCGACGCACCACCCGGCCCCGCCCAGCTGCCGGCCGCGCCGGCCGGCTTCGTGGGCCGGCGACAGCAGCTGGACCAGCTCGACGAACTGGTGGCAACCGGGACGCGGACTGTCGCCCTGGTCGGGCCGCCGGGAGTCGGCAAGACCGCGCTGGCGCTGCGCTGGGCCCACACCCATTTTCGGCGACCCGACGTCACCGGAGCGCTCTACGCCGACCTGCGGGGCAACGACGACGACCCGCCACTGCCGGCGGAGGCGGTGCTGGAGCGGTTCCTGCGCGCGCTCGGCGTACCGGGCGAGGCCGTGCCGGCCGACCCGGAGGAACGGGCGGCCCGCTACCGGACGGAGCTGGCGCACCGGGCGGGCATGGTGGTGGTGCTGGACAACGCCGCCTCCTCCGCCCAGGTCCGGCCGCTGCTGCCCGGCAGCGGCGAGCACCTGCTGCTCGTCACCAGCCGGTACCGGCTCGACGGGCTGGTGGCCTCGCACGGCATCGGCCGGCTGTCGATGCAGCCGATGACCGAGCAGGAGGCGGCCGAACTGCTCGCCCGGTCCGCCGGGCCGGCGGAGCGCGCCCCGCTGCGCCGCGTCGCCGCGCTCTGCGACCGGCTGCCGCTGGCCCTGCGGATCGCCTCCGCCCGGCTGGCCGAGAGCGGCGCGGCGGAACTGGCCGACCGCCTGGCCGGCGAGGGCTCCCGGCTGGGTCTGCTCGCCACCGAGGACGTGTCGGTCCGGGCGGCGCTCGGCGTCTCCGTGCGGGCGCTGCCGGACCCGGCCCGGACGATGTTCCGGCACCTCGGCGTGCACCCCGGCCAGCGGCCCGCCACCCGGGCCGCCGCCGCGCTGGCCGGTGTGCCGGTCGAGGTCGCCCGCCGGCTGCTCGACAAACTGACGGCAGCCCACCTGGTGCAGGCGGTCGCCGAGGACCGCCACCAGCTGCACGACCTGGTCCGGCTCTTCGCCGCGGAACAGGCCGCCATCCGGCCCGAGGAGGCCGATGCCGCCCTGCTGCGCGCCCTGAGCTGGTACCGGGACGCCACGAACGAGGCGGACCGCACGCTGCGTCCGGCGGAGCGACCCAACTTCGACTCGCCCGACCCGGGCCTCACCTTCACCACCCCGGCAGCCGCCCTGGCCTGGCTGGACGCCGAGGCCGACAACCTGGTCGCGGCGGTCGAGTCGGCCGCCGCCCGGCATCCCCGGCTGGCCTGGCAGATCGCCGCCGCGATGTACGGCTGGCTGTTCCGCCGGCAGCACCGGGACCGGTGGGTGCAGCTGTACACGCTGGCCGGCGAGGCGGCCCGGCTGGCCGGCGACGTCGGCGGCGAGGCGATGATCGCCGGTCGGCTGGCCATCCCGCTCAGCCTGCTCAACCGGCACGACGAGGCGGCCCGCAGCTGCGGCCGGGCGTACCAGCTCCGGCAGGCGTCGGGCGACCGGCTCGGTGCCGCCACCGCACTGCTGAACCTCGCCGCCATCGAGAACAACGCCGGCCGGCCCGAGGAGGCGATCCGCCGGCTCACCGAGGCCGAACGGCAGAGCCGGACCCTCACCGAGGCCACCCACCTGCGCGCCCTGGTGCGCAGCAACCTCGGCGAGGCGCACCTGCTGACCGGCCGGTACGCGCAGGCCGTCGCCCACTACACCGCCGCGCTGGAGCTGGCGGAGGCCGGGTGCGGGGCACGCGACGTGGCGGAGATCCTGGTCGGGCTGGCCCGTACCCACCGGGAGGCGGGCACGCCGCGCGACGCCCTGTCGTACGCCGAACGGGCCGTCGCGCAGGCGCAGACGGCCGGTGACCTGCTGATCGAGGCGGAGGCGCGGGAGCAGTCCGGGCGGGCCCGGATCGACCTCGGCGACCTGCCGGCCGGGCTGGGCGAGCTGCGCGACGCGCTGCGGACGTACCGCTCGAAGGGGCATCGCAGCACCGACGCGCTGGCCCGGTACGTGGCGGGCCTCGCCGGCGACGACGCGACCTGAACCGACCCGCAGACCCGGCGCGGCCTGAACCGACCCGCGGTACCCGGTGCGGCCGGAAACCGACCCGCGGCACCCCGGTGCGGCCCGTGACCGGCGCACCGGGTACCGCGCGGCTCAGAGCACCTTGGCCAGGAACGCCTTGGTGCGCTCGTGTTTCGGGTCGGCGATCACCTCGCGCGGGTTGCCGGACTCGACCACCACGCCGTCGTCCATGAAGACGAGCGAGTCGCCGACCTCGCGGGCGAAGCCGATCTCGTGGGTCACCACGATCATCGTCATGCCGTCGCGGGCCAGGTCCTTCATCACGTCCAACACCTCGCCCACCAACTCCGGGTCGAGCGCGCTTGTCGGCTCGTCGAAGAGCATCAGCTTCGGCCGCATGGCCAGCGCCCGGGCGATCGCCACCCGCTGCTGCTGCCCGCCGGAGAGCTGGCTCGGGTAGTTGCCCAGCTTGTCACCGAGCCCGACCCGCTCCAGCAGCGCCACCGCCCGGTCCCGCGCCTCGGCCCGCTTCTCCCGGCGCACCAGCAGCGGCGCCTCGGTGACGTTCTCCAGGGCGGTCTTGTGCGGGAAGAGGTTGAACCGCTGGAACACCATGCCGATCGAGCGGCGCTGCGCGGCCACCTCCTTCTCCCGCATCTCGTGCAGCTTGCCGCCGCGCTCGCGGTAGCCGATCAGCTCGCCGTCCACCCAGATCCGACCAGCGTTGATCTTCTCCAGGTGGTTGATGCAGCGCAGGAACGTCGACTTGCCCGAGCCGGAGGGCCCGAGCAGGCAGCACACCTCACCGGCGCGCACCTCCAGGTCGATGCCCTTGAGCACCTCGATGGAGCCGAACGACTTGTGCACCTGCTCGGCCCGGACCATGGGACCCGACTCCGTGGCCGGCACGCCGGCCTGGGCCGGCACGCTCACCTGCGTCATACGCCCCCTGCCCCTCCGGCGGCACCGCCGCCACCGACCGCCATGCCCCGCAGCCGGGCCTTCGCCTGCCCGGCCCGACCGGTGCCCTTGGCGAAGTGCCGCTCCAGGTAGTGCTGGCCGACCAGCAGCACGCTTGTCAACAGCAGATACCAGATGGTCGCCGCGACCAGCATCGGGAAGACCTGGAAGGTCCGGCTACCGACCGCCCGGAGCTGGAAGAACAGCTCGGCGGAGACCGGCACGAAGGCCACCAGCGAGGTGTCCTTCAGCATGGCGATCGTCTCGTTGCCGGTCGGCGGGACGACGACCCGCATGGCCTGCGGCAACACGATGCGGCGCAGGATCTGGGCGCGGGTCATGCCCAGTGCCTGGGCAGCCTCGGTCTGTCCCTCGTCCACCGACTGGATGCCGGCTCGGATGATCTCCGCCATGTAGGCGGCCTCGGAGAGGCCCAGCGCCAGCATGCCGGCGACGAAGCCGGTGAGGATGTCCACCGCCGAGAAGCCGAAAAGCCTCGCCTCGAAGTCCTGCACCCCGAAGAGCGCGCCGATCTGCCGGTCGAAGGGCAACCCGAACTCGATCCGGGCCCAGAGGATGCCCAGGTTGCCGAAGAGGATCGCCAGCACCAACCGGGGCACCGCCCGGAAGAACCAGGTGTACGCCCAGGCGACGGCACGCAGGACCGGGTTCCCCGACAGCCGCATGATCGCGATGACGACGCCCAGCACGATACCGATCAGCATGGCGGTCACGAGCAGCGCGATGCTTCCGCGCACGCCGGCCATGATCGGCGGGCGGAACATCTCGTTCACCATGAACGACCAGTTGAACGCCTGATTCGTCACCAGCAGGTGCACGAACATGGCGACCAGCACCCCGATCACGGCGACGGCGACCCACCGCCCGGGATGCCGCACGGGCACGGCCTGGATGGGTTCCGGCCGTGCCCGCTCGGGTGTATCGGTGTCGATCGACATGTCAGCTGGTCGGGTTCAGTGCCGGGGAGGTGATGGCACCGCCCTCGACGCCCCACTTCTTCAGCGCCGCCTCGTAGCTGCCGTCGGCGATGACCGCCTGCACGGCCTCCTGGAGCACCTCCGCGAACGCGGTCTGGTCCTTCTTCACCGCGTAGCCGTACGGCGCCGACTCGTAGATGTCGCCGAGCACCTCCAGCTGGCCGTTGCTCTGCTGCACCGCGTACGCGCCGACCGGCGAGTCGGCCAGCATGGCGTCGTTCTTGCCGCTGACCACTGCGGCCGTCGCGTCGCTCTGCGCCTGGTACTGGTCGATGCTGATCTCCGGCTGACCGGCGCCGGTGCACTTCTTCGACCGGGCCTGGATGTCGTCGAGCTGGACGGTGCCGACCTGTACGGCGATCTTCTTGCCGCAGGCGTTGTCCGGGTCCACCTGAGCCGGGTTACCGGCCTTGGTGGCCCACTGCGTGCCCGCGGAGAAGTAGCTCACCATGTTGACGGTCTGCAACCGCTCGGCGTTGATGGTGAACGAGGAGACACCGACCTCGTACTTGCCGGAGTCCACCCCCGGCAGGATCGCGTCGAACGGGGCCGACTCGTACTCCGCCTTCAGGCCGAGCTTCTGCGCCACCGCGTTGAACAGCTCGATGTCGAAGCCGATCACCGTGCTGCCGTCGGTGTCGAGAAACTCCGCCGGGGCGTACGTCGCGTCGGTGCCGACCTTGATCACGCCGTCGGACTTGATCGTGTCGGGCACCTTGGCGGCCAGGTCCGCATCGGCAGCCGCGGTGACGGTGGCACCGGCGCCCGGCTGGTCGGTGCTGTCCTGCTCGCCGCAGGCGGCCAGGGAGAGGGTGAGCAGCGCCGCACCGGTCACGCCGAGCACGGCCCGACGGCGACCGTTGAAGTTGAACAACATGTGGTACTCCTTGCTGAGAGGGGTGACGGCTGGTCAGGCCACGCCGAGGTAGGCCTCCTTGACCGCCGGGTCGTGCAGCAGCTCCGCGCCGGTGCCCTCCTTGACGATCCGGCCCGTCTCCAGCACGTACGCGCGGTGCGCCCGGGCGAGGGCCTGCTGCGCGTTCTGCTCCACCAGCAGGATCGTGGTGCCCTGCTCGTTGATCTCCGTGATGATGCTGAAGATCTGCTGGATCAGCATCGGCGCCAGCCCCATCGACGGCTCGTCGAGCAGCAGCAGCTTCGGCCGGCTCATCATCGCCCGGCCGACGGCCAGCATCTGCTGCTCACCGCCGGAGAGCGTGCCACCGACCTGCTTGCGCCGCTCCGCCAGCCGGGGGAACAGCTCCAGCACCCGGGCCAGGTCCTTGGCCACCTCGGGGCGGTCCCGCCGGGTGTAGGCACCCATGTCCAGGTTCTCCAGCACCGTCATGCCGGGGAAGATGCCCCGACCCTCGGGCGCCTGGCAGAGCCCACGGCGCACCCGCAGGTCGGCCCGGAGCTTGGTGATGTCCTCACCGGCGAACCGGATGCTGCCCGAGGCCACCGGACGGATGCCGGAGATGGCCCGCATGGTGGTCGACTTGCCGGCACCGTTGGCCCCGATCAGGGCCACGATCTCGCCCTCGTTCACGGTCAGGCTGATGCCGTGCAGCGCCTTGATCCGCCCGTAGAGCAGACTGACGTCTTCGATCTCAAGCAACGTCGTCATCCGGCACCCCCAGGTAGGCCGCGATCACCCGGTGGTCCTCGCGCACCTCGGCGGGGAGCCCTTCAGCGATCTTCTTTCCGAACTCCAGCACCACGATCCGGTCGGTGACCCCCATGACCAGCCGCATGTCGTGCTCGATGAGCAGCACGGTGACGCCCTGGTCCCGGATCTTGCGGATGAGCTGGAGCAGCTCCTCCTTCTCCGCCGGGTTGAAGCCGGCGGCCGGCTCGTCCAGGCAGAGCAGCACCGGGTCGGTGGCCAGCGCCCGGGCGATCTCCAGCCGGCGCTGCTCGCCGTACGACAGATTGCGCGCGGCGTCGTGCATCCGGCCGGAGATGCCGACGAAGTCCAGCAGCCGCCGGGCCTTCTCCAGCCCGTCGCGCTCCTCCCGCTGGTGCCGGGGCAGCCGGAACAGCGCGGAGAGCACGCTGGTCTTGTGGTGCGCGTCGGCACCCACCTGGATGTTCTCCAGCGCCGTCATCTCCGGGAAGAGGCGGATGTTCTGGAACGTCCGCGCCATGCCCATCTTGGTGATGTGGTGCTTCTTCTTGCCGGTGATCCGCTCGCCGCGGAACCGGATCTCGCCCTCGGAGGGCTGGTAGATCCCGGTCATCGCGTTGAAGCAGGTGGTCTTGCCGGCACCGTTGGGGCCGATCAGCCCCAGGATCTCACCCTTGTAGAGGGTGAAGTCCACGTCGTTGAGGGCCACCACGCCACCGAAGCGCAGCGTGACGTGGTCGACCTCCAGCAGCGGCTCCCGGGCGGCGGCGGTGGACTCCACCGCCGGCGCGCCGGCCTGCTCGGGAACGGTCGGCTTCTGCACGGTCTCACCCACCGACGATCACCTCCTTGCGACGATCCTTGAACTCCGCCGCTCGTCGTCGGTTCGGTATCAGACCCTGCGGCCGGAAGATCATCATGATCACCAGCACCAGGCCGAAGAACATGAACCGGTACTCGTACAGCTCGATGCCGAAGAACTCGATGCCGCGGAACCGCTCGATCATGTACGCCACCAGGCCACCGCCGACGATCGCGCCGACGATGTTGCCCGAACCGCCGAGGATGACCGCGGCCAGGATGATGATCGAGTTCAGCAGCTCCAGGTTCTGCGAGCTGACGAAGTTCTGCTTGCCGGCGAAGAGCGCCCCGGCCAGGCCACCGATGAACGCACCCGAGGCGAACGCCCAGAGCTTGAACTTGAACGTCGGCACACCCATCAGCTGCGCCGCGTCCTCGTCCTCCCGGATCGAGATCCAGGCCCGGCCGACCCGGCTGCGGTTCAGGTTCCGCACGCCGATGACCACCAGGATGATCAGCGTGAGGACCAGCCAGTAGTACGGCCGCGGGTCCAGCACGCCGAAGATCGGCTTGCCGTCGGAGTAGTTGCCCGGCGGGTGCGGAATCTGGTTGAAGCCCCGCTGCCCCTTGAGGAACTCCGAGCTGGTCGCCGCGACCCGGATCATCTCGGCGAAGCCGAGCGTCACGATGGCCAGGTAGTCGCCGCGCAACCGCAGCGTCGGCGTACCCAGCATCACCCCGGAGATCATGGTGAGCACCAGCGCCACCGGCAGGGCCAGCAGCCACGGCCAGAGCGTCTTGAGGTCACTGCTCGGCGAGGTCAGCACCGCCACCGTGTACGCACCGACCGCGAAGAAGCCGAAGTAGCCCAGGTCGAGCAGGCCGGCGAAGCCGACCACGATGTTCAGGCCGACCGCCAGCAGCACGTAGATGGAGATGGTGAAGAGCACCTGCCCGAAGTTCGAACCGGTGGTCGGGATCGGCCCGAGCCACTGGTAGAACTCCCGGTTCGGCAGCGCGTAGAAGAAGACGATGACCGCCGCGATGACGGCCCAGCGCATCCAGCGTGGCGCGTTGTGCCACCGCTCGGAGACCGCGTGGCGGCCCGAATCGATCCATTCCCTCACGCTTGTCATGCGCGGGCCCTCCCCAACGACTCGCCCAGCAGACCGGTCGGCCGGAACATCAGCAGCACGACCAGCACCACGAAGGCGACCAGGTCCTTCCAGTTCGCCCCGAACAGGGCGGAGGCGTAGTTCTCGACCAGGCCGAGCAGCAGCCCGCCGATCAGCGCGCCGCGCAGGTTACCGATGCCGCCGAGCACGGCCGCGGTGAACGCCTTCAGCCCGAGCAGGAAGCCGACGCTGTAGGTCAACGTGCCGATCCGGATGTCGTAGAGCATGCCGGCGACCCCGGCCATCACCCCGCCGATGACGAAGACCACCAGGATGATCCGGTCCTTGTTGATCCCCATCAGCGCCGCGGTGTTCTGGTCCTGGGCGACCGCCCGGATACCCCGGCCGATCCGGCTGCGGTTGATGAACAGGTCGAGCGCGACCATCATCGCCAGCGCCGACCCGATGATCAGCAACTGCACCACGGTGACTTCCGCACCGAAGATGGTGAACAGCACGTCGTTCTTGACCACTGTGGGAGCACCGACCGGAAGCCGGCGGGTGTAGATGCCGAACGCCTCGGCGATCGCGATCGACGCACCGATCGCGGTGATCAGGAAGGCCAGCGGCGGAGCGTTGCGCTTGCGCAGCGGCCGGTACGCCACCCGCTCGATCACCGTCGCGGTGCCGGCCGAGGCCACCGCCGCGATCAGGGCACCGACCAGCAGATAGAGCATGATCGAGCCGAAGCCGCTGACCACCGAGTCACGGTCCAGCCCGAGTGCGGCCCAGCCCCAGATGGCAGCGAACGCGCCCGCGATAAAGACCTCGGAGTGAGCGAAGTTGATGAGTCTCAGCACGCCGTAGACCAGCGTGTAACCCAGCGCGACAAGGGCATAGATGGCGCCCACTGTCAGCCCGGTTATCGTGTATCCCCCGAAATCGGAGAACAGGGCGTTGAAGTCCAAGGAAGGCACTCCGTACAGGATGAAGAAACATGGGGGTGCGGCCGGGAGTCAGCTCCCGGCCGCACCCACGATCACCACTCGACCGATCTAGCAGCAACCGGTGTCGTTACCAGGACTTCGGAATCTCCTTGGCCGGCACGATCTTGCCGCCCTGCACCACGTAGGCGAACACCCGCACCGACTCCGGGTCGAGGTCACCGTTCTCGGTGAACTTGTAGTTGGCCGCGACGCCCTGGCCGGTGTAGCCCTTCACGAACTCCAGCAGCTTGGCACGGTCGGTGTTACCGGCCTTGATGCCCTCGAGCAGGATCTTCGCGGCGTCGTACGCGGTGTCGCTGTAGGTACCCGGGTCGACCCCGTGCAGCGCCTTGTAGTCCTCCTCGAAGGTGCCACCGGTCTCGCTGGCCGGCATGCAGGGGCAGGTCAGGATGCTGCCCTCGGCGGCGGCCGCGCCGGCGCCCTCGATGTAGGCGGCGTCGTTGGAGCCGTCGCCGGCGACCAGGGTGGCGGTGACCCCGGCAGCGGTGAGCTGCTTACGGATCAGGCCGGCCTCCTGGTAGTAGCCGCCGTAGTAGACCGCGGTGGCACCGGAGGACTTGACCTTGGTGACGGTCGCCGAGAAGTCGTTCTGCTTGCCGTCGCCCTGGACCTTGTCACTGCCGACGACCTTGGCGCCGAGGGTCTTCTTGACCTCGTCGGCCAGGCCAGCGCCGTAGGCGGACTGGTCGTCGATGACGTAGACCTTCTCGGCCTTCAGCTCGTTCTCGATGTACCAGGCGGCCGCCGGGCCCTGGTAGAGGTCGTTGCCGACCGTCCGGAAGAAGGTGTTCCACCCCTGGTCGGCCAGGTTCGGGCGGGTCGCGGACGGGGTGACGTGCACCAGGCCGGCCTCGGCGAAGAGCGGGTTGGCGGCCTCGGACTCACCCGAGAACGCCGGGCCGACGATGCCGAGCAGCTGGGTGTCGTCGATCGCCTGCTGCGCCAGCGCCGGGGCCTGCTCCGGGTTACCCTGGGAGTCCAGCGGCACCAGGGTCACCTGGCAGTCGGCGTTCTCCTTGTTGT
Organism: Micromonospora sp. PRAS1; assembly: GCF_059553435.1. Classification (NCBI taxonomy): domain Bacteria; kingdom Bacillati; phylum Actinomycetota; class Actinomycetes; order Micromonosporales; family Micromonosporaceae; genus Micromonospora; species Micromonospora sp. PRAS1. The sequence continues at coordinate 43,764 of NZ_JCANNB010000002.1, forward strand.
ACTGGTCGACGGCGAGCTTCACGCCGTTGTTCTCGTTGATGCCGAGCGCCGCGGCCGGGCCGGTGAGCGCACCGAAGAACGCGATCTTGCTGCCGCAGCCGTCACCGCTGGCCTCTTCGGATCCACTGTCAGACTTGCAGGCGGTCGCGCCACCCAAGGCGAGAGCGGCAATCGCCACTCCACCGACCAAACGTACGAGCTTCTGCCTCACGGCCCGAACCCTCCTCCGTCCCATGGTCCGAACCACCCGCTGCCTATTGGCCCTTGCGAGGGCGGACGAACCAGACCGTCGTCGCGGTCTGGGGCCGGACGTTATCCCACGGTGTAGCGGTGGCGTAAGTCCCGGGAGGGGCCGTTGACCGAACCGTTACACGCCGTGGCGGATAGGGGGCGATCGCTGTAAGAAGCCGCCGGCGAAGCAACGGTTACGAGAACTTTTCACCTTTGTTTCGTCGCCGCCAGGCCACGCCGCCCACCGAATCCGTCACGACCCCGCCCACAACTCCCCCCACCAGGCACGGGACCCGTTCCCGGGGTCGGCCAGCAGCACCAATTGATCTTCATGGACGGTCACCACCAGCCCCGAATCGCCGCCGGGCGACACCTGCACCGGCAACGCGACAGACCGCCACGAATCTCCAGCGTCCGGGGAGAACCACAGCCGGTGACCCCCGGCATCGGCCGTCACCACCACCACCCGATCACCGCTGGCCGCCAACGACCGCACCGAAGGCGCACCCGCACCGACCCCACCGAAGGAACCCACCCAGCGCCCCTCCGCCCCCGCCCACCGCCACACCCCGAAACCACCGAGCACCGGACCGACCGCCAGCACCGCACCGCCCGCCATGCCGATCACCCGCTGCGCCTGACCACGCCCCTCCGCCCCCGGCAACACCAGCCGCCGCCACACCCGCGCATCCGGCGAGGTCCAGGCCACCGGCGACACACCGGCCCCAAGCACCACCCCCACCACCAACCACCCCGACGGCACGGCCACCGCGTCGTACGCGAGCGTGCGTCCCCGACCGTCGCTCGCCAACTCCGGCAGCCCCTCGTGCAGCGTGAAACGCTCCCCGTCCGGGGCGGTCCAGACCGCCGCCCCGGCCACCCGGGTCCCCACCAGCAGCCACCCACCCGGCCCGGCCGCCAACCGGGAAACGCGCACCGCCCGCTCCCCGCCGAACAACCCCACCGGTGCAACCACCTCGCGGAACACACCATCCGGCCCCTGCGACCAGGTGGCCGTACGAGGATTCCCGTGCGCGCCCCCACTCGCCGCGCCCAGCGCCACCACCCGCCCGCCCCGACAGGCCACCGCGTAGAGCACCTGCCGGCGACCGTAAAAACTCGACGGTACGGTCCGCAGCACCGTCCACTCTCGACCGTCCAGGCTGACCCAGGCCGCCGGACCGGTCCGGCCGGCCGCGTCGGCGACCCCGCCGACGGCGTACCAGCGCCCGGCACAGATCACCGCGTCGCGCACCATGCTCCGGTCAGTACCACCGGACGGCGCGGGCAGCACCGTGGACTGCCAGGCCAGGCGCAGCGGCACCGCAGCTGCGGGCCCGCCCGGTCCGGTGCAACCGGCCAACACCACCGCCAGGCACACAACGACCGGGATCAGCCGCCGGATCGACACGACGTCGATATTATCGACGCCTACCGCTTCCGGCGGACCCGACGGTCGCTCAGGGAGCCGGCTGGGTCACCTCGCCACCAGCGGTCTCGGCGAGAATCCGCTCGGAGACCTCCTTCATGGTCATCCGGTGGTCCATCGCCGTCCGCTGGATCCACTTGAACGCCTGCGGCTCTGTCATGTTGTACGTGGTCATCAGCGCGCCCTTGGCCCGCTCGACGGTCTTGCGGACCTCCAGCCGATCGGTCAGCCCGGCGACCTCGGCCTCCAGCGCGGCGATCTCCGAGTAGCGGGACAGCGCGATCTCCACCGCCGGCACCAGGTCGCTCTTCTGGAAGGGCTTGACCAGGTACGCCATCGCACCCGCCGCCCGAGCCCGCTCCACCAGGTCACGCTGGCTGAACGCGGTCAAGATGATTACCGGAGCGATCCGGGCACCGGCGATCCGCTCGGCGGCGGCCAGCCCATCCATGATCGGCATCTTGATGTCGAGGATGACCAGATCGGGCTTCAACTCCTCGGCCAACCGGACGGCGGTTTCGCCGTCGCCGGCCTCCCCGACCACCTCGTAGCCCTCTTCGGCCAGCATCTCGGCCAGGTCCAGCCGGATCAGCGCCTCGTCCTCGGCGATCAACACCCGCCTGCGCGCGGCATCCGTCTGCGTCTCGGCCACGAGCCACTCCCACCATCGTTTCCGGCACGGCTACCACCCATGCTCTCGCACGAGAGTAGTCGGGTACAGTAAGCCCCACTCGCCGGGATGGTGGAACGGCATACACGGAAGTCTCAAACACTTCTGCCCGAGAGGGCTTGCGGGTTCGAATCCCGCTCCCGGCACTTCCGTCATACACGTGTTCGATGATGCTGAGGCGCATCCTCCCGAAATGCGGGCACGTGTCCGCGCACTTCGCGCCCAGGGTCACAACATCCGCTCGGTGGCCCGCATCCTGTCGCTGCCCTACACCACGGTCTGGCACTGGTGCGTCGACCGGCCCGAACCCGCCATGCCCAGCAGCGCCGCGCGCTGCTTCCGCTGCCGGCCGGACCAGGACCGTCCGGCCGACCCGGCGGCCTACGCCTACCTTCTCGGTCTTTACCTGGGTGACGGCCATCTCGTCACCAGCGCTCGGGTGCCGGTTCTCCGCATCTACTGTTCCGACGCCTGGCCGCGGACCGCCGGCTGAGGTCCCGATCGGGCGGGCCGGGGTCAGCCAGCGCCTCGGGCGTCGGGCCGGCGTCCGGGCCCATCCGGCCGGCGAGTTCGCGTCAGCTCGTGGCGAGCGCCTGGGCCAGGTCGGCGCGGAGGTCCTCCGGGTCCTCCAGGCCGACCGAGAGTCGCAGCAGTCCGTCGACGGGCTTGGCGTGCCGTTCGACCGGGCGGTGGGTAAGCGATGCCGGGTGCTGGATGAGGGTGTCGACGCCGCCGAGGGAGACGGCGTGGGTGATCAGCCGGCAGGCGCCGGCCACCGCCGCCGCGGCGGGTGCGCCGCCGCGTACCTCGAAGGCGAGCAGGCTGCCGGGGCCGGACATCTGCCGGCCGACGAGCCCGGCCGGGTCGTCGACGCCGGGGTGGTGTACCCGGATCACCGCCGGGTGGTCGCTGAGCCAGGCGGCGAGCTTCTCCGCGCCGGCCTGCTGGGCGCGTACCCGCAGCGGCAGGGTTTGCAGGCCGCGGTGCAGCAGGTACGCGCCGAGCGGGTGCAGGATCGCGCCGGTGAGGGCGCGGACCTGTCGTAGTTGGACGGCCCATTCGGCGTCGCAGGCCAGCACTCCGGCGAGGACGTCGCCGTGGCCGCCGATGCTCTTGGTGGCGCTGTGCAGGACGAGCCGGGCGCCGTGCCGGGTGGGTTGCTGGAGCACCGAGGTGGCGACGGTGTTGTCGACGAGCAGTGGCACCGGCCCGGCGGCGTCGGCCAGCGCGGCGATGTCGATCAGGTCGAGGGTGGGGTTGGCCGGGGTCTCGGCGATCACCAGGGCGGTGTCGGGGCGGATGGCGGCGGTGACCTCCTCGGGGCGGGCCCAGCTGACCTCGGTGCCGAGCAGTCCGGTGGCGAGTACGTGGTCGGTGCCGCCGTAGAGGGGGCGGACGGCGACCAGGTGTCGTTTGCCGGTGCGGGTGGCGGCGAGCAGGGCGGCGGTGAGGGCGGCCATGCCGCTGGCGAAGGCGACCGCCTCGGTGGTGTCTTCGAGTTCGGCGAGGGCGGTTTCGAAGCGGGCCACTGTGGGGTTCCAGAGCCGCTGGTAGACGGCGCTGGTGCCGGCGGGTGCCGGGTTGCCGGTGGCCAGGGTCTCGTACGCGTTGCCGCCGGCGTCGACCGACGGTAGCGGGTTGGTGGTCGACAGGTCGATCGGCGGCACGTGGACGCCGAGGGCCGCGAGGTCGTCGCGGCCGGCGTGCACGGCTCGGGTGTCCACGGTCACCATGCCGGACAGGATCGAACAAGCCGCTGGTCAAGGGCAATACCTCCGAACATCATTCGTGGAAAACGCCTTCCGTGTTGAAGTGGTTCGGTGGAGGATGGCCGAATGCCCCTCGCATCGAACGATGTACGGCCGTTCGCGGCCCTCGACGACACCGACCGCGCGATCCTGGCCGAGTTGTCCGCCGACGGGCGGCTGCCGAACAATGCCCTCGCCGAGCGGGTGGGGGTGGCCCCGTCGACCTGTCTGGCGCGTACCCGGGCGCTGCGGGAGAGCGGTGCGATCCGTGGGTTCCATGCCGAGGTGGATCCGGCGGCGGTGGGGCTGCCGTTGCAGGCGCTGGTGTCGGTGCGGCTGACCGAGCATGCCCGGGCGGCGGTGGATGCGTTCCGGGCGCGGTCGGTGCGGTTGCCCGGGGTGGTGTCGGTGTTCCACGTGGCCGGTGCCGAGGACTACGTGCTGCATGTGCGGGCCGCCTCGGCGGAGGCGTTGCGGGACTTCGTCCTGGATCATCTGGCGGTGGATCCTGCGGTGCAGCACACCCAGACCAGTCTGATTTTCGAGCAGGCGCGCGGGATGGGCTGATCACACCGGCACCGGAGTGGGAACAAATCCGGCATGGGGCGGGTTGGCCAGGCGTGTGATCGACGTACCGCTCTCTGTTCTCGACCTTGCCCCCGTCGCGGCTGGCGCTTCCGCCGGTGAGGCGCTGCGGCACACCACCGAGTTGGCCCGGCGCACCGACGAGTTGGGTTACCACCGGTTCTGGGTGGCCGAGCACCACAACATGCCGGCCATCGCGTCGTCGGCGCCGGCCGTGCTGATCGCGCATCTGGCCGCGCGGACCGAACGGATCCGGCTCGGCTCGGGTGGGGTGATGCTGCCCAATCATGCTCCGCTGGTGGTCGCCGAGCAGTTCGGGACGTTGGAGGCGCTGCATCCGGGCCGCATCGACCTGGGCATCGGCCGGGCGCCGGGCACCGATCGGGTGACCGCGTTGGCGTTGCGCCGGACCATGGAGGGGCTGTCGGCCGAGGGTTTCCCGCGGGAGCTGGCCGATCTGATTGACTACTTTGCCGACGACTCGGGTGGGCCGATCACGGCCACTCCGGGGCGTGGCCAGCGGCCGGCGGTCTGGTTGCTGGGTTCCAGCGGGTTCAGCGCGCAGTTGGCCGGGGCGTTGGGGTTGCCGTTCTCGTTCGCGCACCATTTCAGCGCGGAGAACACGTTGCCTGCGTTGGCGTTGTACCGGCAGAGTTTCCGGCCGTCGCGGTGGCTGCGGGAGCCGTACGCGATGGTTGCGGTCAATGCGGTCTGTGCGGATTCCGACGAGCGCGCGGAGTGGCTGGCGGGGCCGGCCGGGTTGTCGTTCCTGCGGTTGCGTGCCGGGCGTCCGGAGCCGCTCGCCACGCCGGAGGAGGCGGCGGCGTATCCGTACACGGATCTGGAGCGGGAGTTCGTGGCGCAGCGCCGTGCCGGTCAGGCGACGGGTTCGCCGGAGACGGTGCGCCGCCAGTTGGGTGAGCTGTTGGCGCGTACCGGTGCGGACGAGTTGATGCTGACCACGATGGTGTACGACGTGGCCGACCGGGTGCGCTCGTTCGAGTTGATCGCCGAGGAGGTCGCCGGGGGGCTGCGTGGCCGGGCGGCGGGGTTGGGCGGCTGACGTGGCCGGCCGCCGGAGCCGGTGACGGCTGAGGCGGCGGAGTCGGCGACGGCTGTGGCGGCGGAGCCGGTTACGGCTGAGGCGGCGACCGTTGCACGGTGGCCCAGGTCACAGCGGTTCGGGACCATGAAACATGAGCTTCATGACAGCGTCACCCTCGCGACGCGGAGGGTGCCTAATGTTGGTTCCGGTGGTGGTACGGCACTCCCCGGTCGGGACGGGTCGGGGGTGCCGCGGTGTGGGGCACCGGGCCGCAATTGAGCGGATTCCGCGATTGCGGCCCGGTGCCTGTTCCGTTTTTCCTACCTTCTGCTCACCGGCGGGTCAACGCAGGTAGATGCGGGGTGCGGGTGGGGTGGCCATGCCGTCGCCGAGGAAGAAGCTCGGGTGCGGGGGCTGGTTGTAGGCGGTGTTCTGCCAGGCGATGGCGACTCGGTACTGCGGGTCATGCATCAGGGTGTGCAGCCGCAGGTTGGTCGCCGTCGGGGTGCTGTAGATCCGCAGCGCCCGGCTGTCGGTGGTGCGCCAGACCACCTCTTCCCGCCAGTCGCCGAGCAGGTCGGCGGAGAGGTTCGGGGTCGCCTTGGTGCCGTTGTTTGACGAGACGCCGCTGGCGGTGAGCAGCCGGGTGTCGCTGCTGGTGCCGTACTTGTCGATCCGGGTGGCGTCGAGCAGTTCGCGGACCGGGTCGCCGTCCCACCAGATGAGGAAGTTGGTCGAGGAGGGCTTGCGGCCGATGTTCTGGCCTCGGGTGTTGGCCAGGCCGCTTACCGCGGCCGACCAGGATTCGGCGCCGGGGCTGCCGGCCCAGATGTCGGCGGAGACGCCCCGGCCGTTGTCGCCGCCGGCTGCGGTGGACCAGAGGAGCTGGCCGGTGCGGGCGTCGGCGAACCAGGAGCTGGGTCGGCTGGCTTCCTCGCTGACCTTGAAGTATTCCAGTCCGGGGCGGGTCGGGTCGAGGTCGCCGACGTGGCCGGCGTCGCCGTGGCCGAGGCCGGTGGACCAGAGCAGTCGGCCGTTGTCGTCGATTGTGGCGGCGCCGTAGACGATTTCCTGCCGGCCGTCGCCGTCGACGTCGGCCACCGAGAGGCTGTGGTTGCCCTGCCCGGCGGCGGCACCGTTACCGCTGGTGTTGGAGTCGAAGGTCCACCGCTTGGTGAGGGTGCCGTTGCGGAAGTCCCAGGCGGCGATGACCGCGCGGGTGTAGTAGCCGCGCGCCATGATCAGTGAGGGTCGCTGGCCGTCCAGGTACGCGGTGCCGGCGAGGAAGCGGTCGACCCGGTTGCCGTACGAGTCGCCCCAGGAGGAGACGGTGCCGCGCGGCGGGTCGTAGTTGACGGTGGAGAGCGCGGCACCGGTGCGGCCGTCGAACATGGTCAGGTATTCCGGTCCGGCGAGCACGTAGCCGCTGGAGTTGCGGTGGTCGGCGCTGGCGTTGCCGATCACCTGGCCGGTGCCGGAACGGGTGCCGTCGGCGGTTTTCATGGCCACCTCGGCGCGCCCGTCGCCGTCGTAGTCGTACACCTGGAACTGGGTGTAGTGGGCGCCGGCCCGGATGTTGCGGCCGAGGTCGATGCGCCACAGCCGGGTGCCGGTGAGGGTGTACGCGTCGACGTAGACGTTGCCGGTGTAGCCGGACTGGGAGTTGTCCTTGGAGTTGGACGGGTCCCACTTGAGCACGAACTCGTACCGGCCGTCGCCGTCGAGGTCGCCGACGCTGGCGTCGTTGGCGCTGTAGGTGTAGGCCTCGCCGCTGGGTGTGGTGCCGCCCGGCGGAATCTGCAACGGCACGTCCAGGTAGCCGGCCGGGAACTGGAGCGCCGGTGCGGAGGCGGCCTGTTCGGTGCCGCCGACCACGGCCCGTACGGTGTATGCCGCGCCCGCCGGGGCACCGCTGTCGAGGTAGTTTGTGGCGCCGGTGATCGGGCTGGCGTTCACCCTGGTCGTCCCCCGGTAGAGGTTGAACGACACGCCGCTGGTCTCGGTGCCGAGCAGCCGCCAGGAGACCAGGTTCGCCGAGCCGGAGCGGACGCTTATCAGTCCGCGGTCCAGGTTTTCCGCCTGCATGGCGCCGGCCGGTGGCGTGGTGGGCGGTGGCGTGGTGGGTGACGGCGGTGGGGTGGTGGGTGACGGCGGTGGGGTGGTGGACGGCGGTGGGGTGGTCGGGGTGGTGGCGCCGGTGCAGCTGGTGCCGTTCAGGGCGAAGCTGGCCGGTGCCGGGTTGCTGCCGGTCCAGGAGCCGTTGAAGCCGAAGTTGACGCTGGCGTTGGTGCCGATGGCGGCGTTGTAGTCGACGTTGCGGGCGCTCACCTGGGCGCCGGACTGGGTGACGGTGGCGTTCCAGGCCTGGGTGACCTGCTGCCCGCCGGCGTACGACCAGGTCAACGTCCAGCCGTTTACCGGGTCGCCGAGGTTGGTGACGGTGACGTCGGCGCCGAAGCCGCCGGTCCACTGGTTGGTGACGCGGTAGTCGACGCGACATCCAGCGGCGGCGGCCGAGGCGGTCAGGGTGGTCAGCGCGCCGGCGGCAGCGACAGCGGTGGCGGTAGCCGCGGCGAGCAGGGCCGCCCGGGGGGCGGTGCGAAGCATGGTTCCTCCGGTGGAGGTCGGACGCGCGGCAGCCGAGGGTCCACCGGCCGTGCCCGAAGCCGACGGGACCGTACTCCGCCGGCCGTGCCCGAAGCCGGTGGGGTGCCGCGCTGACGGAAAAGATCTCAATAAATCGATGCCCGTGAGTACGCTCCCGCGTATCTGCGATGCTAGGGCAAGCGCTTTCTGCACACAATCGACCTGATCAGCTTGCCCTTGCCCCGGTCCCTTTGATCAACTCGCAGAGTGGCTGCACACATGACTCCAGAGGAGTTCCGCCAGGCCGGGTACGCGGTGGTCGACTGGATCGCCGACTACTGGGCCACGCTGCCCGAGCGCCAGGTCACCTCCCAGGACCCGCCCGGCACGGTGGCCGCCGGCCTGCCGGCCGGGCCGCCGACCCGGGGCGAGCCGGTCGAGGCGGTCCTCGCCGACCTGGACAAGCTGGTCGCGCCGGGGCTCACGCACTGGCAGCACCCCGGCTTCTTCGGCTACTTCCCGGCCAACACCTCCGGCCCCAGCGTGCTGGGCGACCTGGTCAGTGCCGGCCTGGGCGTGCAGGGCATGCTCTGGGCCACCGGCCCGGCCTGCACCGAGCTGGAGACGGTCATGCTGGACTGGCTGGCAGAGGCGCTGGACCTGCCGGAGCGGTTCCGCTCCGCCGGTCCCGGCGGAGGCGTCATCCAGGACTCGGCCTCCTCGGCCACGCTGGTGGCCACCCTGGTCGCCCTGCACCGGGCCGCCGGCGGGCGGTGGCGCGAGGTGGGCGTCGACCGCCGCTACCGGGTGTACGCCTCCACCGAGGCGCACTCGTCAATCGAGAAGGCAGCCCGGATCGCCGGGCTCGGCAGCGAGGGGGTACGGCTGATCGAGGTGGACCCGGAGAGCCGGGCCATGTCGGTGACGGCGCTGCGCGCCGCGATCGAGGCGGACCTGGCGGCCGGGGTGGTGCCCGCTCTGGTGGTGGCGACCGTGGGCACCACCTCCACCACGGCGGTGGACCCGTTGCCCTCGATCGGGCCCGTCTGCGCCGAGTACGGGGTGTTCCTGCACGTCGACGCCGCGTACGCGGGCGCGGCGGCGGTCTGCCCGGAGCTGCGGTTCGGGCACGCCGGCTTGGAGTACGCCGACTCCTACTGTTTCGACCCGCACAAGTGGCTGCTGACCGGCTTCGACTGCGACGCGTTCTGGGTCGCCGACGCCGACGAGTTGATCGAGGCGCTGACCGTGTTGCCGGAGTACCTGCGCAACGCGGCCACCGAGTCCGGTGCGGTGATCGACTACCGGGACTGGCAGGTGCCGCTGGGCCGGCGGTTCCGGGCCCTGAAGCTCTGGTTCGTGTTGCGCTGGTACGGCGTCGAGGGGCTGCGTGAGCACATCCGCCGGACGGTGGCGCTTGCCGCCCGCTTCGCCGACCGGGTACGCGCCGACGACCGCTTCGAGTTGGTCGGCCCGCACCCGTACGCGCTTGTCTGTTTCCGGTTGCGCGACCCCGACGGGCCGAACGAAGAATTGCTGGCGGCGGTGAACGCGACCGGCCGGGTGTTCCTGACGCACACCCGGGTGGCCGGCCGTTACACGCTGCGTCTCGCGGTCGGCGCGCCGCAGAGCACCGAGGCGCACGTGGACGAGGCCTGGCAACTGCTCACCGACGCCGCCACGGCGCTCGCGCCACCCGCCTGAACCGGCCTCAGCGGTCGACGCCGGAGAGGGCGCGGGCCCGATCGGGGTCGACCGTGGCCTCGGCGCCGGCCGGTTCGTCCGTGCGCGCCGCCACCTCGATGCCGTCCGGTCCGCCCGTCGGTGCCGCCGCCTCGGCGAGGGCGCGCTCCCGGCGGGTGCGCCGCAACAGCCGGACCGCCAGCACCAGCGCGGCGACCCAGCCCGCAGCCAACAGCAGGTAGACCAGCACCGGCAGGGTGCCGTCCACATCGGCGGCGCGCATCAGGACCCGGGCGTTGGTCAGCACGATCACACCGCCGACGGCCGCGCCGAGCAGTTGGGCCGGGATGATCCGGACCAGCCACGCCGCGATCGGGGCGGCGATCAGGCCACCGGCGAGCAGGGCGAACACGATCGGCAGCAGGAAACCCTCGGTGCCGAGGCCGATCACGAAGCCAAGGCTGGCCGCGCTGGCGACCACGAACTCAGAGGTGTCCACCGAGCCGATCACCTTGCGTGGCTCCAGCCGCCCGCTGACCAGCAGGGCCGGCGTGGCGACCGGACCCCAACCGCCGCCGCCGGTGGCGTCGACGAAGCCGGCGACCAGCCCGAGTGGGCCGAGGAAACGCCCGCGCAGCCGGCCGGCGGCCGGGTTACGGCGCAGCGGCCGGGAGAAGCGGACGAGCAGGTACGCGCCGAGGGTGAACAGGATCGCGGCCATCCACGGGGCGGCCGCCTCGGTGGAGAGCGCGCTGAGGAAGGTGGCACCGGCGAAGGCGCCGATCGCGCCGGGCAGTGCGATGCGGCGCACCACCCGCCAGTCGACGTTGCCGAACCGCCAGTGTGCCGCCCCGGAGGCGAGCGTGGTGCCGATCTCGGCCAGGTGCACCGAGGCGGATGCGGCGGCCGGTGCGACGCCGGCCAGCAGCAGCAGCGTCGTGGAGGTCAGCCCGTAGGCCATGCCGAGCGCGCCGTCGACCAGTTGCGCGGCGAGCCCGACCAGTGCGATCACCAGCAGCTTACGCACGGACGCCTCCCATCTTTTCGGCATCTCCTATCGACTTGGTCGACAATGCGGCACGGGAGGGCCTCCGGTCAACCCCTGACCGGTCAGTGGGACGACAGCGCAGTGGGGTGGTGCTGCGTCAGGTCCAGGCGTCGGGACGACAGCGCAGTGGGATGGCGGATCAGGTCCAGGCGTCGGGACGGCAGCCCGGTGAGGTGGCGGGCCAGGTCCAGGCGTCGGGACGAGAGCGAAGTGGGTGGTGCTGCGTCAGGTCCAGGCGTTTGGGTCGGCGGCCAGCTTGGTGACCGGCTCGGGCAGGCTGCCCTGCGCCACGTCGGCCACGGTGACCAGTTCGAGGATCTGCCGTTCGCTGGCCCGCAGCGCGATCCAGACGTCCTGGAGCGCGCGGGCCGCCCCCGTGTAGCCGAGCTGTTCGGGACGCTGCCCCCGGATGTGGGCCAGCGGTCCGTCGATCACCCGGATCACCTCGGCCAGGGAGATCTCCTCGGCCGGGCGGGCCAGCCAGTAGCCGCCCTCAGGACCGCGCTGGGCCTGCACCACGCCGCCCCGGCGCAGTTGCAGCAGAATGCTCTCCAGGAACTTCGGCGGGATCTCCTGAGCGCGGGCGATCTGGTCGGCGGTCACCGGACGACCACGACCCGCGCCGGTCACCGAGGCCAACTCGGTGACCGCTCGGAGGGCGTAGTCGACCCGGGCGGAGAGGCGCATGCCGGACAGGTTAACGGCCTGACGATCCGGCCGGACGATCACCCCTTGACCAATCGACCCGCTCGTGTATGCGGGTCTTCGAGGTCACTCCCCCACGCGGCGCAGCAGCCCCTCCTGCACGGCGCTGGCGATGTGCCGCCCCTCGACGGTGAACAGCCGGCCGGCGGCCAGACCCCGGGCACCCGAGGCGGACGGGCTCCAGCAGTCGTAGAGGAACCACTCGTCGGCACGGAACGGCCGGTGGAACCAGAGTGCGTGATCCAGGCTGGCGCCGACCACCCCGCCCGGCCCCCACACCTCGCCGTGCGTGGAGAGCACCGAGTCGAGCAGGGTCAGGTCGGAGGCGTAGGTCAACGCGCAGGCGTGCAGCAGTGGGTCATCGGGGAGCTTTCCGTCGATGCGCATCCAGACCCGCTGGTGCGGATCGGCCGGCCGGTCGCCGGGACGTACCCAGCCGGGCTCGCCGATGTAGCGGACGTCGATGGGGCGGGGAATCTGCCCCCAGATGCCCAGCCGCTCCGGATAGCGGGCGAGCCGGTCGGACATGGTGGGAACCGCATCCGGCCCGGGCACGTCCGGCGGGACCGGGGCCTGGTGATCCAGCCCCTCCTCGGGCCGCTGGAACGAGGCGGACATGAAGAAGATCGGCTTGTCGTGCTGGAGCGCGACCGAGCGGCGTACCGAGAAGGACCGGCCGTCGCGGATGTTCTCCACCTCGTACTCGATCGGCTCGGCCGGGTCCCCGCCGCGCACGAAGTAGCCGTGCAGCGAGTGGACCACCCGCTCGGGGTCGACGGTCCGACCGGCGGCGACCAGAGCCTGACCGGCGACCTGGCCGCCGTACACCCGCTGCGGGCCGACCGGCGGGCTCATCCCCCGGAACGACATGGTGCCGGTCGACGCGAGGTCGAGCACCTCCAGCAGCTGGTCGACGGCGGCCTGGCCGACGACAGGCTCGATGGTCACTGAAGCGCCCGCGCAGACGCCGCGTCGACAAGCGAGCCGAGCTGATGCACCCGAAGCGTGTTGGTCGAGCCGGGGGTGCCGGGCGGGCTGCCCGCAACGATCACCACGTAGTCGCCGGGGGTGGCCCGGTTCAGCCCGAGCAGGGCCTGGTCGACCTGGCGGAACATGTCGTCGGTGTGCTGCACGAACGGCATCAGGAAGGTCTCCACGCCCCAGCAGAGCGCAAGCTGGGAGTGCACCTCGGGCACCGGGGTGAAGGCCAGCAGCGGCAGGTCGCAGTGCAGCCGGCTCAGCCGCCGCACGGTGTCACCGGTCTGCGAGAACGCGACAAGCGCCTTGGCGCCGATGGCCCGGGCGATCGAGGACGCCGCGACGGTGAGCGCGCCGCCGTGCGTACGCGGATCGTGCTGGAGTCGGGGCACGGCGATCGAGCCGGCCTCGGTGGTCTTGACGATCTTGGCCATGGTGCTGACGGTGAGCACCGGGTACTTGCCCACGCTGGTCTCGCCGGAGAGCATCACCGCGTCGGCGCCGTCGAGCACGGCGTTGGCGACGTCGGACGCCTCGGCCCGGGTCGGCCGGGAATTCTCGATCATCGAGTCGAGCATCTGGGTGGCCACGATGACCGGCTTGGCGTTCTCCCGGCAGAGCTGCACGGCGCGCTTCTGCACCAGCGGCACCTCGTCCAGCGGCAGCTCTACGCCGAGGTCGCCGCGGGCGACCATGACCCCGTCGAAGGCCAGCACGATCGCCTCGAGGTGGTCCACCGCCTCCGGCTTCTCGACCTTGGCCAGCACCGGCCGGTGCACACCGACCTCGCTCATGATCGAGTGGGCCAGCTTGATGTCGTCGGCGGAGCGGACGAAGGAGAGCGCGATCAGGTCGACACCGAGGTTGAGCGCGAAGCGCAGGTCCGCGGCGTCCTTATCCGACAGGGCCGGCACGCTGACCGCCACGTTGGGCAGCGACACGCCCTTGTTGTTGCTGACCGGCCCGCCCTCGGTGACCAGCACCCGGATGTCGTTGCCGGTGACGTCGGTGACCTCGACGGCCACCCGGCCGTCGTCGATCAGCAGCCGGTCGCCCGGCTTGACCTCCTGCGGCAGCTTCCGGTAGGTGCACGAGACCCGGTCCTTGGTGCCCATGATGTCGTCGCCGGTGATCACCACGGAGTCACCGGTGCGCCACTCGTGCGGGCCGTCGGCGAACCGACCCAGCCGGATCTTCGGCCCCTGGAGGTCGGCCAGGATCGCCACCGGCTGGCCGGCCGCCTCGGCGGCCTCCCGCACGAGGTGGTACACCGCCTCGTGGTCGGCGTGGCTGCCGTGGCTGAAGTTGAGCCTCGCCACGTTCATGCCGGCCTCGACGAGCCCACGGATGCGCTCGGGCGACGAGGTGGCGGGGCCAAGAGTGCAGACGATCTTCGCGCGGCGTGTCACGCCCATCAGGCTAGTCTCTCCTCCGGGTCGGACCACGGGCCGACCCCTTGCGCAAAGCGGAACAATTGTCCAACGGCGCACGGCGTACGCGCGCGCTCCGGCGAGCGGAACCGCGCCGGACGGTCGATCGCGGGCGACAGCGACCGCGCGCCGGAATGGTACGCCCCCCGGGCCAGTCCGCGCCGAACCGCTCCCGCCCGATAACCCTCAGCAACCCCCCAAGAACCCACCGCCACCCCACCAACCCCGCCGATCTTGCACTTTCGGTCGGCAAAACGCCAGGATATGCGGCATTTGACCGGACAAGAAGTGCAAGATCGACGAAGTTGGCGGCCAGGGGACGCGGTGGAGTGGGTCAGAGGGCCAGGCAGTTGGGGTTGATGGTTTGGTCGCGCAGGGCCTGGCGGATCACGGAGTAGGTGGTGCCGTCGACCACGAGGGCCAGGTGGCCGACCACCCGGAGCGGGCACTTGGCCTGGATCAGCACGTTTGTGGCACCGTCGGCCAGCATGGCGTTGTCCACCGGCCGGACCAGTTCGTCCTGCCAGGTGCGCACCGTGGTCCAGCGCACCGCGCCCGGGGTGTCGTCACCGGCGTTGAGCGCGGCCAGGAACGACGAGCCGATCGTCATCTGCTGGCAGGCGACGACGCCTGCGCAACTGCCCAGGCCGAGGAAGGCCACGATGTTCGCGACGTACGTGCCGTACTGCGGCGTACCCAGGCTGATGTAGCGACCGACCGCGTCGCCGCCGCCGAGATTCTTGATGTAGTAGCGGCTGACCAGGCCGCCCTCGGAGTGCGCGACCAGGTCGATCCGGCTCGCGCCGGTGCTGGCGCGGACCTGCCCGACGAAGCCGCGCAGGCTGCCGGCGGAGGCGGCGATGTCGCCGAGCCCGAGGTTGGGCAGTTGATAGATCCAGACCCGGTAGCCGTCGGCGCGTAGCCGGGCGGCGAGCGGCTCGTACACGGCGGCGATGCCGCTGAGCCCGCCGACGACGATCACCGGGTTGGCGCTGGCGAGCGCCCGCAGCCCGGCATCGGCGGCGGAGGTCTCGGCAGCGCCGGCCTTCGGGGTGGCGGCCTGGCCGGTGCCAGCCTTCGCGGTGGCGGTCCGGCCGGTGCCGGCCTTCGGGGTGGCGGCCTGGCCGGTGCCAGCCTTCGGGGTGACGCTGGCCGGAGTGACGCTGGCCGGAGTGGTGGTGGCGGTTTCGGTGGCGGTTTCGGTGCCGGAGCGGGCCGCGCCGGGGGCCGCGGTGGCGGTGGCCGGGGCGAGCAGGGCGGCGGCGAGGGTGAGGGTGAGGACGGGGACAGCCTTTCGGAGCAGCATCGCTGCACCTCCCATGCGGGAACCCGGGATTGCCGGGGTGGAGGTGGATGTGTCCGATCGACCGTGAGTTGATAATGCAGGCAACAATCTGGCAACGTCAATGAAAAGTTACGCGCGAGTAGCGCCAGTCCCACCAGCCACCCGCACGCCGGGACCACCACAAACGGCCGACGCCGCACGCACCCGCGTGGGTACGTGCGGCGTCGGCTGGGACCGCCCGGCGGCCCGCCCAGCGTGGATCGGGCCGGCGACCGGACTACGCGCGGGTCAGGCCGTCGGGGTCGCCTCCGGCTCGGGCTCCGGGCGCGCCGCAGCGTTCTTCACGTACGTCGGGTGCAGCTGCACCGGCTTCGCCTCCTGGCGACGCTGACGGGCCCGGACCCGCAGGTTGAGGAACTCCACGAAGATCGAGAAGGCGATCGGCCCGTACACGTAGCCCTTCGGGATGTGCTGGTCGAAGCTCTCCGCAATCAGGCTCGCGCCGATCAGCAGCAGGAACGACAGGGCCAACATCTTGACCGTCGGGTGCTGGTTGACGAAGTTGCTTACCGCGCCGGCCGAGACCAACATGATGATCATCGCGATGACCACGGCGGCCACCATGATGGCGAGTTCGTCGACCATGCCGACCGCGGTGATCACCGAGTCGAGCGAGAAGACCACGTCCAGCACCAGGATCTGTGCGATGACCACACCGAACGAGACGGTCTTCTTGGCCGACCGGCCGTGGTCGGCCCCCTCCAGGTGCTCGTGAATCTCGTACGTCGCCTTGCCGACCAGGAACAATCCGCCGAGCAGGAGGATCAGATCCCGCCCGGAGATCTCCTGACCGAGCGCGGTGAACAAGGGTGCGGTCAGGCCGATGATCCAGGACAGCGAGGCCAACAGCAACAGGCGGGTGATCAGGGCGAGCGAGATGCCGATCGTGCGAGCCCGAGCCTGCTGATGCTCGGGTAACCGACCGGACAGGATCGAGATGAACACGACGTTGTCGATGCCCAACACGATCTCCAGCAGGAGCAGGGTCGCGAACGCGATCCACAGCTCGGGACTGGTCAAGAATTCCATGCCATCCTCGACTTCCAGACCGCCGCCGGGTGGGCACCCGGAGCCATCGGTCGGTCTGCGTACGCATGGCGTACCGTCCCGGAGGCCCGGCCGCAACCCCAGCGCTCCCCCATTGCGGGGTCGGTAACAAACCGGTATCGCGCGGTCCGCTGCTGGAGCATCATCAACGCCGTGGCTGACTCGTGGCGAAACTCGGCGCTGGCCGCAACCATCGACCAACTCGAAGCCGAACTCGACCTGGCCTGGGCACGCCTGCTCAGCGAGTTGGACATCGCCGGCGGGAGCGCGGACGAGACGGCACTCGGCTGGCTCGTGGTCGACTACCCCGAGGAGCACGACTGGCGGGTCGTCGATGCCGCCCTCGACCGCCTGACCTGTACGGAGTGCGGCGCCACCCTGACCAGAGGACCGGCCACCTGTAGGCGGTGCACGTACCACCACGAGGTCCGCTTCGCCGCCCGAGAGACGGACCGGCCGAACGTGCCGCCCGGCAACGAGCACGCCATCCGCGTCTCCTTCGCGGTCGCCCGCAACCGCAGCCGGTACAGCCCGCGGGCGCGGGTCGGCTACGAACTGCTCCTGCCCGACCTCGTCGCCGGTCGCCTGCCCAGCACGAGACAGGCCCAGGCGGCCAAGGCGTTGATCAACAAGCTCACCCCCGAGGAGTGTGACCGGGTGGCGACCTTCGCAGAGGTCGAAGCCCTCGCCCGCACCCGCTGACCGGCCGACGAATCGGGCCGTTGGCGATCATGGTCCGATAATGGCTCGCTCCGTGGGCATTTATCCCCCACTTTAAATCGGTAATCAGGTCGGCCGCCACCGCCGGATGCGGCATCGTAGAACGCGCTGGCGGGTCATGGCGCCTTTGCCGTCGACAATTGCCTAAATCTTGAGATTGACGTTGTCACCGAATCTGAACAACGGCCGGGCAGACTGGGGAAATTCAACGCTGATCCATTGCTAGCCGGACGGTACCTGTGCTTAGGTGACGAGCTAGATCTACCCGATCACTGTGGAGGTCCTTTCATGCGTCCAGCCATGCCGACAGCAACACCGAGTAGGGTCAGGCGGCACATCGCCCTCGCGGCCGCGCTCTGCATCGGTATCCCCGGGGTAGCGGTTTCACTCACCGGGCCGGCAGCCGCCCAGCCGCTCGAGTCGCACTGCGGAAACGAAACCGGCAACAAGTCGGTCCAGGGCTTCATCAGCCACGAGGAACTCCGCCGGAGTCTCCAGCAGATCGAACATTCCAGCAACGGAAACGTCAGTGTCGACGTCGCCGGCTATTCGAACCAGGGTCGCGAGATCTGGACGGCTCGGGTCGGCGAGGGCGACACCGTGGTAATGGTCCAGAGCCAGATCCACGGCAACGAGATGCACGGCACGGCCGCCCTGCTCGACGCCCTCCGTACGCTGGGCAACAACTCGAAGCGGTCCGAGGAGATCCGCAAGGCGGTCACGATTGTCGCCGTGCCGAAGCTCAACCCCGACGGCGGCGAATTGGTCACTCGGCAGAACGCCCGAACCTGGGCCGATGTCGTCGCTGATTTCCCGCAGCTCGCCGGTTCGCGGACGGCGTGGAATTACAACACCCGGGTCGGCGGCTTCGACGTGAACCGGGACTTCAACCCCAACCTCGATTACGTTCCGCAGCCTGGCGACTTCCCGGGGAACAGCGCCTCCACCGGTTGGTACATCACGCCGGAGGCACAGACCGCCCGGGACGTGTACCGCGCGCTGGAGCAGGAGTTCGGTAAGGTCGACGTCTTCGCCGACCTGCACAACCAGGCCGCCTGCTACACCGGCGTGGGAATGGACGACTTCACCACGCTCTCCATTTCCGGGCGCTTCATCACCAACCCCGCCCAGCACGGTAACTGGCCCAATTTCGACTACGACGCGTCGCGTCGGGTGAACGTCGCGGTATTCGACGCCCTCCAGTCCGGAAACTCCCCCCAGAGCAAGGTGACGCTCTACCCGCAGAACACGAACCTGCCCGGTACCGCGCTGGGTTCGTTCGCACTTCGCGGCAGCGCGACGATTCTGTTCGAGACCCGTGGGCAGACGCAGTCGTGGGGCCAGAAGCAGCACGGGATGCTGACCAAGCAGGTCGAGGACGGCCTCTTCGGCATCATCAACTCGATCACCGACGGGACGCTGAACACCATCGACCCGGAGCGGTACGAGCTCATCCCCGAGCGGATGAACGTCCCGCGCAGCTGAGTGCTATGCCGCGAAACTGACGTCGGTGTTGGCTAGCTGACGTCTGTGCCGCGTACTGAAAATTGTGGGAGCTGACGTCGTCCCGGCCTCGAAAGGGCCGGGGCGACGCATATTTCTCGGTGGCGGGCTGTGGCCGGCTGTTGCGGCGATGCTCTGAGCTGCGGGTGGTGGGCTGCGGTGGTGGGCAGGCCACGGGTTGCCGCATGTCGCTGTCTCCGGGTCCGTGGGAGGTCGCCAGGATGCGGCATCCCGGGGCATCCGGACCGGCCGGCTCCACAGGCTGCGGCATCTTGGGGCATCAGAGCCGCGGGAGGGCGCGAGTTGCGGCAACTCGTGCCTCTAGGTAGTCGAGGGTCTGGCGACGCGGAAGTGCCACCGAGCGCCGGATTCGCGGCAACCGGGACACGTGACGGTGAATCACACATCGCGCGCCGTTTCCTCGGCCGGTTGCTGACGAGAAGGCTGGGCGGACTCGGCGCGGGATGACAGCGCGTCGGCGATGGCGGCGAATTCGCGGAGTGCCGCCTGGAGGTCGTCCACGATCTCCTGCGCGATCACCTCGGGTGGCAGCAGCGCGTCGGCGTCCTCCAGGGAGGCGTCCCGCAGCCAGGTGATGTCGAGGTTGACCTTGTCGCGGGCGATCAGCTCGTCGTAGGTGAACGCCTTGAAGCGTTCGGTCTCGACCCGCTCCGACCGGTCCTTGCCAGGCAGGTAGCAGTCCACGAAATCCTGGAGGTGTTCACGGCGCAGCGGGTTCTGCTTGAGGGTGAAATGCTGGTTGGTGCGGAAGTCGTACACCCAGAGTTTTTGGGTCCACGGCTGCTCGCGGGCACGTTTGCGCTCGAAGAAGAGCACGTTGGCCTTGACGCCGCCGGCATAGAAGATGCCGGTGGGCAGGCGCAGCAGGGTGTGCAGGTCATACTGCTTGAGCAGTCGGCGGCGGATGGTCTCCCCCGCCCCGCCCTCGAAGAGCACGTTGTCCGGCAGGACAACGGCGGCCCGGCCGTCGATCTCCAGCAACGACGCGATGTGCTGGACGAAGTTGAGCTGCTTGTTGGCGGTGGCGGCCCAGAAGTCGGTGCGCTCGATCTCCCGCTCCTCGCGGGACGCCTTGCCGGTCTCGGTCACCGACCGGATCGTGGAGCTGCGGCCGAACGGCGGGTTGGCCAGGACCAGGGTGTACCGGTGGGCCGGCGGCTTGCCCAGAGCATCGCCGATGGTGATCAGCGACTCGCCGCCGGGGGTGCCGATGCCGTGCAGCAGCATGTTCATGGCGGCCAGCCGGGCGGTGCCCTCGACCAACTCGGTGCCTGTGATCGCGCCAGCGGCGAGACGACGGCGCTGGTCCGGGGTGAGGCTGCTGCCGTGCTGCCGTTGGATGTGCTCGAACGCGGCCAGCAGGAACCCACCGGTGCCACAGGCCGGATCGGTGATCGTGTCGTCCGGCGTGGGCAGCGTGCAGTCGACCATCGCGGCGGTCAACGCGCGGGGTGTGAAGTATTGCCCGGCCCCCGACTTGGTGTCCTCCGCGCCCCGGGCCAGCAGCTCTTCATATGCGTCGCCCTTGACGTCGACACCCGTCCCCGACCAGTTCTCCTTGCCGATCAGGTCGACGATCAGCCGCTTGAGCTTCGCCGGATCCTGGATCTTGTTCTGCGCCTTGCGGAAGATCGTGCCGAGCGTGCCGCCCTCCTTGGCCAGCCCGGTCAGGATGTGCCGGTACTGCACCTCCAGCGCGTCGCCCTCGGCGTCCAGCAGCGTCTGCCAACTCAACTCGTCCGGCACGATCTGCTCCGGTCGCATCGACCGCCGCGCCCGCTCGTCAGCCATCTTCAGGAACAGCAGGAACGTCAACTGCTCCACATAATCGATCGTTGACACGCCGTCGTCGCGCAGCACGTCGCAGTAGTTCCAGAGCTTCTGCACCAGCCGGCGCGAATCCACAGTGCTCACAATGCCATCCTTCGTTCACGACTGCGGGGCTCGCTTCGCTCACTCCTCGCGCTCACAGTGGAAGCGCCTCCTGCTGGTAGTCGTCGCCGGTCACCCTGGTCGGCGGTGCCGGCAAGTCTTTCTTGGTACGCCGAGAGCGCGCCTTCTGCATCGGCAACGCAGCCTCCCGATCAGCCCGAATCCGCGCCAACAAATCCGACGCCGGCTCATCATCCGGATCCTGCGGCACCAACCGCCCCGCAAACGCCTCCGCCAACAACGACGCCCGTAGGTGTATCGCTTTCTGCCGAGCAGCCGCTACCGCTCTCTCCATGCCATCCAACATGGAGAGGTACATCTCGGCCGCCTGCACCAGCGATTCCTGCTCCTCGCGAGGAGGAACAGGCACAGGAAACTGCCGCATCTTGCCGAGGCTAATAGACGCCAGGTTTACGCTCTGCAGACCGTTCACCTCGAACCAGCGCCGCCCGAATCCGTTCGCATGCCACGCCAACAACTTCGGGTGCAGCACCTCATCTCTGATCCGAGCGCGGAAGACATGGTTCTGGTGGATGCAATCGGGTACCTGCCCCTCCCAGACCCAGCCTCGGCCCAACTTGTCCCGGTCTCCACCCTCGTTGAGCAGCACATCCCCGGGCATCAGCCGCAACTGCTCGGCCTTTTTGGGAGGCACCCGAATCCGCGTCACGTCAGCAAGGTTTAGACGTCCCCGCTGCACGTTCGCCACCCGCAGATAGGGAACCTCCACGAAATCGGGATCCGACTGCCGCTTGGCATCCTTTGTGACACCACCAACGACATCGGCAACCTCCCCCAGCCGCTCCCACCGCCACGTGCCCGGGATCTCCGGCAGGTCCCCATCAATGACACCTACCGGCTCAGGAAATGGCGCTACGCTCCCTGGCACTTCGCTCGATAGACGACCAACACCAGCGAGATACATGATCTGGTCGCGAAAGCGATCAACACGCCGAGCGATCTCAATCAGTTCACATAACCCAGTATCGAATCTCGATTGCAGTTCATCAAGAAAGACGACGATGCGCTGCTGCTCGGTGAGGGGCGGCACCGGGACAGGAAATCGCTTCATCGTCGTGAGGCTGATGGATGCCAGGTTGACGCTCTGTAGGCCGTTTTTCTGGAACCACTTTTGCCCGAAGCTGTTGGCGAACAGCGCGAGGAGCTTGGGTTCTAGGACGCCGCCGATGACTCGGGCACGGAAGACGTGGTTTTGGTGGATGCATCCTGGGATCTGGTCCTCCCAGATCCAACCTCGCCCAAGCTTGTCGCGGTCCCCTCCCTCGTTGAGGAGAACATCCCCGTGCTGGAGCCGCAGGGACTCTGCCTTTTGTTCAGGGACGCGGATAGTGGCAACGTTGGCAAGATCCAGGTAGCCACGCTGGACGTTGGCGACTCGGAGGTAGGGCACCTCGACGAAGCTTGGATCGTTTTGCCGCTTGCTGTCCTTCGTGACTCCACCGACGACCTCGGCGATTTCGCCAAGGGTTGTCCACGTCCAAGATGGCGGGATCTCGAACGGATGCGTCATGCGGTGAGTTCCTGGTTCAGTTCGGTGAGGAGGGGTTCGGCGCGGGGGCCGAAGGTGGTGGCGTAGCCGTCGATGCCGCCGCGTTCGGTGAAGGGGGCGCCGTCGAGGTCGTCGGGGGTGATCTCCACGCTTGTTGCTATCACGTCTTTGATCCTCTCCAGCCACCACACCTGGTCGGCAGTGAAGGTAGCTCCCGCCTGTTCCTGGCGCAGCAACCACCCTCGGAAGCGTTCCTCGATCACGCTGCGGTACGGGCGCAGCTCGGCATCCAGCCCCAGTTCGTACCGGATCAGGCTGACCAGGTCGGTGACGCCGCGGGTGCCGGGCGCGTCGGCGGTGCGGCCGAGCAGGACGTACGCCTTCCAGAGCGATTCTGCCGTCCAGGCTTGCGGCGGGCGGGCGATGCGCCGGGCGAGGTCGGCCAGGTCGGCGTACCCGATTCGGCCGCGTCCCTCGAAGAAGACCTGAAGGGCGGTGATCTCCGCGCGGTGCTCTTCGAGGTAGGCGTGCCAGTCCTTGACCATGCCCTGCGCCAACTCTTCGGCGGGCACGCCGCGCGCCGACAGCAGCGTGTCGACGTTCACCTCGTCGATGGTGATGTCGTGTGCCCGCCGGATGGCGAGGATGCGTTCGCGCAGCTCCGGGTTGGCGGCGAGCGGGCGCAGCGCACCAGCCAGCAGGTCGCGTACGGCGGCGGGGCCGGCGGCCTTGGCGGGGTTGAGCTGTTCGGGGGCGACGGCGTCGACCAGGCCCCGGGCGATGCTGGTGAGTGGCTGTCCGGCCAGCTCGGCGAGTTCGGCGCGTTCGGCGTCGGTGATCTGCTGGTTGAGCCGGGACAGCCGGGCCGACAGGGTGGCCACCTCGTCCGGGTTGGCGGTGAGCGTGCCGGCCTTGCGCAGCAGGTCACGCAGGGAGATCTGTTTCTCGGAGTGGCGGTGCAGCGGCACCGCCTCGTCCAGCTCGGCTTCGGTGACACCAACCGCGTCGACGATGACGAACCGTTCTTTGACCTGGGCGTCGGGGGTGACGGCCTGGAACTCGGCCGGGTCGATGGTGCGCGCGCCGCGCCCCTTCATCTGCTCGAAGTAGGTGGCGCTGCGCACCGGCCGGAGGAAGAAGACGCACTCCAGGGGGCGTACGTCGGTGCCGGTGGCGATCATGTCGACGGTCACCGCGATGCGCAGCTCCGGGCTGTTGCGGAACGCCTGGAGCAGGGTGTCCGGGTTGGTGCCGTCCCGGCGGGACGCGTACGTGATCTTCGCGGCGAAGTCGTTGCCGCGCCCGAAGACCTGCCGGACCATGGTGACGATCTCCTCGGCGTGGTTGTCGTCCCGCGCGAAGATCAGCGTCTTGGGCACCGTGTTGCGGCCCGGGAAGATCTCGGTGAACAGCCGGTCGCGGAAGGTCTCCAGCACCAGCCGCAACTGCCCCTTGGAGATCACCGACCGGCCGACCTCGCTGCCGCCGTACCGGAAATCGTCCTCCAGTTCCTGGTAGCGCTCGGCGCGGGTACGCCGATCGCGCAGCGGCACCACCGTCCCGGCGTCGATGACGTGTCCCGCCTCGGTGATCTGCGTCTTGATCCGGTACACGTCGAAACCCACATTGACGCCGTCGGCCACGGCCTCCTCGTAGGTGTACGACGACACGATGCGCTGCTGGAAGAAGCCGAGGGTCTGGGCGACCGGGGTGGCGGTCAGACCGACCACGAACGCGTCAAAATACTCGATCACCGCCCGCCAGCGACCGTAGATCGAGCGGTGACACTCGTCCACGATGATCAGGTCGAACGTCTCCGGCGGCAGGCGCGGCTGATAGCCGACCTCCGCCGGAGCGTCCAGCTCATAGTCGTCGTACGCCTGGTCGTCGGTGTCCGGGTCGGGCAGGTTCTCGCCGCGCAGCGCCGCGTAGAGCCGTTGGATCGTGGAGATGACCACGACCGACGAGTCGAGCAGCCCGGCACCGGAAAGCCGGTCTACGTTGTACAGCTCGGTGAACTTCCGCCCGTCGCCGGGAGTCTGGTAGCCCGCGTACTCCTGGAGGGTCTGCCGGCCCAGGTTGTTGCGGTCGACGAGGAAGAGGATCCGGCTGGCGCGGGCATGCTTGAGCAACCGGTGGCTCGCGGTGACCGCGGTGAACGTTTTGCCCGCACCGGTGGCCATCTGGATCAGAGAACGGGGGTGGTCGTCGGCCAGCGCGCGTTCCAGCCCGACGATCGCGTCCACCTGCGCCGGCCGCAGGCCCGACGGGTCCAGCTCCGGCATCCGTCGCAGCCGGGCCCGAAGCGTCGGCGCGGCCGGGTCGTCGTCGGCCTCCCGCATCCACCGCGCCACCGTCTCCGGCCGGTGGAAGGCAAAAATCTCCCGGGTACGCGGATGCGGGTCGAGCCCGTTCACGAACGCGGTCTGGGTGCCGGTGGCGACGTAGCCGAAGGGCAGCGGCGCGTCCCGCCGCCAGGCGCTCAGCTTCTGCTCGGGGGTCAGCCCACGCCGGTACCTGTCGAGTTGCGCCTCCACACCACGCGGGGCGGTGCCTTCGCGCTTGGCCTCGATGACCCCTACCAGCCTCTGATCGACGTAGAGCAGATAATCGGCGCGACCGTTGGCCAGGGTCACCTCGCGGACCGCGACGCCGAGGCCCGCGTACAGATTGATCTGGTTCTCGTTCTGGACCTGCCAGCCGGCGTCGCCGAGCTGCCTGTCGATCTCGACGCGGGTCTGTGCCTCGTTGAGCGGCTCACGGGAGGCGCGGCGGGCACGGGCGATGAACTCCTCGCGCCGGGCCGCCGAGACCTTGCCGGGCCGGCTGGCGTCGCGGCGCTCCTGCTCGGCATGTGCCGCCCGCTCCAGGCTGCTGACCAGCTCCGCAGCTTCGGCGCGGCCGGCGGCGGAGGCCCGCACCGCCTGGTCGGCGGCACGTTCGGCATCGGCTCGGGCCAGCTCGACCGACTGCGCCCCGGTGAGCAGCAGCTTCGTCTCGGTCAACTCCTGCCGGTAGCGCTCCAGCTCGGCCTGAAGGGCGTCGGCGACGCTGCGCGGTACCTGCTGCTGCGGCGGCGTGGGTGGCACGAACCCGATCGGCGCGCGGTCACCGGTAACCGCCCGGTGGAACCACAGGCCCAACTCGAAGCAGGTACGCAGCATCTCCAGCGCGGCGCGTACCTCGGCGAGATGGTCGTGCACCGCCTTGTTGCCCTGGTCCCGCAGGCTGTGGAAGGCACTGTGGATCTCGCGGGTCAGCGTCCCGTCCGCGTGCAGCGCCTCCACCCGGTGGAAGAAGTCGCTGCGTGGCGGCAGCCCGGTGCGCCGCAGCAGATCTTTGGCCAACTCGTCACCGAACGCACGGATCTTGAACATCGCCGCTTGCGCGTCGACATAGACCAGTAGCTCAGCGCCAGCGCCGTACCAGACCAGCAGCGGATGATCTTTCAAAAACCCGAAGTTGGCCGACCGTTCCGCCAAGCGTCGTACCTGTCGAGGATCCACGCTTCCCCACGTCCATAGGCCCCGATGAACACGTCAGGATACGGGCGAATGATCGCCTTGGACACCGGGAAGACTTGCCTATCGCGTATCCGACATTCGTTCACTTTCTCGCTGTGGCGTGACGGCGCGGGCGACCGTCTGGAGGGTCACCGCGTCGAACAGCTCCGGATCGACAAGGACATTCACCGCGACCCCTGGCGCCGGAAGCCAGAACGCCTGAGCCTCGCCCAGCAGGCCCGGACCAGCGTCGTGCGGGAAGTCGGTCAGGTGCCACTGCGCGAGGTCGCGCTCGTGATACTCGGCGAGGAAGGTACGCAGCGCATCAAGATCGATCAGCCGTTCCCCGCGCAGCACATGCACCCGCAGGTCGACCCGGTAACCATCGGCCGTCTGCCGCTCCCACACCCGGGTGGCGAACTGGACGTCCTCCCACTCGCTGGCGAAGTCCGAGACCGCGTCCCCGGTCCCCTCCGGCACCCACCCGACGTGGAACCCGTCCAGCACCCCACCGTCCCGCACGGCGGCGCTCACCCCGCCGCCTCAATCGCCGCCTCCACCTTGTCCAGATAGTTGAACCACCACTCCCCCTCTTCAGGGGCACTGCTGGTAGCCAAGAGGTTGGCTGCTACCACAAACGGCAGTACGACGGCCGAGTCTCGCGGCAGGACCTCGCCTAGGGGGCGACGATCGACCAGGGCCGTCAGGAACGCGACGACCTCGGCCTTCTCCACCTCCAGCCAACGCTCCTGCGACTCCAGGTCACCCGCGATCTCATCAATGTCAACAGCTTCCGGTGCTCCGTCGTGTGTGTCAAAGAGAACGAAACCGCAGATCGCCACGGACAACTCTAGTGCTGCCTGCAACTGCCGGCCCGCCGCGATATTGGACATAGCACGGTCGAGGCGGTCGGGGTCACGATGAACAAGAGCGTCGAGGACCGCCCGCACCCGCTTCTCCACCTTGTCGTCAATCTTCACTGCTAGCCCCTCCGTTGGCGGCGATTTTCTCGCCATGCTTTGAACGCTCCGCTTGCCCCAGCCACCGCGAGCACCGTGCCGACGATAGTTTTCGGCACAGCGGGCAAGAACTCCTGGAAAGTCGCGTAGCCCGCTGCGGATGCGGAGGTCCACCATCCGATCGCCTCCGAGCTGATACCACCGCGAGGCTCGGTTGGAGGAGTCTCATGGTCGCGCCGCTCGCGACGACGTTTGCGTTCTGGCCGCCGAGAAGGTGCGGCGACCTGGTTGGGCGCTGCCGGCCTGATCATGGGTGGCTGGTGGGTTGCGCTACCAGCACCCGCTGTCAGTTTCCCAGCGCGCGAACCTTGGTGATCGTTTCCTGGACCTGCTGCTTGGCGGGCTCACTGCCCTGAGCGGCCTGCGCGAGTGCCTGCCGATAAGAATCGATCATGCTGATCAGCGGGCCGGCGGCGGCACCCTGCAACGCGCCCGCGACGAGTTGGCGCGCCTCGGCCGCGTCCTGGGCAGCGGCGGCCGTCTTCGCCTTCGCCTCTTCCAACTTCTGAGCGGCTGCCGCCAACCTGGCGATCATTTCCGCTGCGCTCACGCGCCCTCCCCCAATTCATCCGCACGCGCAGTCCCCACCCCCGCACGGGCAGCGACCACCCGGCAGCCTACTGAGCGCCCGTCACGTCCGCGACCGCCATAAGCCATAGATCTTGGCGCGAAAAGCCCCCATAGGGGCAAAAGCACCAAGATCTCCTAGCCGAGCCAGCATCCGCCATAGGGCGCGAAACCTACCGCTCGGCAACGAAGACGCCGACGCCCTGGACGCCTTCGACCAAGCCCTCGTTGCGCAGCTTGAAGATCGCTTGCCGGACGGTGATCGCCGAGACTTCGTGCTGCTGGCACAGCTCAGCGGTAGATGGCAACTTGGCTCCGGGTGGCAACTCGCCCGACTCGATCTGGGATCTCAGATGATCGGCAAGCCGCTCCCACTTGGGTTTGGCGGGCATTCAGTCTCCCTGGTCAGCACCGCCATTCGATCACGGTCAAGCTTTACATGGCAAGAAATGACCAGTGAAGCCTTGCTTTGCATTGGCGCACATGTAAGGCTGTCTCCCGACTAGGTCCCCTGGTCAGCACCCACGGGACTGGTCGTTCCCACCGCAC
Organism: Micromonospora sp. PRAS1; assembly: GCF_059553435.1. NCBI lineage: Bacteria > Bacillati > Actinomycetota > Actinomycetes > Micromonosporales > Micromonosporaceae > Micromonospora > Micromonospora sp. PRAS1. Next base: position 71,618 of record NZ_JCANNB010000002.1, read on the forward strand.
AGAGCGCCCGGTCGGTCGATCCCCCCGGTCGGCCGGGCGTGCCGTGGACCGCCGCAACCGGCCACGGCCTCCGGCACCGGCCCCACACGACGGACGGGAGACATTCACGTGCGCCACGAACCCGACGACGAGCAGGAACCATCGACCCCAGCCGACGAAACCCCGCCCTCGCCGGTCGACGGCACGCCGACCGGCGATCCGTCGACGCTCTCAGCTCGACAGCGCCCCGACGCGAACCAGCGAGCGGACTGCAGCACACCAATCAACCCCGGCAAGGCCCGCAACGCCGGCAGGAAATCCGGCGCGAAAAGGAGACCGAACGACCGGCACCCGGCGCTCCGGAATCAGCCACCGGCCGACGATCCTGAAGCATCCGGCTACTGCTGTGCGCATGCTCGCGCGGCAGACGAGGTCCCGCTCGCCTCCGCGCAGGACCTGGAGGACGCCGACGACATCCTGGTCGCCCACATGCCCCGCGCGGTGTCGCGGACGATCTGCGGATGCGGTGAGGACTACCCGTGCTCCGAGGTGTACTTCGCCCAACTGGTCAAAGCGGCCGTCGTTCGGCCGCCTCGATGACCGCCGACGAACTGCACCGGCAGGTGCCGACGTTGCCGGGTCACGACGGCGCGCTCGACGGGCTGCGGGACGCCTGGTCGGCGACGATTGTGGCGGCTGATCGGGCCGGGTCGCTGCTACACGGCGCGGGGCCGCCAGGTCGCCGGTTGCCCTGGCAGGACGCGGTGACCGAGTGTTGGCGGGCGTTGGGCCTGCTCCATGCCGGGCTCGGCGAGGCTCGGGCCGTCTCCGGTGCCGCTGGTGACCTGCTGGCCGGTCTCCGGACGGCCCGCAACGACGCGGACCGGGCCGCCGCCGGAGCGGCCCGTACCCGCTGGTGGCTGGCCGCCGCCGAGGACGGCATCCGCCGAGCCCACCGACCAAAGGTCAGCCACCCGGCGGCCGGCGTCGATGGCCGGGCCCGACCCATCGTCCCGTTGAACGCGGCACGGCGCTTCGGGCTGGCCGTGCACCGCCTCGACCTGGTGGCCGTCCGGCTGGCGGTCGGTCAGCGGGCCATCGACCGCTGGGTGGCGGCCCTGCACGGCCATACGGAGCCCGCACCAACGCTGCCGTTCGCCACGGACACCACTGTCGACAACACCGCCCGAGGTGCGGCGATCGCCCTGCGCAGCGCCCGAGCGAGAGCCCACACGAAAAGACGGATGCTACGGAGACGAGCATGCTGAACGATCCGACCACCGCGCTGCGCTGCCTGCTCGAGGGCCGGTTGGGCGGTCACGACCGGCGGCTACGCCGGTTCACCGACGTGCAGTGGCGGCGGTACGCCGATCTGCTGGCCGGGGCGCTGCTGGTCGCCGCGCGGCGGCGATTCGTGGCGGGGCAGGAACGGGCACCACTGATCCGGTTCGTCGCCTCGGCCCGGGAACGGTACGACCTGACCGGCGTCGACGTGGACCCGAAGCTGGCGGAGGCGCTTATCGGTGCCGCGTTGGGCGAGCGACCGGCACCGCCACGCGGCACCGACGCCGTGGCGGCCGGCACCGTACTGCTGCTCGCCCTGCTGGAGGACGAGGGTTTCACTGCCGACGAGTTGGACCTCTTCCTCACCGCCGCCGAGGCCGCCGCAAAGGCCGCCGCCTCGCCCACCGCCGAGGCCACTGCCTGCCGGACGGACGAGGCTACGGCACAGTCCAGCGAGGCGACCCCCTCGGTGACGGCCTCAGCGGAGGGTGCGGAAGAGGAGGAGGTAGCCGCAGTAGGCCAGCGGGACGGCCAGGAAACAGATCAGGAAACCCAGCACCGGGTAGCGGGGCGGGGTGGCGGCGCCTACGGCGGGCCGACCCCAGCGGTTGAGCACCAGCCAGCCGCCGATGAACGAGGCAGCGGGCAGGCCCGCACACATCCAGGCGTAGAGGGTGAAGCCGTCGACCACGCCCACCCCGGAGGCGAAGACCATGACCAGCATGAGCAGTACCGAGGCGGCGGCGAAGCCGAGGTAGACGGCGACCGCGCGGGCCATCGGCGACCAGGCCGGTAGCAGCGCCGGCTGCTGGGCGAACAGTTCCGCCTGCTGCGCGTGCCGGTCGGCCTCGTCGGCCCAGCGCCGCGCCAACTCCAGCTCCGTCGCCGGGTCGACCTGCCCGGCGCGCTGGGCCGGCACCCCAGCCCCCGTCGCACTCACCGCCACCGGCAACGCCCGGTCCGCTTCCCCGACACCCGGCTGGACGTACGCCCCGACTTCCGGCCGCCCCGGCGCGGCGGCTGCGCCGCCGGTCGACCCCGTCCCCGGTCCCGGGCCATCCCCAGCACCCGGCGGGCCAGAAACCGGCGGCCCCGAGACTGGTGGCCCTGACACCGGCGGCCCTGACACCGGCGGCCCGGAGACCGGTGAGCCGGGCGGCGGGCCCGGGGGCATCGGGGCGGGGGTGCCGGGGGCGATGCCGATCGTGCGGCCCAGGTGGTCGAGGCGCTGGCCCTGGGCGTCGAGCCGCCGGTCCAGGTACTCCACGGTGGCGGCCAGTTCGCGTCGGCGTTGTGCCTCGGCGGCGGTGTCCTGTTCACCGGCGCGCTGCTGGGTGGCCAGGTGCCGGGCCAGCGCGGCGTACTCGTCGAAAGTGGACACGCTCACTCCTGCCCGTCGGAGGTGTGCCCGTCGCGGGCGAACGGCACGATCAGTTTGACCCGCTGGTCGTGCCGGTCGACAAGCAGCGCCCGGTCGGCCCGGGGGGTGTACGCCAGGTCGTGCACGCCCAGGTGCAGGCCGAGGTCGGCGCCGGGCACGTTCAACGCGACCAGGCAGGCGACGTCGTCGCGGTTCTGGGTGCCGCCGAGGTCGTCGGCGAGCCGGCGCAGGCCGCGCCACCAGCCGAGCAGGTGCACCCCGTGACCGGGCCCCTGACGCAGCAGGGTACGCAGCTCGTCGTGGCCGGACCGGAACGTCGCCGGATCGGTCTCGGCGAGCAGCCCGGCGGCGGCGTCCATGCCGAAGACCACCAGATAGGTACGCCCCGACGCCTCTGTGGCGGCAGCCCGCCCGGCCGTGGCGGCGAGCAAGCCGATGTTGGCGCGCAGGGCGACGGTGTCGAGGCGCTCCACCAGGTGACCGGCGGCGGCCAGCTCGGTGGCGGTGTCGTCGGCGGCCGAGTCGGCGGCGGCGACCAGGGGGGCGAGCAGGAAGGCCGCCTCGCCCGGGGCGTGCTGCCGGGCCAGGCTCAGCGTGGCGGCGCGCAGCACCTCGGCGCCGACGGCGGAGGTGCCCACCACGGCCAGGTGCCGGCCGGGTGCGGTGTCCATGATGAAGAGTGCGGTGGTGCCGTCCACGTCGACCGTCCGGCCGACCAGGGCGAGGGGACGCCTACCGCCGGGCCGCAGCCCGGTGAAGGTGCTGTCCTCTTCGACGCGGGCCGTGTCGTACCCCCGGAACACCGACGGCGGCCGGGACCCGGCCGGGCGGGCCTGCCACAGCTCGTGCCGCAGCCGGGTCAGCTCACCGGCGGCGGCGGAGGCGTCCGGGAAGCGGACCACGGTGTTCGCGCCGGGTGCGCCGGCGGCGGTGTTGACCACACCCGAACCGACCGGCAGGGTGGCCGCCGCGTCGTTGAGCTGGTCGAGCACTCCCCCGCCGCCGGGCAGCGCGACCCGGAGCGCGAACTGCCCGAAGACCGCCTCGGCCCGGCCGTAGAGCGCCTCGATGCCCCTCGTGCTCTGGCTCGCCAACACCAGGTGTACGCCGTACGAGCGGCCCTTGCGGGCCAACTCCTCCAGCAGGTTCACCGATTCGCGGGCGATCGGGTCGTTGCCGGCGAGCAGCACCTGGAACTCGTCGATCACCGCGACGATGCGCGGCACCGCGGTGTCGGCGGGCAGGTCGGCCAGCTTGGTGACGCCGTGCCGCTTCAGCGCGGTGGCCCGCCGGTTCAACTCGCGGCGCAGCTCGCGGAGCACGGCCACGCCGTACTCGCGGTCGCTCTCGATGCCGACGGCGCGGGCGTGCGGCAGCCAGGACGGATCCCGGCCGGTGGAGACGAACTCGGTGAAGCTCACCCCCTCCTTGAAGTCGAGCAGGTAGAGCTGCAATTCCGCCGGGGAGTAGCGGGCGGCCAGCCCGTAGAGGACGTCGAGCAGGAAGACGGTCTTACCAGCACCGGTGCGCCCGCCGACCAGCCAGTGCGGGGTGGCGTCGTCGAAGGCCATGGCGAAGGCGTCCCGCCCGGCCCGGCCCACCACGGTACGCAGCCCGGCGCGGGACGAGTCGGCCCAGCGCTGCCCGGGCAGCAGGTCGGCGAAGTCGACCGTACCGCCGCGTCGCGCGGCCTGCCCGAGGTGCGCCGCGAGGGCCGCGACCGAGGCCGGCGGCGGGTCCCCGTCGAGCCGCACCGGCACGGCGAGACCGGTGCCGTCGGTGCTGAACGGCGTACCGGGCGGGTCGCCGACGTGGGCGTGGCCGCCGGCCATCCGCAGCATGGTGGTGGCGCCAAGCCGGGGCGCCGGCTCGGTGGGGCTGCCCGGTGACCAGCCGGCGAGCAGGACGCAGACCGCCGCCGCCGGGCCGGCGTGGGTGAGTGCGGCGAGGCGGGCCGCCTCCCGGGGCGACGGGACGGCGGTGGCGACCAGCACGAGCAGGTCCTGGTCCGGGCGGTCGGCCTGGCGGGCGGCGCGGGCGTGCGCCTCCGCAGCGTCGAGCGCGGCGGCGACCTCCGCTTCGGTGGTGGCCGGCGCGTCGATCACACCGGCGTCGAGCAGCGGACGCAGCGGCCCGAAGGTGGCGCCGAGGGCCGCGGTGTCCAGCCCGGCGACCCGGACTCCGCCGGGCGGCGCGGTGGCCAGCAGCCGCAGCACCAGCGCCCGCAGCAGCCCCGCCACCACCGGGTCGCGGCCGTCGGCTTCGATCGCCAGGTGATGCCCGCCACCGAGGGGCAGCAGGACGGGAAAACCGCCGCCGGTGGTGACGGCAGCGCCGACGCGTACCGGCACCGGCTGGTGGGCCAGCGGGGTGCCGGGCACTGGGGTGGCGAGCGCGTCACCCACCCGGGCCAGCCGCGCGACCAGTTCGGGGTCGGTGCCCGGGGCGGCAGGGGTGCCGGCCACGCGCAACGCGTCCCGGGCCGCGTCGAGGTGTGCCCGGGCCGCCTGGTGAGCGGCGACCGCATGCCCGTACGCCGACGCGAGCCTGCCCAACCTCTGCCCCTCACCGCCGAGCGCCGCCTGGTCCGCAGAAACCCTAACGGACACCCGCCACGACGGCACAGTCCCGAACCGACGTGTCCGGCACCCTGATCGACGACTCAGCCGACTGCTGCACAGGTGGCCGGGGCGACCTGGTCGGCGTTGCCACAGTGGAACACCTCCACCGCCTCGGCCGTCAGGTCGGGCACCCGTTCCACCCGCATCAGCGAGATCCGTTTGTCAAGCGGTTCGCCGGAATCGGGCTGGTAGCGGATCAGCCCGGCCACGCCGGGCTGCCCGGTGCTGGTGTTCTGCCGCAGCACCTCGGCGTGCACCCCGATCGGGTTGATCGACGTCGGCGCCCACCTGCGGCGCGGGCTGGTGGGCGGGTGCAGCCGGGCGGCAAGGCTCTCCACCGCCCGGATCATCATCATCGCCGCGTCGTAGGCGAGGCTGACCCGCTCGCCGACCGGCTGCGGATGCTCCGGGCGGCAGCGCGGCGGATCGAGCAGGTCGGGCGCCTGCACCAGCGCCAGGAAGCTGGCCCGGGCGTCGTCGCGGCGCTGTTCGGCGTCGCGCAGCGCGGCGCAGGTGGCCAGGGCCGCCTTGGAGACGTAAGTGACCGGAATGTTGCCGGGAGCGGCGGTACGCAGGCTCGGGTTGGCCATGTACCGGTTGACGGAGTCGTCGGTGACCAGGTGTTTCGGCGGGTCACTGCCGCAGGCCCGCAGGGCGCGCAGGAAGCCGTCGAACTCCGACCACCGGCCGGCGTAGAAGAGCATGCCGGGGTAGCCGCACTCGCCGGTGAGCCGCATTCCGGTACGCCACTCGGCCAGCCGGGTGATCCGCTCACCGAAGCGTTGCCGCAGCCCTGCCACCAGGGTGTTGACGTAGAGGTCGTCGTCGAGCGAGCTGTTCTCGCCGGTGGTGTAGTAGACGTGCGCCTCGTCGACCTTGAGCACCTGCCGGGCGTACGCCTCGACCATCCGTACCTGGTCGGCGTTGGGTGCGGAGATCTGGAGGTAGAGCCGGGAGTTGGCGTCCATCCGGTCGGCGGAGAGGGTCGGTGCGAGCACCGGCAGCCCGACCCGGTTGAGTTCACGCAGCGCCTCGGCGGTCTTGACCCGACTGTCCACCATGCCCACCACGCCGAGCACCGTCGGATCGTCGCGGGCCAACTCGGCGAGCATGGCCACGGCCCTGGCTGCGTGGCGCATCTGCCGGCCCCCGTTGGCCACCACGATGCGCAGCAGCGCCGCGCCGTCGGCGCTCGCCGACTCCTGGAGCAGGGCCTGCTGGGCGACCGCCATGCCCTCCAGTTCCTCGCGTTCGGAGACGTACGACTCCTCGTCGTCGCGGGTCCGGTTGCCGGTCAGCGTGCCGAGGTAGACCAGGGTGAGGTACGGCCGGCGCCGGTCGCTGCGCTGCCACACCGCCTCGGCCTCCCGGTTCTGGGCGAAGATCCGCTCCTGGACGGCGCGGAGCCGGTCCTGGCCCCGGTCGGTGTTGAACACGTGCGCGGCGCTGTCGCTGTACCCGACGCACTCCCCGTCCACCATCCGCACGGCCACCCGGCCGGTCGGCGACGGGTGGCAGCCCGGTGCCCACCGCGAGCCGACCCAGAGACCACCGGCGGCGACCAGGACCAGACAGAGGGCCGCCGGCAGGAAGCGCCGCGACCACCAGGGCGGGTCGGGCGCGGCGAAAGCGCGCACCCCGCCGCGCGGCGGCGGGCCGGCATCGGTGTCGTCCGGCCGGAACACCACCAGCCAGGCCCCGGCGCGGCGCAGCCGCCGCATCTCGGGCAGCGCCTCGGACCACTCGTCGCACGCCTCGTCGGCGTCGTCGAGCGGATACGGTTCGGGCAGCTCCGGCGGGGGTTGCCCGGCCGCCGCGACGACAAGCAGCGGGTCGTTGCGGCCGGTTTCGTTGCGTACGTCGTTGAGCAGTCGGACCAGGACGTGACCGACGTTGCCGGGAGCGACGTGGTCGAGCAGCAGCACCGGGTACGCGGTGCGCCGCCAGTCCGACGGCCGCCAGATTCGCCGCCGGTACGCCTGCCGCAGATCCTCGAGGAAGGCGTGCAGCAGCAGCTTGTTGACCTGGTCGGGCTGCTCCCCGTCGCGCCAGCCGGCGGTGAGCCGCTCGGCGAAGCCGAGGAAGGTGACCGACTGCCGGGGCGCGAGATACTGCTGGCGCATGAACCACCGGTACTGCGGGCCGATCAACGGCACCCGCCCGGAGACGGCGACCCGGAAGACCACCCCGGGCACCACCCGACGGGCCAACCAGAGCAGCGCCTGCGTGGCCAGGCCCACCGCGTCGGAACCGGTCGGGGTCGTCTCGCCACGGGTGGCACCCGCCTGCCGGTCGCGCAGCCGGCGGACCAGCGTGGCTCGGCCGTCGTCGGCGTCGAGGTCGAAGCTCTGGTGCATCAGCCAGTCGGCCAGCCGGTAGTGTCGGAAGCGCAGCCGGGCCGTGCCGAAGGCCTCCAGGGAGAGTTGGCGGTGCAGATCCCGCAGCAGCGTGGGCACCTCCACCCCGGCACCAGCCGCGGCGAGGTCGAGCACCCCGTGCGGTACCCGTCGCCGTGGCCCCTGACCGAGGAACCGGCGCAGCAGTGGCATCGGGTCGCCCCCCGAGGCCGTTCGGACCAGCCAGATCACCGGCAGCCGGTGGTCACCCCGGCGGGGCCGGCGCAGCAGGCGGGTGAGCAGGGCGAGCAGTTCCAACCCACCGGCCGGGATGCGGTCCCGTACCGGCGGAGCCGGCGGCTGGCCGGTCGTTCCCCTCATCCCCACCCCCGACGATCACGGACAGTGCACGATGGTCTGCCCAGTGTGCCGAACGGTGACAACAGTCGGTAGACGCGCTCGCGGAGCGGCGAGCGTTCTCGCGGGCGGCGGGCCGGGTCGGAGCGCGGCCCGCCGCCCGGCCGGTCAGCCGGTGACCGCGTTGAGCGCCGGCAGGTAGCCGTACCGGTAGCCGTCGGCGTTCGGGTGGTACGCCTCGATGACGCCGGTGACGTCCCGGATCCACGGCTGGGCGCCGCAGACGCCGTGGCCGGCGAAGGTGGGTCGGGTGTCGGCGAAGGTGGCGCCGGCCGCGGCGGCCCGCTCGGCGGTCACCGCGGCGAGGACGTCGGCGGCCTCGTTGAGCAGGGTGCGCTTGGCGCTGCTCATCGCCAGCAGCCCACAGCTGCCGGTCTCGAACAGTCGCGGGTAGCCGAGCACGATCAGGCGGGCGTTGGGCGCGCGTTCCCGGATGGCGGCGTAGGTGCGGTCCAGCCGGGCCGGCAGGGTGCCGGTCGCGAACGCCTTCGCCTCGTTGACCGCGTTGGTGCAGGTGGACGAGCTGCCGAAGCGGCAGCTGGTCATCACGTCGGCGAACCCGGCGTCGTTGCCGCCGATGGTGATGGTGACCATTGTGGTGCTGGTGCTCAGCGAGCTGAGCTGGTTGTTGAGCACGTCGGCGGTGACCGCGCCGCCGCAGGCGGGGAAGCGGAAACTGGCCACGTTGTTGGCGGCGGCCCACAGTGGCGCGTACGACTTCTGGCTGCGCAGGCAGGTGGAGAGGTCGTACGGTCCGGCGCCGACGCCGGAGGAGTACGAGTCGCCGAGCGCGACGTAGTGGATGGGGGCGGCGGCCTGGGCGGCCCCCGGCAGGGCGAACGCGCCGAGAGCGGCGGCACAGAGGGCGACCAGCGCGGCCAGGGCGCGGGCCAGCGGCCGGTGTGGCATGACGGACCTCCACAGAGGGTGGTGGTGGAGCCCGATGACCGCGCGCGTGGCCAGGGAACGGGTGGTTACTGATCGGTAATCCTAGCGAAACATCTCGATCGATGGAACAGCCCGACGCCGCCACCCGACGGCAGCTGTTAGCAGGGGCCCCTTCTTAACAGTCACTGTTAAGAAGGGGCCCCTGCTATGCACGAGGCGTTAAAAGGGGGCCCTTCCTTACACCGCGAGTGGTTGTGAGGCGGGCTGGACGGGGGCGGGCAGGGTGCCCGTGCCGCCGAGGTAGGCGTGGATCGCGGCGGCGGCGGCCCGCCCCTCGGCGATCGCCCAGACGATCAGCGAGGCGCCCCGGTGCATGTCCCCGGCGACGAAGACGCCGTCGGCGTCGGTCTGCCAGTCGGCCCGGGAGTCGATCGCGCCCCGGCGGTTGCGGCTCAGGCCGAGCTGGGTCAGCAGCGGCTGCTCCTCGGTGCCCTCGAAGCCGATCGCCAGCAGCACCAGGTCGGCGAGAAGTTCCCGCTCGGTGCCCGGCACCGGCGTGACGATGCGCCGGCCGTCCCGCTTCTCGACGGTCACCTCGGCGATGCGTACCGCCCGGACCGCGCCGGTGCCGTCGTCGACGAACTCCTGCACCGCCACCGCGAAGACCCGCTCGCCGCCCTCCTCGTGCGCGGCGTACTCGCGCAGGATCCACGGCCAGGTCGGCCACGGGTCACGGGCCTCGTCGCGCTGCCTCGGCGGCTGCGGGTACAGGTCCAGTTGGTGTACGCCGGCCGCACCCTGCCGGTGCGCCACGCCGAGGCAGTCCGCCGCGGTGTCGCCGCCGCCGATGATGACCACATGCTTGCCGGCCGCGTCGATAGGCGTACCGTCCGGCAGGGTGGCCAGGGCGGGACGGCCCTGGCCGGCCGCCGCGACCACCCGGTTGGCCGCCACCAGGTGCGCCATCGCCTGGTGCACGCCGCGCAGCTGCCGGCCGGGGGTGTCGGTGTCCCGGCCCTGCAACGCGCCGCAGGCCAGCAGCACCGCGTCGTGCCCGGCGCGCAGCTGCTCGGCGGTGACGTCTACGCCGACCTCCACCCCGGCGCGGAAGACGACCCCCTCGGCCGCCAGCTGGGCCAGCCGGGCGTCGATGTGCCGCTTCTCCAGCTTGAAGTCGGGGATGCCGTAGCGCAGCAGGCCACCGATGGCGTTGTCGCGCTCGTACACCGTGACGGCATGACCGGCGCGGGCCAGCTGCTGGGCGGCGGCGAGCCCGGCCGGACCGGAGCCGACCACGGCGACCGACCGCCCGGTGGGTGCCGGCGCCGGACGCGGCGTCAGGCCCCGGGCTCCGGCCGCGTCGGCGATCTCCACCTCGACCTGCTTGATCGTCACCGGATCGCCCCCGGCGATGCCGAGTACGCAGGCGGCCTCGCAGGGTGCCGGGCAGAGCCGGCCGGTGAACTCGGGGAAGTTGTTTGTGGCGTGCAGCGACTCCACGGCCGCGTCCCAGTTACCGGTGCGGACCAGGTCGTTCCAGTCCGGGATGCGGTTGCCCAGCGGGCAGCCGTCGTGGCAGAACGGGATGCCGCAGTCCATGCAGCGGGTGGCCTGCTCGCGGATCAGCCCCTCACCGGCTGACGGGTAGACCTCCCGCCAGTCACTGATGCGTACCGGCACCGGCCGGCGGGCCGGCAGCTGCCGGCCGTAGCGCAGGAAACCGTTCGGGTCAGGCACGAGCCACCTCCTGGGCGACCACCCGCGGGGCGGGCGGGACCGGCGCGGACGCGTCGACGGGCGCGGGCCGCGCCGCCGGGGCGGCCGGTGCCGCCAGTGCGCTCATCACCGCGTCGTCGACGTCCTGGCCGGCGGCTTCGGCGGCCTGCATGATCTCCAACACCCGGCGGTAGTCCCGGGGTACCACGGCGGTGAACTCCTCCACCGCCTCGGGCCAGCGCTTGAGCAGCGCCTCGGCGACCGCCGAGTCGGTCTCCGCGAAGTGCCGCTGCACCAGCTCGTGCAGCCGGGCCCGCTCCGACTCGCTCGGCGCGGAGAGGTCGACCAGCTCGGTGTTGACCAGCCGCCGGTCGAGGTTCCAGACGAAGGCGGTGCCGCCGGACATCCCAGCGGCGAAGTTGCGGCCGGTCGGGCCGAGCACCACCACCGTGCCGCCGGTCATGTACTCGCAGCCGTGGTCGCCGACGCCCTCGACGACGGTCACCGCGCCGGAGTTGCGTACCGCGAACCGCTCCCCCACCCGGCCGCGCAGGAAAACCTCGCCGGCGGTGGCGCCGTACAGGATGGTGTTGCCGGCGATGATCTGGTCCTCGGCCCGGCGGCCCGGTGCGGCGTCGGTGGCCACGAAGGGTGCCGCCGCGTCCGGCCGGACCACCAGCCGCCCGCCGGAGAGCCCCTTGCCGACGTAGTCGTTGGCGTCACCGTGCAGGCGCAGGGTGACCCCGCGCGGCAGGAACGCGCCGAAGGACTGCCCGGCGGTGCCGCGCAGGGTGAACTCGATGGTGTCGGCGGGCAGCCCGGCGCCGCCGTGCCGGCGGGTCACCGCGCCGCCGAGCATGGCACCCACGCTGCGATGCTCGTTGCGGATCACCACCTCGGCCCGTACCGGCGGGACCGGCACCTCGCCGTCGGCCGGCCGCGCCTCGCCGTCGGCCGTGCCCGGCTCGCGCAGGGCCGGCTCGGCCAGGGCGATCAGCTCGTTGTCCAGGGCCTTGTCCAGGCCGTGGTCCTGGGCCCGGACGCCCCGGCGGGCCGCGCCCTCCGGCAGCTCGGGCAGGTGCAGCACCCGGTGCAGGTCGAGCCCGCCGGCCTTCCAGTGCTCGATCGCTGGTGCGACGTCGAGCAGCTCGGTTCTGCCGATCGCCTCGTCGATGCTGCGCAGGCCCAGCTCGGCCAGGTAGCCGCGGATCTCCTCGGCGAGGAAGAGGAAGAAATTCTCCACGAACTCCGGCTTGCCGGTGAACCGCTCGCGCAGCACCGGGTTCTGGGTGGCGATGCCGACCGGGCAGGTGTCCAGGTGGCAGACGCGCATCATCACGCAGCCGGAGACGATAAGCGGGGCGGTGGCGAAGCCGAACTCCTCGGCACCGAGCAGCGCCGCGACGATCACGTCCCGGCCGGTCTTGAGCTGACCGTCGACCTGCACGGTGACCCGGTCACGCAGCTTGTTGAGCAGCAGCGTCTGCTGCGCCTCGGCCAGCCCCAGCTCCCACGGGGTGCCGGCGTGCTTGAGCGAGTTCAGCGGGGAGGCGCCGGTGCCGCCGTCGTGGCCGGAGATCAGGATGACGTCGGCCTTGAGCTTGGCGACCCCGGCGGCGACGGTGCCGACGCCGACCTCGCTGACCAGCTTCACGTGCACCCGGGCGGCCGGGTTGACGCACTTGAGGTCGTGCACCAGCTGGGCGAGGTCCTCGATCGAGTAGATGTCGTGGTGCGGCGGCGGCGAGATCAGGCCGACCCCGGGGGTGGCGTGCCGGGTCCGGGCGATCCACGGCCAGACCTTGTTGCCGGGCAGCTGCCCGCCCTCGCCGGGCTTGGCGCCCTGGGCCATCTTGATCTGAAGGTCGTCGGCGTTGACCAGGTATTCGCTTGTCACGCCGAACCGGCCGCTGGCGATCTGCTTGACCGCGGAGCGGCGCGCCGGGTCGTGCAGCCGCTCGACGTCCTCGCCGCCCTCACCGGTGTTGGACTTGCCGCCGAGGCGGTTCATCGCGATCGCGAGGGTCTCGTGCGACTCCGCCGAGATCGACCCGTACGACATGGCGCCGGTGGCGAACCGCTTGACGATCTCGCTGGCCGGCTCGACCTCCTCGATCGGCACCGCCGGCCGCACGCCGGTACGCAGCCGGAACAGCCCGCGCAGTGAACCGGCCTTCGCGGCCAACTCGTCGACCTTTGCGGTGTAGGAGCGGAACACGTCGTACTGCCGGCTGCGGGTGGCGTGCTGGAGCAGGAAGACCGTCTCCGGGTTGAACAGGTGCAGCTCGCCCTCACGGCGCCACTGGTACTCGCCGCCGACGGGCAGCCGGTCGACGGCGTCGGCGCCCGGTGCCGGCCAGGCCAGCGCGTGCCGGGCGGCCACCTCGGCGTGGATGCCGTCCAGGCCGACCCCGCTGATCGTGCTCGGCGTGCCCCGGAAGTACCGCTCGACCAGGCGGGAGTGCAGCCCCACCGCCTCGAAGACCTGCGCGCCGCAGTACGACGACACGGTCGAGATGCCCATCTTGGACATGATCTTCAGGACGCCCTTGCCGAGCGCCTTGACGTAGTTGCGGATCGCCGTGCGCGGCTCGACCCCGGCCAACGCGCCCGTGGAGATCATGTCCTCCACCGACTCGAAGGCGAGGTACGGGTTGACCGCCGCCGCGCCGTAGCCGACCAGCACCGCCGCGTGGTGCACCTCGCGGCAGTCGCCGGACTCGACGATCAACGCGACCTGGGTGCGGGTCTGCTCGCGGACCAGGTGCTGGTGCACCGCCGCGGTGAGCAGCAGCGACGGGATCGGTGCCAGGTCGGCGTTGGAGTCGCGGTCGGAGAGCACCAGGATGCGTACGCCATCCTCGATCGCCTCGGAGACGTGCCGGCAGATCTCGGTGAGCCGGGCCTTGATGCCGGCGCCGCCGTCGCGGACCCGGTACAGCCCGGAGACCCGGACCGCCTTGAAGCCGGGCAGATCACCGTCCTCGTCGATGTCGAGGATCTTGGCCAGCTCGTCGTTGTCGATCACCGGGTAGGGCAGCACGATCTGCCGGCAGCTCGCCGGACCGGGGTCGAGCAGGTTGCCCTCCGGGCCGATGGTCGTGGCCAGGCTGGTCACCAACTCCTCCCGGATGGCGTCCAGCGGCGGGTTGGTGACCTGGGCGAAGAGCTGGTGGAAGTAGTCGTAGAGCAGCCGCGGCCGGGTGGAGAGCGGGGCAATCGGGGTGTCGGTGCCCATCGAGCCGATCGGCTCCACGCCGGTGCGGGCCATCGGGGCGAGCAGGATCTTCAGCTCTTCCTCGGTGTAGCCGAAGGTCTGCTGGCGGCGGCGTACCGAGTCGTGGGTGTAGACCACGTGCTCGCGCGGCGGCAGCTCGTCCAGCTCGATCAGGCCGGCGTGCAGCCAGTCGGCGTACGGCTCGGCGGCGGCCAGCTCGGTCTTGATCTCGTCGTCGTGCACGATCCGGCCGGCGGTGGTGTCGACCAGGAACATCTTGCCGGGCTGGAGCCGGCCCTTGGCGACCACGCTGGCCGGGTCGAGGTCGAGCACGCCCGCCTCGCTGCCCAGCACCACGAGCCCGTCGGCGGTCTGCCACCAGCGGCCCGGTCGCAGGCCGTTGCGGTCGAGCACCGCGCCGACGATCTCGCCGTCGGTGAAGGCGACCGAGGCGGGGCCGTCCCAGGGCTCCATCAGGCTGGCGTGGAACCGGTAGAAGGCGCGCTTGTCGGCGGCCATGTCCGGGTCGTTCTCCCAGGCCTCCGGGATCATCATCAGTACCGCGTGCGGCAGGCTGCGCCCGGCCAGGTGCAGCAGCTCCAGGACCTCGTCGAAGTTGGCCGAGTCGGAGGCGGCCGGGGTGCAGATCGGGAAGACCCGGCGGATGTTGCCGGAGAGCTCCGGCGTGCGCAGCAGCGCCTCGCGGGCCTGCATCCAGTTCCGGTTGCCGCGGATGGTGTTGATCTCACCGTTGTGCGCGATGAAGCGGTACGGGTGCGCCAGCGGCCAGGACGGGAAGGTGTTTGTGGAGAACCGGGAGTGCACCAGGGCGATGGCGCTGACCACCCGCTCGTCGGTCAGGTCCGGGTAGTACGCGGGCAGCTGGTCCGGGGTGAGCATGCCCTTGTAGACCATCGTGCGACCGGAGAGCGAGGGGAAGTACGCCGGCACGCCCCGCTCGGCGGACTCCCGCTCGGCCTGCTTGCGTACGCAGAAGGCGACCCGTTCCAGCTCGATGCCGCTCAGCGGGGAGCCGGCCGGGCCGGCGGGGGTGTCGGTGAGCCGCCGCGCGGCGAGGAAGAGCTGCCGGACCCGGGGCATCGCCGCCAGGGCGGTTTCGCCGAGATCCGACGGATCGACCGGCACGTCCCGCCAGCCGAGCAGCTCGGCACCCTCGACCAGGGCGTACTTCTCGACCACCTGCCGGGCGCGGGCCTCGGCGGCGTCGTCGTCGGGAAGGAAGACCAGGCCGGTGGCGTACTCGCCGGCCGGCGGCAGCGGGAACTGCACCACGGCGCGCAGGAACGCGTCCGGCACCTGGATCATGATGCCCGCGCCGTCACCGGTGTTCGGTTCCGCACCCCGGGCACCCCGGTGGTCCAGCCGACACAGCGCGCCGAGGCCGTTGGCGACCACCGTGTGGGAGCGTCGACCGTGCAGGTCCGCCACGAAGGCCACGCCACACGCGTCGTGCTCGTGGGCGCCGTCGTAGAGGCCGGCCGGGGAGGTCACCTGGCCGGTTCCCGGCGCCGGATGGGGGCGGTGTGGGTACGCAAAGGCCACCGGGCCTCCTGTCGTCACTCAGGTTGAATCGCGGTCGGGACGACGTCGGCCCTTACTCGGTCTATTGAGTCTACGTTAGGGCGCGGTGTGCAAGGCCAGTGCAGATAGATCACACCGTCCAGACTCTGGGAACGTTAGTCTCGCGCGGTGGATAGCAAGCACGCCGGCCTGCTCGACCGGTTGGAACGCTTCTACGACGGGCTGCCCCGGGACGCGGCCCGTGCGGAAGATCACGGCGGTTTGGTGCTCTTCATCCGCAACGGCCCCGGATGGCCGTTCTACGCCCGCCCCCGCCGGGACGCGGCCCGGCCCCCCACCCTCGCCGACGTGTCGGCGGTACGGGCCCGCCAGCGCGCCCTCGGCCTGCCCGAGACCCTCGAATGGGTGCACGAGACCACCCCCGACCTGCTCGCCGTGGCCCGCTCGGCGGGCCTGTCGGTGCATGAGGCACCGCTGATGGTGCTCGACCCGGCCCGGCTGCCGGAGCCGGCCGCCGTCAGCGGCGTACCGACCCGGGTGCTGGATCCCGCCGACCCCGACCTGCCGGCGGCGGTGGCGGCCCGCCGGGCGGTCGCCGCGGTCGGCTTCTCGGTGCCCGGCACCGGCCGGGGTCCGGCCGGCCCCACCGAGCGCGATGCCGCGCTCGCCGAACTGGACGTGGCCGCGCTGGCCGAGGAACAGGCCGGTATCGTCGCCGGACGACGACTGTCGGCGCTGGTCAGCACGGCGCAGGAGGGCGCGCTGGCGGGCGCGATGGCGATGCGCCTCGGTACCGCCGCCGAGATCGCCGGCGTGGCCACCCTGCCGGCCGCCCGCCGCCGCGGCCTGGCCACCGCCGTCACCGCCACGCTGGCCCGGGCCCTGCTGGCCGCCGGCGTCGACCTGGTCTTCCTCGCCGCCGGAGACGAGGAGATCGCCCGGGTCTACCTGCGGGTCGGCTTCCGTCGCGTGGCGACCGCCTGCACCGCCCGCTGACCCGCCCCGGTCAGCTGGCCGGCGGGCGCCACTGGGTGGCGATGGTGGTGGCGCTGCCGAGCAGACGGGGAGTGATGGTGCCGAGGGCCGCGTCGCGGGCGCGCAGGGCCAGCCGGCCCCGGGCCTGTAGCACCGCCGACATCCGGCGGGTCTGCCGGACCACGACCGCCGCGCGGGGCCGACGCACCCGGTCGTACGCCACCACCGCGTCGGGAAGCGTCGACTCGCGCAGCAGCGCGGCGAGCGTCGCGGCGTCCTCGAAGGCGAGGCAGGTGCCCTGCCCCAGGTGCGGCGGCATGGCGTGCGCGGCATCGCCGAGCAGCACCACGCCACCCGGACCGACCGGAAAGCCGTACGCCCGGGGCAGCGGACGCAGCTCCCGGATCTCCTGCTGCACCAGGTCGGCCGGATCGGTGGCGGCCAGCAGCTCGGCCACGGGTGCGGGCCAGCCGGCGTACCAGCGGCGCAACAGCGCCAGTTGCGTCTCGGGCGGCTCGGGTCGGGGCGCACCGGCCGCGGTGGCCATCCAGTGGATGCCACCCCGGCTGGACCCGCCGGACGAGCCCCGGTCACCGAGCGAGGCGGCCACGAACCGGTAGCCGGCGCCGAGGATCTCGCCACCGACGGACTCGGGCAGGCCCGGCGCCCGGTACCAGGGGATCACCGCCCGCCAGGCGGCGCAGCCGGAGCTGACCAGGCTCGCCTCGGGGGCGAGTTGCCTGCGGATCACGCTCTCGGCACCGTCGGCCGCGACCACCAGGTCCGCCTCGAAGGTGTGCCGGCCGTCGCCGACCGCCGGGCGCTCACCCGGGGTCGCGCGTACCGTCCGCACGGTCACCCCGGTGCGCAGCTCGACCCGCTCCCCCAGGCCCGCGATCAGCGCGTCGTGCAGGTCCTCCCGGTGCACCACGACCGGCAGCCGCTCGACCGGGGTCTGCCGCGGCTGCACCAGCCAGTGCCCGTCGGGACGCCGGATCCCGCCGTCGGGCAACGGCGTGGCGATCGCGTCCAGGCCGGCGGCGAGATCCAGGGCGCGCAGGGCGCGGACCCCGTTGGGCCAGAGCACCACCGCCGTCGGCTCGGGGCGGATCCGGTCGGCCCGCTCCAGGAGGGTGACCTGCCAGCCGGACCGGGCCAGCGCGCCGGAGATCGCCAGGCCGCCGGGGCCGCCGCCGACCACCACCGCGCTACGCATACCGCCCCCTCGTTCAGCTGTCGCGGTCGGCGGGTCGACCGGGCGCGGACTCCACCGCGTCGCCAGCAGCGGACCCATCGGCCGGCTCAGCGGTGCCGCTCTCGGCGGCCGAGCCCGGCGTGCCGGAGTTCCCAGGCGCGGAGTCCTTCGCTCCGGCGGTGGCGGGCGCGGAGTCCTCCGCTCCGGCGGTGGCGGTTCCAGAGTCGCCCGCGACGACCTCGGGCGGCGCCTCGCCGGTGGCCTGCCAGTGCCGGAACTGCTCCTCGCTGACCACCCGGTAGCCCTCCGGCATGACCGGCTCGGTGCCGGTCCGCTGCGCCGACAGGTCGAGCTGGGAGACGTCGGAGGTGGCCTCCGGGGTGGTGGCCGTCGGCACGCCGATGGGGATCAGGTACTCGCGCGGCCCGCGGACCCGCAGGAAGTAGATCAACGCGCCGAGGAAGACCAGCGCCGCGGTCCAGACGTTGAGGCGTACGCCGAGGATGGTGTTGGCGTCGTCGGTACGCATCATCTCGATCCAGAACCGGCCGGCGGTGTAGCCCATCACGTAGAGCGCGAACGCCCGGCCCCGGCCGAGTCGCAGCTTGCGGTCGAGGAAGAAGACCAGCGCGGCGACCCCGACGTTCCAGAGCGCCTCGTAGGCGAAGGTCGGGTGGTAGAGCCCCTCCTCCAGGATCGGCCGGCCCGCCTCGTCGCGCAGCGCCTGCCCACCGTCCATCCGGTGGATCTCCAGGCCCCAGGGCAGGTCGGTCCGGCCGCCGTAGAGCTCGTTGTTGAACCAGTTACCGAGCCGCCCGATCGCCTGGGCCAGCGGCAGGCCCGGCGCCAGCGCGTCGGCGACCACCGCGAACGGGATGCCGAGCTGCCGGGCGGCGAACCAGGCGCCTACCGCGCCACCGGCGACCGCGCCCCAGATGCCCAGTCCACCCTCGTGGATGAAGAACACCTTGATCGGGTCACCGCCGGTGCCGAAGTACGCCGCCGGAGAGGAGATCACGTGGTAGATCCGGGCACCGATGATGCCGGCCGGCACCGCCCAGAGGGCGATGTCCAGCACCGCGCCGGGGGCGACGCCCCGCTGGCGCAGGCGTCGTTCGGTGACCCAGCAGGCCACCACGATGCCGGCGATGATGCACAGGGCGTACGCCCGGAGGGGGATCGGCCCGAGATGCCACACGGCGGTACTCGGGCTGGGGATGGCGGCCAGGTACGTCGGCGAGGCGAGACTCACGGATGCACACGGTACCGCTGCCACCCCCTCCACCGTTATCCCGCCCACCCACCCAACCCCTCACCCACTCCTCACCCACCCCTCGCGATCTTGCACTCTCCGTCGCCCTAAACCATGACATAAGGGGCGTTTCACCGACCAGAAGTGCATGATCGGCGGGGAAAGTTGGGTGGTGGGTCAGGGGCGGGGGGTGCGGACGCCTTCGGCCAGTTCGGTGGCGAGGGCGGCGAGGGCGGTGCGGGCGGCCGTGGGGTCGGGAGCGTCGAGCAGGCAGCGGATCAGGGCGCTGCCCACGATCACGCCGTCGGCGTAGCCGGCCACGGCGGCGGCCTGCGCACCCGTGCCGACGCCCAGGCCGACGCCGACCGGCAGGTCGGTGACCTCCCGGACCCGGGACACCAGCACGGGCGCGGCCTGCGAGGTCTGGGTACGCGCGCCGGTCACCCCCATCAGGGCGGTGGCGTAGACAAAGCCCCGGCAGTGCGCCACGGTCATCGCCAGCCGCTCGTCGGTTGAGGAGGGTGCGACCAGGAAGGTGCGGTCCAGCCCGTACTCGTCCGAGGCGGCCAGCCACTCGTCGGCCTCCTCCGGAATCAGATCCGGAGTGATCAGCCCGGTTCCCCCGGCCGCGGCGAGGTCCCGGGCGAACGCCGCCACGCCGTACCGCTCGATCGGGTTCCAGTAGGTCATCGTGACCACCTGGGCACCGGTGGCCGCGACCTCCTCGATGATCCGCAGCGCGTCCCGGGTGCGTACGCCACCGGCCAGGGCGATGTCGCTGGCCCGCTGGATCACCGGGCCGTCCATCACCGGATCGGAGTAGGGGATCTCCACCTCGATCACGTCGACCCCGGCGGAGACCATCGTCTTCATCGCCGCGATGCTCTCCTCGACGGTGGGGAAGCCGGCCGGCATGCAGCCGATCAACACCGCGCGCCCGTCCGCCCTGGCCTTGTCGAAGGCGACCCCGATCCGGCTCATGCCGATACCTCGCCGCGCCGCACGACCCGCTCGTTCATGGCCCTCACTCCTTGTCGAGGATGCCGAAGTACTCGCCGGCGGTGTGTACGTCCTTGTCACCCCGACCGGAAAGGTTGACCACGATGGTGGGCTGCCGGCCCAGGTCGGCGGCGAGTTCTCCGGCGACGGCCAGGGTGCCGGCGAGGGCGTGCGCGCTCTCGATCGCGGGGATGATCCCCTCGGTGCGGCACAACAGCTCGAACGCCGCCATCGCCTCGGCATCGGTGACCGGCCGGTAGCTGGCCCGGCCGGTGTCGTGCAGCCAGGCGTGCTCCGGCCCCACACCCGGGTAGTCCAGCCCGGCGGAGATCGAGTGCGACTCCCGGGTCTGGCCGTCGGCGTCCTGGAGCACGTACGTCCGGGTGCCGTGCAGCACGCCGGCCGAGCCGCCGGTGATGCTGGCCGCGTGCCGCCCGGTGTCCATGCCCTCACCGCCGGCCTCGAAGCCGTAGAGCCGCACCTGCGGGTCGTCGGTGAAGGCGTGAAAGATGCCGAGCGCGTTGGAGCCGCCGCCGACGCAGGCGGTGACCGCGTCCGGCAGCGCACCGGTCAGCTCCAGGCACTGCGCCCGCGCCTCGTCGCCGATGCCCCGGACGAAGTCGCGCACCAGCTGCGGGAACGGGTGCGGGCCGGCGGCCGTGCCGATCAGGTAGTGGGTCTCGTCGACGTTGGCGACCCAGTCCCGCATCGCCTCGTTCATCGCGTCCTTGAGCGTGCGCGAGCCGGTGGTGACCGGTACCACCGTGGCACCGAGCATCCGCATCCGGGCCACGTTCAGCGCCTGCCGCTCGGTGTCCACCTCGCCCATGTAGACCACGCACTCGAGGTCGAACAGGGCGGCGGCGGTGGCGGTGGCGACGCCGTGCTGACCGGCACCGGTCTCGGCGATCACCCGCCGCTTGCCCATCCGCCGGGTCAGCAGCGCCTGACCGAGCACGTTGCGCACCTTGTGCGCGCCGGTGTGGTTGAGGTCCTCCCGCTTGAGCAGCACCCGGGCACCGACCCGCGCGGAGAAGCGGCGGGCCTCGTACAGCAGCGACGGGGTGCCGGCGTAGTCGCGGAGCAGGGCGGCGAACTCGGCCCGGAACTCCTCGTCGGCCATTGCCGCCCGGTGCGCGGCGTCCAGCTCGTTCAGGGCGGCGACCAGCGCCTCCGGCACGAAGCGACCACCGAAGCGGCCGAAGTGACCGGCTGCGTCGGGGAACTGCGCCGTCGGGGCGGTCAGCGCGTCGGCACTCATGCCGACTCCTCTCGGTACGACGGGTACCGGCGCGGTCAGCGCACCGGGCGGGGCGTCGCGGGGTGGTTGCCCGCGTTTACCAGTTCGGCCACCGCCTCGCGGGGGCTCTTCTGGGTGATCAGGCCCTCGCCGACCAGCACCGCGTCGGCACCGGCCGAGGCGTACCGGATGAGGTCGTGCGGGCCGCGTACGCCGGACTCGGCGATCTTGACAACGCTGCTCGGCAGGCCGGGCGCGATCCGTTCGAAGACGGAGCGGTCGACCTCCAGGGTACGCAGATCACGGGCGTTGACCCCGATCACCTGCGCACCGGCCTCCAGGGCCCGGTCGGCCTCCTCCTCGTCGTGCACCTCGACCAGTGCGGTCATGCCCAGCGACTCGATCCGCTCCAGCAGGCCGACCAGCACGTTCTGCTCCAGCGCGGCGACGATCAGCAGCACCAGGTCGGCGCCGTGTGCCCGGGCCTCGTGCACCTGGTAGCTGGAGACCACGAAGTCCTTGCGCAGCACCGGGACGTTCACCGCGGCCCGCACGGTCGCCAGGTCCTCCAGCGACCCGCCGAACCAGCGCCCCTCGGTGAGCACGCTGATCGCCCGGGCACCCCCGGCGGCGTACTCGCCGGCCAACTCGGCCGGGTCGGCGATCTCGGCCAACTTGCCCTTCGACGGCGAGGAACGCTTCACCTCGGCGATGACGGCCACGCCCGGCCGGCGCAGGGCCGCGTACGCGTCCAGCGGCGGCGGGGCGGCGGCGGCCAGTTCGCGGATCCGCTCCAGCGGAACCTGCTCCTGCCGCCGGGCCACGTCCGCCCGGACGCCGGCCAGGATCTCGTCCAACACGCTGACGGACGCCGCCGTACCGGCCTCGTCCCCCTCCGCGTGCGCATGCTCAGCAGTCACCAACGGACTCCCCTCTCCGGGTGTCATGGGCCGATGCTAGGGGGCTCTACCTGGCACCTAGCGCCGGGGGTATGGCGCTCCTCACGAAATGGACTGCGGCATAATGGCCAACTTGCGCAAACACGCTGTGACTCTACGTCACGGCGCCATCGACAGCCACTTATGTCGACTCCGTCCAGCCGCCCCGCCGACCGACCGGCACGACCGGCGTCGATGCTGTGAGCTTGCTCAAGGACGAAGGACCCTTTGCCTGCTCAGGTGGCCTGCCGGAGAGTTGACGAGGCAGTCATCACCACGAAACGCGAGTCGAGCAGCATCTTCCTCGGGCAGACTCAACGACGCGCCTGCCCCACCACCACGCCGATCCTCTCCGGGGTGACCCATGAGCTCCTCCGCGCCGCACCAGACCATCGGACTCACCACGATCTCGCGTACCGTCGCGTCGCTCGCCGTCGGCGTCGTACACACGCTGGAGCGCGCCATGGTCGGGCCGGACCGGATGCGCACCTCGAGCGGCAACGCGTGGGAGGCCATCTGCGCCGACCGGGCCCGCGCCGACCAGCGGGCCGCCCTCGACCAGTTGGTGGCCGAACTCGCCGCGGCCCGCTCCCGGGACCGCCAGCCGGTCAGCTGACCGTCGGATCCTCGCCCCGGTCCAGCGCGTCCCACGCGTCGACAGTGCCGCGCCCGCCGATCGGGCCACCCGCGGTCGTCGCCCGGGTCGAGCGCCGCTCGTACCGGGCGCCCATCGCCGGCCACCGGTGGCCGCGCAGCGCGGTCAGCAGCCCGCCCGCCGCGGCCAGCAACCCGCCGAGCAGGCAGAGCGCCGGCCACTGCCAGACGGTCCGGCCGTCGAGGTCGGCGAAGAGGCCGTAGCCGCCGCCGGCCGCCAGCGTCAGCCCGAGCAGCGCCAGCAGCCCACCCAGCAGCCGACGCAGTCCGCCCCGGGTGGCCAGCACCGCGCCCCCGCCGGCCAGCCCGACCAGCGCCAGCGCCGACAGCCAGGGCAGCAACTGCGCCCCGGTGCGGCCCTCGGTCACCCCCAGCATCGGGTCCTGCCGGACGATCTCGCCCGATTCCCAGGCGAGCGTCGCCGTCCAGGCCGCCAGGCCCGCGCCGGCCAGGCAGAGCAGCACCGCGTACGCCAACTCGCGCCGGCCCACCGCCGGCCGCGCGTCACCGGGGGTGGGAGTCGTCGGGTCTGCCGTCCCGCTCATCGGGCCGGCCTCAGCGTCTCGGCAGCGGCGATGGCCGCCAGCACCGCGGCTGCCTTGTTCCGGGTCTCCTGGTCCTCCGCGGCCGGGTCGGAGTCGGCCACCACACCGGCACCGGCCTGCACGTACGCCCGCCCGGCGCGGATCAGCGCGGTGCGGATGGCGATTGCCATGTCCAGGTCGCCGCCGAAGCCGAAGTAGCCGACCGTGCCGCCGTAGAGCCCGCGGCGGACCGGCTCCAACTCTTCGATGATCTCCATGGCGCGTACCTTCGGCGCGCCGGAGAGGGTGCCCGCCGGAAACGTCGCGGCGAGCGCGTCGAAGGCGGTGCGGTCTTCCCGGAGCGTGCCGACCACCGTCGAGACAATGTGCATGACGTGGCTGTACCGCTCGATGGTGGCGAACTCCGGCACCTCGACGGTGCCCGGCCGGCAGACCCGGCCCAGGTCGTTGCGGCCCAGGTCGACAAGCATCACGTGCTCGGCGCGCTCCTTCGGGTCGGCGAGCAGTTCGGCGGCAAGCCGGGCGTCGGCCTCGGGCGTCGCGCCGCGCGGCCGAGTGCCGGCGATCGGGTGCAGCAGGGCCCGCCGCTCGCCGTCGGCCTCGCCGGTCACCTTGAGGTGCGCCTCCGGCGAGGAACCGACGATGTCGAAACCGTCGAAGCGCAGCAGGTACATGTACGGGCTGGGATTGGTGGTCCGCAACACCCGGTACACGTCAAGCGGATCGGCCTCGGTGTCGCGTTCGAAGCGCTGGGCGAGCACGATCTGGAAGCACTCGCCGGCCCGGATCGCCTCCTTGGCCGCCTCGACCGCCTTCGGGTAGCCGCCGTCGGGCGTACGGCTGCGCACCACACCGGCGGGCGGCCGGCGGACCGTGGCGACCATCGGCGGGATGGGCCGCGACAGCGCGGTGGTCATCGCGTCCAGCCGGCCCACCGCGTGGTGATAGGCGGCGGCGACCATCGCCTCCCGGCCCGGCTCGTCGTGCGGCGGCAGGATGGCGTTGGCGACCAGGATCGCCGAGCCGTCGAAGTGGTCCAGCACCACCAGATCGCTGGCGAGCATCATGCCCAGCTCGGGCAGGCGCAGGTCGTCCTCGGTGAGCACGGGCAACCGCTCGAAGCGGCGGATCAGGTCGTAGCCGAGGTAACCGACCATGCCCCCGGTCAGCGGGGGCATCCCGCCGTCCGGGTCACCGGGCGGGCCGGCCAGCGCGGCCACCGTCGCGCGGAGCACCTCGACCGGGTCGCCGGTGGTCGGCAGCCCGGCCGGCGGCGTACCGAGCCAGGCGGCGGCGCCGTCCCGCTCGACCAGGGTGGCGCTGCTGCGTACGCCGACGAAGGAGTAGCGGGACCAGGACAGGCCCGAGGAGCCCACGCCCTGCTCGGCCGACTCCAACAGGAAGGTCCCGGGGCCGCCGCCCAGCTTGCGGTAGACGCCGACCGGGGTCTCCGCGTCGGCGAGCAGCCGCCGGGTCACCGGCACCACCCGCCAGCGGTCGGCCAGCTCGGCGAAGGTCGTCGGATCGGGGCTCACCACGCCGTCGCTCACGACGTCACCTCACCGGTCACCGGAAGCTCGGTGAAGAAGCAGGTGCGGTGCCCGGTGTGGCAGGCGGCGCCGACCTGGTCGACGCTCACCAGCACGGCGTCGCCGTCGCAGTCGAGCGCCACCGAGCGGACGTACTGGTGGTGGCCGGAGGTGGCGCCCTTGACCCAGTACTCGCGCCGGCTGCGCGACCAGTAGGTGGCCCGGCCGGTGGTAAGGGTGCGGTGCAGGGCCTCGTCGTCCATCCAGGCGACCATCAACACCTCGCCGCTGTCGTGCTGGCGGACCACGGCGGCCACCAGGCCGTCGGGGGTGCGCCGCAGCCGGGCGGCGATCGCCGGATCGAGCCGGGAGGGCCGGTCGCCGCCACCGGTCGGCTCCGGCGCTTCCAGGTGGGCGCCGGTCACCGGCGCGTCAGGTACGGGCACAGTGAGCCATTGTCCCGCACGCGGGGCGGGTACCCCAGCGGGCTCCCGGCTGGCGGACGGCAGCCCGTCGGCGGGCCGACCCAACTGGGTGACGTAACGCTCCAGGCGGCCGTCGAGCAGCGCATCGGCGAGGTCCGGGCCGGCGACCTCGGCCACCTCGGCGGCGTACGGGCGGATCAGTGGCAGGGTGCCGGCCACCAGCCGGGCCGCCGCCGCCCACAGCTCGCCGTTCGAGCCGGGCCGCAGCCCGAGGCAGCGCAACATGTCCTCCGGGTAGCCGACCGGCGCGACCGGCAGGTCGAGCGCGGCGGCGAACGCCGACCGGCGGGACACCACCCGGATGGTGGGGTTCGCCAGTCGCAGTACCGACGGGCAGAGCCGGGCCAGGTCGGCGGCGGCCAACCGGATGCCGAGCGAGTCGTCGGCGTCGCGTGCCGACGCCACCTTGCCGAGGGTGGCGATCAACTCCTCCAGCCGTGGTTCGTCGGCCGGCTGACAGAGCACCGGCAGATCGATCCGGTCACGCCAGTACGAATCCGCCCAGAGCAGCCGGGCGGGCGCTGTCACGGGCAGGCCGAACGCCCAGTCGGCCGGCTCGCCCAGCCGGGTCACCCAGGAGCGGACGTCCCGGGCGGCCACCGAGACGTGGGTCAGCCGGCCGGAGTGCTCCGCGATGTACGCCCGGCGGGCCGCGTACGGTGCGCCGCCGACCAGCACGTCGACGTCGAGGTCACTGTGTGCGGTGGCGGCCCGGCGGGCGTGGCTACCGCGCAGCAGGATGCCCACCACGGCCCGCTCGGTGGTCGCCCGGAGCCGAGCGGCCCAGTCGTCGATAAACCCGCTGTCCGGTGACCGAGCGTGATCCACCGCGCCATCGTGCCGTACGTCCGATCGGCGTGCAATGCCCGCTGACGGACCTGGTGTCCGGTTCGGCGACGGTTCCCCGTGGTATACGTGGGTGACCCTCAGTGACCGTTTTCCATCCGGCGATACGCGTCGATCTTGAAATCGAGGACCTTGAGATCCTCCGTCAACTCGGCCATCTGCCGCAACACCCGGGCCCGGTGCTCCTCGAACAACCCCCGGCGGGCACCGAGGGTGCCGTCGCCCTGCCGGGCCAGTTCGACGTAACGGCGCATGTCGCGTACCGGCATCCCGGTGCGGCGCAGTCGGGTGAGCAGGAGCAGCCAGTTGAGGTCCTGCTGGGTGTAGCGGCGCCGGCCGGCCGAGTCGCGACCGACCGGGGCGACCAGCCCCTCCTGCTCGTACCAGCGCAGGGTGTGGGCGCTCAGACCGACTTGGTCGGCCGCCTCGCCGACACCGAAGGTCCGCTCCCGCGTACGGATGTCCATCCATCCAGGGTCCCAGCCGCCGTCAACCCCGCGCCGGGGCCCCTTCCACCCGTGGCAGATTTCATCTACCGTTGAAATCAACGCGTGATGAAATATTGAGGGGATGCCGATGGAGAACGCGATCGCCCTCCGCAACCTGGTAGTGGACCGGGGCGGCCGGCGGGTGCTGCACGGGATCGACGCCGCGGTACCACGCGGCTCGGTGACCGGGCTGTTGGGGCCCAGCGGCAGCGGCAAGACGACGCTGATGCGGGCGGTCGTCGGGGTCCAGGTGATCAGCTCCGGCACCGTCACCGTGCTGGATGCGCCGGCCGGCTCGGCGCAGCTGCGCCACCGGGTGGGTTATCTGACCCAGGCACCGAGCATCTACGCCGACCTGACCGTGCGGGAGAACGCCCGCTACTTCGCCGCGCTGCACGGCCGGGGCCGGGCCGAGGCGGACCAGGCGGTGACCGACGTCGGGCTGGCCTCGGCGGCCGGGCAACTGGTCGGCACCCTCTCCGGCGGGCAGCGCAGCCGGGCGTCGCTGGCCTGCGCCCTGGTCGGTGAGCCGGAGCTGGTCGTGCTCGACGAGCCGACCGTCGGCCAGGACCCGGTGCTGCGGGCCGACCTGTGGGCCCGGTTCCACGCGCTGGCCGCCGCCGGCACGACCCTGCTGGTGTCGAGCCACGTGATGGACGAGGCGGCCCGCTGCGACCGACTGCTGCTCATCCGCGAGGGTCGGCTGATCGCCGACGACACCCCGGCCGCGGTGCGCGCCGCCGCCGGCGTCGACGACCTCGACGAGGCGTTCCTCCGGCTGATCCGGGCGAGCGAGACCGGCACCGACACGGGCACCGACACCGACACCGGGGAGGCGGCGTGAACCCCCGGATCCTCGCCGTCACCGTCGGCCGCATCCTGCGCCAGCTGCGCCACGACCGGCGTACGGTGGCCCTGCTGCTGGTCGTGCCCACCGTGCTGCTCACCCTGGTCTACTACATGTACGCCGACCAGCCCACCCCGCCCGGCCAGCCGTCCACCTTCGACCAGGTCGCGCTGGTGATGCTCGGCTTCTTCCCGTTCATCATCATGTTCCTGGTGACCAGCATCGCCATGCTCCGCGAACGGACCAGCGGCACGCTGGAGCGGCTGCTCACCACCCCGCTGGCAAAGACCGACCTGCTCTTCGGCTACGGCATCGCCTTCGGGCTGGCCGGTGCGCTACAGGCCACGGTCGCCGCTGCCGTGGCGTACTGGGTCTTCGGCCTGGAGACCGCGGGCAGCAGCGGCCTGGTGATCGTGATCGCGGCGCTGAACGCGGTGCTCGCCGTCGCGCTCGGGCTGCTCTGTAGCGCCTTCGCCCGCACCGAGTTCCAGGCCGTACAGTTCATGCCGGTCGTGGTGCTGCCGCAGCTGCTGCTCTGCGGGCTCTTCGTGCCCCGCGACCAGATGGCCGGCTGGTTGCAGGCGCTCAGCGACGTGCTGCCCCTGACGTACGCCGTGGAGGCGCTCCAGGAGGTCGGCGCGCACGTCGAGCCGACCCAGACGATGTGGCGTGACCTGGCGATCGTCGCCGGCTCGGCGGTGCTGGCGCTGGTCCTCGCCGCGGCCACGCTGCGGCGACGCAGCGGCTGAGGGGTCCGGTCCGTGCCCCGACTGCCGAACCGGGGTACGGGCCACCGAGCGAGGAGGGCGATTGGCAAGGCGGACCGGACGGCGGCCCGGCAACCCGGGCACCCGTGAGGCGATCCTCGACGCGGCCCGGACCAGCTTCGCGGAGCGGGGCTTCGACGCCAGCACCATCCGCGGCATCGCCGGCACCGCCGGCGTGGACCCGGCCCTGGTGCACCACTACTTCGGCAGCAAGGACCAGCTCTTCCTGGCCGCCATGCAGGCGCCGGTCGACCCCCGGGAACTGCTGCCGAAGGTGCTCGACGGTGACCGTGACGGCCTCGGCGAACGGCTGGTACGCACCTTCCTCACGATCTGGGACTCACCGGCCGGCACCGCCGGAGCGGCCCTGCTGCGCTCCGCGGTCAGCAACGAGTGGACCGCCCGGCTGCTGCGCGAGTTCCTGACCACCCAGGTGCTGCGCCGGATCCTCGACCAACTCGACGTCGACCCGACGGAACTGCCGCTGCGCGGGTCCCTGGTGGCCAGCCAGCTGATCGGCCTGGCGATGATGCGGCACATCGTCCGCCTGGCCCCGGTCGCCACCGCCGACCCGGAGACCCTGGTCGCCGCGATCGCCCCCACCATCCAGCGCTACCTCACCGCCCCGCTGCCCGAGCCGCCCGCCCGCCACGGTTAATCAGCACCGAGGTCGCCGACGTGTTAAAAGGGGGCCCCTTTACCACTCCAGGCGTTAACAAGGGGCCCTTCCTTGCAGCTCAGCGGGTCTGTTCCAGCCAGGAGGCGTAGAGCAGGGCGTAGACGGAATCGGGATCGCGGATCAGCTCCTCGTGCGGACCGCGCTGCACGACCCGACCCCGGTCCACCACGATCACCTCGTCGGCACTCTGCGCGGTGCTGAGCCGGTGCGCGATGGCGAGGGTGGTACGCCCCCGGGTCACCGCGTCCAGGGTCCGTTGCAGCCGTACCTCGGTGGCCGGGTCGACCGCGCTTGTCGCCTCGTCCAACACCAGCAGATCCGGATCGGCCACGTACGCGCGGGCCAACGCGACCAGTTGTCGCTCCCCCACGCTCAACGCCTCGCCGCGCTCACCCACCCCGGTGGCCAGCCCGGCCGGCAACCCGTCCAGCCAGTCCGCCAGCCCCAGCTCGGTGAAGGCGGCGGTGATCTGCTCGTCGGTCAACTCCGGACGGGCGAAGCGGACGTTGTCGGCGACGGTGGCGTCGAAGAGGAAACCGTCCTGCGGCACCATCACCACGCGGGAGCGCAACGAATCGAAACGGACCTCGGTCAGCGGCACCCCGGAGAGCAGCACCGCACCCGCCGCCGGATCCATCAGCCGGGTCAGCAGCTTGGCGAAGGTGGTCTTGCCGCTGCCGGTCTCGCCGACCACCGCAACCCGGCTCTTCGCCGGAATCTCCAGGCTGACGTCGTGCAGCACCGTCGGGCCGCCCGGATAGTGGTAGCTGACCTGCGCGAACCGGATGTCCAGCGGGCCGGCGGGCAGTTCGCGCCCCTGCTCGCCCGGGTCGGCCACGTCCGGGGCCACATCCAGCACGTCAAGCACCCGACGCCAGCCGGCGATGGCGTTCTGCGCCTCGTTGAGCACCTCGGTGGCGATCTGCACCGGCTGGATGAAGAGCGTCACCAGGAACAGGAACGCGGTGACCTCGCCGATGGTAAGCGTCCGGTCGGCGCCGAGGATCACCCCGAGCACCACCACACCGGCCAGCGCCAACCCGGCGGCCAGCTCACCCACCGAACTACCCAGGATGCTGATCCGGATCGCCTTCTGCTGGGCCTGCCGCTGGCTGTCGATCGCCTCGTCGAGCCGTCGGGCCGTGCGCCCGGCGATCCCGTACGCCCGGATCACCGGCGCGCCCACCACGCTCTCCCCGACCGCCGCCAGCAACGCGCCGGTACGCTGCCGGACCACCCCGTACGCGGCGGCGAGCCGGCGCTGGAGCAGTCGGATCACGAAGACCGCCGGTACGAAGGCGGCGTAGACCACAAGCGTCAGCTGCCAGGAGTAGGCCAGCATCACCGCGGTGGTGACCGCCAACTGGCCGAGATTGACCAGCAGGATCACCCCGCCCCACTGGAGGAACTGGGTGATCTGGTCGACGTCGCTGGTGACCCGGGAGACCAGCGAGCCGCGCCGCTCGGACTGCTGATGCAGCATGGAGAGGTCGTGCACGTGCCGGAAGGCCCGGATCCGCACCCCGGCCAGCGCGGTCTCGCTGACCGTGAAGAGCCGGCGCATCATCAGATAGCCGCAGGCGGTGGTCACCACCAGCACGCCGGCGGTGATCGCCACGACGGTGAAGAGCGCGTCGAAGTTCAGCCCGCCGACGATCCCCCGGTCGATGCCCTGCTGCACCGCCACCGGCACGGCAACCCGGCCGACCATGTAGACAAGCGCCAGGCCGAGCGTGCCGGCCAGGCCGATCCGCAGCTCCGGGGAGAGCGCCAGGCCACGGCGCAACGTCCGCCAGGTCGACTCGACCCGCTCCGACCCCGTTTTCGTCTCCTCCGCGACCACGCTCACCGGTCCCGCCTTTCGTTCGCGACTGCGGGACTCCGCTGCGCTACATTCCTCGCGCTCACCGGACCCGCCCTTCGTTCGCGACTGCGGGACTCCGCTGCGCTACATTCCTCGCGCTCACCGGACCCGCCCTTCGTTCGCGACTGCGGGACTCCGCTGCGCTACATTCCTCGCGCTCACCGGTCCACCTCCAGGCCGGAGGTGAGCGGGGTGACCTCGTCGTACGGTCGCTTCCGGTCGTGGTCGACCTCGGCCTGCTCGTAGGCGGTGACCAGGTCGGCGTAGCCGGGCACCGTGGCCAGCAGGGTGGTGTGCGGGCCACGCGCCACCACCCGGCCCTGCTCCAGGTAGATGACCTCGTCGGCGAGCGCGATGGTGGCCCGGCGGTAGGCCACCACCAGGATCGACGCGCCTGGCCCGCCGGCCCCGGCCGAGCGCAGCGCGGCCAGGATGGCGGCCTCCACCCGGGGGTCGACCGCGCTTGTGGCGTCGTCGAGCACCAGCAGCCGGGGGCGCCCGGCCAGGGCCCGGGCCAGGGTGAGTCGCTGCCGCTGGCCGCCGGAGAGCGAGGTGCCCCGCTCACCGACCATGGTGTCCAGCCCGTCGGGCAGGGCGGCGACGAAACCGTCCGCCTCGGCCAACCGCAGCGCGGCCCACACCGCCTCGTCGTCGACGCCCGGCCGGTCCAGCGAGACGTTGGCCCGGACGGTGTCGTCGAAGACGAACGGCACCTGGGCCACCAGCGCGGCGGTCGCGGCCAGCGAGTCGGCGGCCAGTTCCCGGACGTCCACCCCGTCGATGCGGACCGTGCCGGCGCGCGGGTCCACCAGCCGGACCGCCAGCGCCGCGACTGTGGACTTGCCGGATCCGGTCGGCCCGACCAGGGCGACCGTCCTGCCGGCCGGGACGGTGAAGGAGACCTCGCCGAGCACCTGCGCGCCGGGCAGGTGCGCCTCGGCCGGCTCGTAGGCGAAATTGACGTCGGTGAAGGTGAGCGTGGCCGGCCCGGGTTCGGCGCGGTCCAGCCGGGTGTCGCCGTACGACATCTCGCCGGTGGCGTCGAGCACCCGGCTGATCCGGTCCCAGCCCGCGACGCTGCGCGGCAGCTCGGCCAGCACCCAGCCGATCGCCCGTACCGGGAAGGCCAGCACGGTGAAGAGGAAGGCGACGCTGACCAACTCGGCCACGTCGATGGCACCCTGCCGCAGCCGGTACGCGCCGACCACAAGCACCGCGAGGGTGCCGAGGCTGGGCAGGGTCTCCAGCATCGGGTCGAAGATGCCGCGCAGCCGGCCGACGGAGATCAGCGCGTCGCGCAGCTCACCGGCGCGGTCGGCGAACCGGCCGGTCTCCTGGGCCTCCCGGCCCATCGTCTTGACCACCAACGCGCCGTCGAAGCTCTCGTGGGCGATGCCGCTGACCTCGGCCCGCAACCGCTGGGCGCGGGCCTGCCGGGGCGCCATCCGGCGGGAGTAGGCGACGTTGAGCGCGAACAGCGCCGGGAACACCGCCAGGCCGACCAGGGCGAGTGCCCAGTCGGTGACGAAGAGCGCCGCCACCGCGCCGACCAGCATCACCAGCGTGCCGACCGCGAAGGGCAGCGGGGCGATCGGATTCCAGGCCGCCTCCACGTCGGAGTTCGCGTTGGAGAGCAGGGTGCCGGTGGCGTTGCGCTGATGCCAGGACAGCGGCAGTTCGAGGTAGCGGCGAGTGACCCGGCGCCGGTAGGCGGCCTGGAGTCGGTACTGCATGTAACCCGCGCCGAGCCGCCTGCCGAAAATGCCGACCACCCGCAGCAGGCTGATCCCGAACAACGCGGTGGCCGCCAGGGCGAGCGCGCTCGTGCCGACCGACCCGCTGGCGACCGCCGGCACGACGACTTCACCGACCACCCGGCCGACCACGAACGCGCTGGCCACCACCATCAGGCCGAAGAGCACGCTGCCGGCGACCGCGACCGCGAAGATCCGCGGCTGTTCCCGGATGGCCCGCCAGAGCACGGCCAGCCCGCGACCGAGCACTTCCCGACTAGTACCGCTCGCCACATTCTCCCCCGCCGTAAGCTGCCCTCATCCTCCCTCATCCTTACCGCTGCGCGCCGGTCCTGCCGACCCGTAACGATATGTCCGCCGTCACCCCGACCGGACCGGGCGACCTCGTCCGGCCGGGCCGGGGCTACGTCGCTCCGGCCCGGGCGGACCTCGGCGGGCCAGCGCGGTGGCGCATACGATCGGTGCCATGCCGCGATACGCCCGTTCCGAGCGCGAGGCGCTCGTCGAGTTGATGTCGACGCTGGGCCCGGACGCCCCGACCGTCAACGAGGGGTGGTCCGTCCGTGATCTCGCCGCGCACCTCCTGGTACGGGAGCGGCGACCGGACGCCGCAGCGGGCATCGCGCTGCCGCCGCTGCGCGACTATGGCGAGCGGGTCCGGCGCGAGATCGCGGCGGGCGACTGGGCGGAGCTGCTCGACCAGCTGCGGCGCCCTCCGGTGTGGAGCCCGGTGAGCAACCCGCTCACCGACGAGCTGGCCAACACCCTGGAGTTCTTCATCCATCACGAGGACGTGCGCCGGGCCCAGGAGGGGTGGCGCCCCCGGGAGCTGCCCGCCGGGCTGGACCGGGCGCTGTGGCGGCGCTCCTCGACGCTGGCCCGACTGGCGTTGCGCCGCTTCCCGGCCCGCGTGCTGGTGCGGGCGCCGGGACAGGGCGAGATCCTCACCGGCCGGGGCGGTGATTCGCTGCTGCTGGAGGCCCCGCCGGGCGAACTGGCCCTCTTCCTGTCCGGTCGGCAGCGGGTCACGCAGGTGCAGCTCACCGGCGAATCGGGGCTCACGGACCGGCTCCGCGACGCCCGGCTGGGCTTCTGACCCCGTTAGGAAACGGTCGGGGTATATATCCGAAACGTTATCCAGTGGGCCACCCGGGACGATCGCCGCTCCCGTACGCTTGCCGCGCTGCTCCGCATGGGGCGGGGCGACAGGGAGCGCGATGCGAAGCTTTGCGATCGCGGCACTGCGGGAGCCCCCCTTCTCCAGCCTCCGGCACGACGACACGGAGCGCGTCGCTGGGGAGAGTGCGGACTGGGCGCAGCGTCTTGGCCTGATCAGTAACGGGCACCGGCTGCGCCGGGCGGATGCGGCCGGCCTCGCCGGGCGGGCCTGCCCGCAGGCGTCGCTGGACGGGCTGCGGCTGCTGACCGACCTGATCTCCTGGCTGTTCGTGATGGACGACGCCTGCGACGAGGACGGCCTGGGCAGCGACCCGACCCGCCTGGCACCCACCGTGGCGGACCTGCTGGACGTGCTCGACGACCAGCACGGCCGGCTCCCGGTGCCGGCCCGTGCCGCCGGCCCGCTCGCGCCCGCCCTGGCCGATCTCTGCCGCCGGATCCGGGCCCACCGCCGGCCGGCCATCCTGCTGCGCTTCGCCGCCGGCATGCGTGAGTACCTGCTCGCGCTGCTGTGGGAGGCGGCCAATCGGGAGCACGACCGGATCCCCTCAATGACCGAGTACGTCCAGTTACGCCGGCACACCGGCGCCGTCTACCCCAGCCTCACCCTCACCGACCTGGCCCTGAACGGCTTTCCGCCGGCCGCCCGTCGGGCCGACCCGGGCTGGGCCACGCTGGAGTCGCTCGTCGCCGACCTGGTCTGCTGGTGCAACGACGTCTTCTCCTACCGCAAGGAGCACCTGGTCCGACCCGACGCGCACAACCTGATCACGGTGCTGACCCGGGAACTCGGCGACGAGTCGCTGGCGCTCCGGGCCGCCGCCGACCGCTTCAACGAACGGCTCGGCGCGTACCTGAGCACCGAGCAGCATCTCCTGGTCACGCACGGCGACGCGGTACGGCCGGCGCTGGTGGCCCGGCGGAACTGGATCCGGGCCACCTACGACTGGTCCCGGACGTCGGAGCGGTACGCCTGAGGCGAGCGCCTCCCCGGCCGGGCCGGCCGTTGATGATCGTCAGGGGTAGCCGATGCCCCGATGCAGGCAATACTCTTCGGTAACGCATTCCGACGTGACGACCGTCACGCCTCCACCCCCGAAGGCGGCTACAGCGATGGCTCTCGATGTACCGTACCGTTCCATTCCTGACATGTTTCTCAAGCGCGTGGCGGCGACCCCCGACCGCCGCGCCTTCGCCCACCCCGGGCCTGATGACTCGCCGGTCTGGCTGACCTGGGCGCAGGTCGCCCAACGGGCCAAGGCGATCGCCGCCGGCCTGCACGGCCTGGGCGTCGGTCAGGAGGATCCGGTGGCGATCCTGGCCAGCACCCGGCTGGAGTGGGTGCTCGCCGATTTCGGCATCATGTGCGCCAGCGGCGCCACCACCACGGTCTACCCGACGACCGAGCCGCAGGACGCCACCTACATCCTCGCCGACTCCGGCTCGAAGGTGCTGTTCGCAGAGGACCCGGGCCAGGCGGCGAAGATCGCCGGGGCGGAGCTGCCCGCGCTGACCCACGTGGTCCTCTTCGACGGCGCCGCCGACCCGGCCGCCGCGGTGCCCCAGCTGACCCTGGCCGAGTTGGAGGAGCAGGGCGCCCGCCGGCTCGCCGAGGACCCGGAGCTGATCGACCGGTTGGTGACCGGCATCGGCCCGGAGCACCTGGCCACCCTGATCTACACCTCCGGCACCACCGGACGGCCCAAGGGAGTCGAGCTGCTGCACGGCGGCTGGTGCTGGGAGGGCGTGGCGCAGGAGGCGATGGGGCTGCTGCGCGAGGACGACCTCCAGTACCTCTGGTTGCCGCTGTCCCACTCGTTCGGCAAGACGCTGCTCTGCGGCACCACACACGTCGGCATGCCCACCTACGTCGACGGCCGGGTGGACAAGCTTGTCGAACTCCTCTCGGTGGTCCGGCCGACGCTTATGTGCGGAGCGCCCCGGGTCTTCGAGAAGGTCTACAACAAGTCGGTGACCACCGCGCACGACGCCGGTGGCGCCAAGGCCAAGATCTTCGCCTGGGCCGTCGGGGTGGGCAAGGAGAAGGTCGCTCTGGAGCAGGCCGGCAAGCCGGTGCCGGGCGGGCTGAAGCTCAAGTACGCGGTGGCCGAGAAGCTGGTCTTCAGCAAGCTCCAGGCCCGCCTCGGCGGGCGGATGCGGGTGCTGGTCTCCGGTGCCGCCCCGCTCAGCCCCGACATCGCCACCTTCTTCGCCGCGGCGAACCTGCCGATCTCCGAGGGCTACGGGCTCACCGAGTCCAGCGCCGGCAACTTCGTCAACCCGCCGGAGGCGATCCGGATCGGCACCGTCGGCCGGGCAATGGGCGACCTGGAGTGCCGCATCGACGCCGACGGGGAGATCCTGATCAAGGGTCGGCCGGTGATGCGCGGCTACCACAACCTGCCGGAGGAGACCGCCGCCGCGTTCACCGAGGACGGCTTCTTCCGTACCGGTGACATCGGCAGCCTCGACGACGACGGCTACCTGCGGATCACCGACCGGAAGAAGGACCTGGTCAAGACCTCCGGCGGCAAGTACATCGCGCCGTCACACATCGAGGGCATGTTCAAGGCCACCTGCCCGTACACCTCGCAGGCGGTGGTCATCGCCCAGGCCCGCAACTACTGCACCCTGCTGGTCACCCTGGACCCGGACGCCATCGCCGGCTGGGCCGCCGGCACCCCGCTGGAGGGCCGCCCGTACGCCGAGCTCGTCTCCTCGCCCGAGGCGCAGGCCATGGTCGAGGAGCACGTCGCCCAGTTGAACAGCAAGCTCAACCGCTGGGAGACCATCAAGAAGGTCACCATCCTGCCCCGCGACCTGACCATCGAGGACGGCGAGATCACCCCGTCGCTGAAGATCAAGCGCCGCGGAGTGGAGAGCAACTTCTCCGCCGAGATCGACAAGATGTACGCCGGTACGGTGGCCGAGATCTGACGCCCGCCGCCACGGCCCCGGCCCCGCTCCCGACCTTCGGGGGCGGGGCCGGGGCCGTGACGAGGTCGTAGAA
The DNA here is from genome assembly GCF_059553435.1 of Micromonospora sp. PRAS1. Classification (NCBI taxonomy): domain Bacteria; kingdom Bacillati; phylum Actinomycetota; class Actinomycetes; order Micromonosporales; family Micromonosporaceae; genus Micromonospora; species Micromonospora sp. PRAS1. The sequence goes on from NZ_JCANNB010000002.1 coordinate 108,245, forward strand.
GAGTTCCAGGCGGGTGGCGCGGGACCCGGGGGCGCTGGGTCGCACGCCGCGCGACCACCGCATCCCCCGGGCGTCGTCCACCTCGGCAGTCTGCCCGCCATCGGCGGACGATCGCGGTGGATCAGCCGAACCGGGCTCGGTCAGGCGATGACGCTTGGCTCCCGCCACCGGGGCACCCCGGCGCGGTCCAGGTCGTAGCGGACCGCGGCGATCCGCCCGACCGCCTCGATCAGGTCGGCGGAGGGCAGGGTGAAAGGCAGTCGGAGGAAGCGTTCCAGGGTGCCGTCCAGACCGAACCGGGGACCCGGCGCCAGCCGTACGCCGACCTCCTCGGCCGCCCGCGCCAGCGCGCTGGAGATCGGCCCGTCCAGCTCGGCCCAGAGCGTCACCCCACCGCGCGGCACGGTGACCCGCCACTCCGGCAGCCGCTCGGCCAGCGCGCCGAGCAGCGCGCCGCGCTGCATCGCGAGCTGCGCCCGGCGGGCGGCCACGATGGTCGGGGCGGCGGCCAGCAGGTGCACCGCGACCAGCTGTTCCAGCACCGGGCTGGCCATGTCCACCCCGACCCGCGCCGCGGCCAGCCGCTGCACCTGCGGCGCGGAGGCACGGATCCACCCGATCCGCAGCCCACCCCAGTACGGCTTGCTCATTCCACCAATGCTGACCACCCGGCAGTGCCGGTCGAAGCTCGCGGTCGGCGGCGGCAGTTCGGTGCCGTCCAACGGCAGGTCCACGAACGACTCGTCGATCACCAGGTCGGTGCCGACCGCGTGCGCGGTGGCCACCAGCCGCTCCCGCAGCTCCGCCGGCATCAGGTGGCCGGTCGGATTCTGAAAATCGGGGATCAGGTACGCCAGCCGTGGGCGTACCTGTCGGAGGGAACCGAGCAGCAGGTCGGCGTCCCACCCGGTGGGGTCGGTGGCCAGGCCGTGGGTGGTGATCCGGGCCCGCCGGGCGGCCAGCGCGGCGAGCGCGTTGGGATAGCTCGGGGACTCGACCAGGACGCTGCCGCCCGGCGCGAGACCCAACCGCAGCACCAGGTCCAGCGCGTGCTGGGTGCCGTTGGTGACCATGATCTGGTCCGGAGAGGTGGGCAGGCCACGCGCGGTGTACGCCTGGGCGACCGCCTCCCGCAGCTCGATGATGCCGATCGGGTGGTATCCCGCGCCGCCGAGGTGGCGGGGCAGATCCTCGGCCGCTGCCCGGGCGGCCGGCAGCAGTTCGGGCGGGGCGGCCAGGGCGGCCACCCCGAGGTCGAGCATCTCCCGGTCGTCGATCGGGGTCCAGAGCCCGTTGGGCGCCACCCGGTGCGTCCCCGGCAGCATCGTCCAGCTGCCCGCACCCCGCCGGCTGGCCAGGTGCCCGCTGTCACGCAGTTCGCGGTAGGCGGCGGTCACCGTGGTCCGGCTGATCTGCAGCGCCTCGGCCAGGTCCCGTTCGGCCGGCAGGCGTACGCCCAACGGCAGCCGGCCGTCGGCGAGCAGGCCGCGGACGGCGCCGGCCAGTGCCGCGTAGTCCGGGCTGCGCCGGCGACCGGGCAGCGCGTGCCACTGCCCGAGCAGTCGAGCCAATTGGACTCCGCGCACCTGACTTGTCATGGCCACTCCCCCGATATTGGCTCTCTATCGAGACGCCAATTGGCATCTAGAGTGGCATGCGTGGCATTGATTGGCAACCTTCGACACCGCCCAACCCGACGCCTGACCCAACTCTTCTTCGGGCTGCTGCTCTACGGCTTCAGCATGGCCCTGATGGTCCGCTCCGAACTCGGCCTGAACCCCTGGGACGTGTTCCACCAGGGGCTGTCCCGGTTGACCGGGCTGAGCATGGGCACCGTGGTCATCGCGGTCGGCTTCCTGGTGCTGCTGGCCTGGATCCCGCTGCGCCAACGCCCCGGCCTCGGCACCCTGGCCAACGTCGTGGTGATCGGTCTGGCCGTCGACGCCACCCTCGCCCTGATGCCCCCCGTCGAGTCGCTCACCGTGCGGGCCGCCCTGCTGGTCGCCGGCATCGTGGGCAACGGCGCGGCCACCGCGCTCTACCTCGGCGCCCGGCTCGGTCCCGGGCCCCGGGACGGCCTGATGACCGGCTTCGTCGCCCGCCGGCCGGGCCGCTCGCTGCGCCTGGTCCGCACCGCCATCGAGGTCGGCGTGCTGACCGTGGGCGCGCTGCTGGGCGGGACGATCGGCGCCGGCACGATCGCCTACGCACTGGCCATCGGGCCGCTGGCCCAGTTCTTCCTGCCCTTCTTCGACATGCCCGAGCCGGCCCGGCCGACACCGGAGCGGACCGAGCCGACACCGGCCAGGTGAGTGAGGGTCGGACCACCCGACGCCACCATCGCCTCCGACCAGGTCGACGCCTACCGTTTCCGTCAGCTGTACGCAGTCACCCGGTAACGTTTCGTCGCAACAGGGTGAGCGGTATTTTCCTGAAGCCCCATCGCCCGGCAGAATCTCCGCATGGGGGAGAGAACTTGGCGTCGTACCGACGCATGGATCTTCGTCTCGTTGGTGATCGCCAGCGGCGCCGGCAGGCACCGCCGGTCCCCGACCACCCGCCGCCCCGAGGGCGTACGTCTGGCCGACGTGCTCTCCACCGCCGACCACCTCGACCGGAGCATCCCCGAGCGGGAGGACGTCGAGGAGGCGATCCGGCGGCTGCTCGGCGCCGGGCTGGTCGACGTCACCGACGGCTGGTTCCGGATCACCCCCGACGGGGAACGGCTCTGGCGCTCCCGCCCCAGCGCCGGGCTGGCCACCACCGTCGACACCGTTCAGGGGGTGCTGACCCGCAGGTACGCACCGGGCAGCGCGGAGTGGCACCTCGACGAGGCCGAGCATGCCGCAGCCGTGCAGGAGTATCTGGTCCGGTCCATCCCGATGCCCCGGCGCTCGCCCGAGGGCCACTCCGGTCGGGGCTGACCGGGCCCGTCACCGGACGGGGTGACCCGCCCCCCGCAACGCGTCCTTGACCTGGCCGACGGTCAGCTCACCGAAGTGGAAGACGCTTGCCGCCAGCACCGCGTCCGCGCCCGCGCCGATCGCCGGGGGGAAGTGCGCCACCTCACCCGCGCCGCCGCTGGCCACCACCGGCACGTCGACCACCCGGCGCACCGCGGCGATCAGTTCCAGATCGAAGCCGGCCTTGGTGCCGTCGGCGTCCATCGAGTTGAGCAGGATCTCCCCGGCACCCAGTTCCGCGCCGCGCCGCGCCCACCACACGGCGTCGAGCCCGGTGCCGCGCCGGCCGCCATGCGTGGTGACCTCGAAGCCGCTGGGAGTGGCACCCGCTGGAGCGCGCCGCACGTCCAGGGAGAGCACCAGCACCTGCCGGCCGAACCGGTCCGCGATCTCCGCGATCAGCTCGGGCCGGGCGATCGCCGCGGTGTTCACCCCGACCTTGTCGGCACCGGCCCGCAGCAGGGTGTCCACGTCGCCCACGGCCCGGACGCCCCCGCCGACGGTCAGCGGGATGAACACCGACTCCGCGGTACGCCGGACCACGTCGAGCATCGTGCCCCGGTCGCTTGACGAGGCGGTGACGTCGAGGAAGGTCAACTCGTCCGCGCCCGCCCGGTCGTACGCCGCCGCCAGCTCGACCGGATCGCCGGCGTCCCGCAGGTCGAGGAAGTTGACCCCCTTGACCACGCGACCCGCGTCCACGTCGAGACAGGGGATCACCCGCACCGCCACCGTCATGTCATGAGCCTATCGCCGCGCCCGCCGCTCACGCCTCGGCCAGGGCGGCCAGGGCCTCGGCGACGGTGAAGGCGCCGGCGTAGAGGGCCTTGCCGGTGATCACGCCCTCCACCCCGATCGGTGCCAGGGTGGCCAGCGCCCGCAGGTCGTCAAGCGTCGACACGCCACCGGAGGCGATCACCGGGGCGTCGGTCCGGCCGCACACCTCGCGCAGCAGGTCGAGGTTCGGCCCGCGCATGGTGCCGTCCTTGGTGATGTCGGTGACCACGTACCGGGAGGCGCCGGCCTTGTCCAGCCGCTCCAGCACCTCGTACAGGTCGCCACCGTCCTGGGTCCAGCCCCGGGCCGCCAGGGTACGACCCCGCACGTCCAGCCCGATCGCGACCCGGTCGCCGTACTCGCCGCAGATCCGGTCACACCACGCCGGGTTTTCCAGCGCGGCGGTGCCGATGTTCACCCGGGCGGCGCCGGTACTCAGCGCGGCGCGCAGCGAGTCGTCGTCGCGGATGCCGCCGGAGAGTTCCACCCGCACGTCGAGGCGGCGCACCACCTCGGCGAGCAGTCCGGCGTTGGAGCCCCGGCCGAACGCGGCGTCCAGATCGACCAGGTGGATCCACTCGGCGCCGTCGCGCTGCCACGCCAGAGCGGCCTCCAGCGGGTCGCCGTAGCTGGTCTCGCTGCCGGCGGTGCCCTGGACGAGCCGGACGGCCTGGCCGTCGACGACGTCCACGGCAGGCAACAGGGTGAGGCTCACGGGTCTTGTCCTTCCAGATCAGGAACGGCGGTCCAGGGCGATCACCACGATCACCGGCAGTACGAGCAGCAGCAGCATGATCAACATCAGGCGCAGCGCCAGGTCGGGCACGAGCAGCCAGATCAGGACGACCGCCACCAGGCTCAACGACACGATGGTGGCCCGCTCGCCCCGGGAGTATCTCGGCAGCCGACCGGTCCGGCCCCGGCGCGTCGGCACCAGCCGGCGGGCCAGGGCCCGGCGTCGCGCCCGCCGGGCCAACGCGCGTTCCCGGACCGCCTGGCGCTTGGCCGCCTCCGCCTCGCGGGCAGCCCGACGCTGCGCTCGTTCCTTGCTCACCGCGACCTCCGGCCGGATCCGCCCACCGGCTCAGTCACCACCGGGCACGCTGGCCAGCCAGTTACGCAGCAACGCGGCACCGGTCTCGGCGGACTTCTCCGGATGGAACTGGGCGGCCGACAGCGGGCCCCGTTCCACCGCGGCGACGAAATCGGCCTCGTGGTTGGCGGTGGTCACCCGGGCCCCCGCCGCGACGAGCGCGGCGGTGTCGCCGACGGCGTAGGAGTGGACGAAGTAGAACCGGCTGTCCGCGGGCAGCCCGGCGAAGAGCGCCGAGCCCACCGGCGGGTGCACGGTGTTCCACCCCATGTGCGGCAGCCGGGCGGCGGCGAGCCGGGTGACGCTGCCCGGCAGCAGACCCAGCCCCTTGGTGACCACCCCGTGCTCGTCACCGGACTCGAAGAGGATCTGCATGCCCACGCAGATGCCCAGCACCGGCCGGCCGGCGGCGACCCGGCCGGCGATCACCGGCCCGGCACCGAGCGCCTCGATGCCGGCCATGCAGGCGGCGAAGGCACCGACCCCGGGCACCACCAGGCCGTCGGCGTCGGCCGCGGCGGCCAGGTCGTCGGTGACCAGCACGTCGGCGCCGGCGGCGGCGAGGGCCCGTTCGGCCGAGCGCAGGTTACCCGAGCCGTAGTCGAGCACCACGACCCGGCGGCGGTTGCCGGCGCGATCGGTCACGACCCGTCTCCCGGCAGCAGCCAGAGCACCCCGGCGACGGTGGCAAGCACGGCCAGCAGCCCGGTGACCACCACCGCGCCGCGCGGCGCGCCCTGCCGGTGCAGGGAGAGCGTGCCGCCCACCAGGACCCCGGCGAAGATCAGCAACAGCGTCGGCAGCACCGCACCCATCAGAGCGCGCCCTTGGTGCTGGGGATCGTGCCGGCCGCCCGCGGATCCACGGCGGTGGCCTCCCGCAGGGCCCGGGAGACCGCCTTGAACTGCGCCTCCACCACGTGGTGCGCGTCCGGGTGGCCACCCGGACGGGCGGCCCGCAGCACGTCCACGTGCAGGGTGATCCGGGCCGCCTGACCGAAGGACTCCCAGATGTGCCGGGTCATGCTTGTCGGATAGACCGGACCGATGTACGGGGCCAGCGCCGGCTCGTCGTGCACCACGTACGGCCGCCCGGAGAGGTCGACCGCAGCCCGGACCAGCACCTCGTCCATGGGGACGGTGGCCGAGCCGTACCGGCGGATGCCGGCCTTGTCACCGAGTGCCTGGTCGAAGGCGGCGCCGAGGGCCAGTGCGGTGTCCTCCATCGTGTGGTGGGCGTCGATCTCCAGGTCACCCACCGTCTGCACGGTCAGGTCGAAGCCGCCGTGCCGGGCGATCTGGTGCAGCATGTGGTCGTAGAAGCCGACCCCGGTGCTGATCTCGGCCGCTCCGGTGCCGTCCAGGTCGATCTCGACCAGGACCTTGGTCTCCTTGGTGATCCGCTCCACCCGGGCGGTCCGGCTCATCGTGTGCCTTTCGGTCGCGGCTGCGGGGTGACTGCGCCCGCGCTCTGAATCGTCTGCATGGCGTCGAGGAAGGCGTCGGTCTCGGCGGGGTCGCCCGCGGTCACCCGCAGCCAACCGGGCAGGCCGACGTCGCGGACCAGCACCCCCTGCTCCAGCAGCGCCCGCCAGGCGACGGACTGGTCGCCGCCGACCTCGTAGAGCACGAAGTTGGCGTCGCTGTCGGCCACCCGCAGGCCACGGCGGCGCAGCTCGGTGACGATCCGGTCGCGCTGTTCCATGATCGCGGAGACCGTACCGAGCAGGGTGTCGCGGTGCGCCAGCGCCGCCCGGGCGGCGGCCTGGGTGAGCGCGGAGAGATGGTACGGCAGGCGGACCAGTTGCACCGCATCCACCACGGCCGGGTCGGCCGCCAGGTAGCCCAGCCGTCCGCCGGCGAACCCGAAGGCCTTGCTCATCGTGCGGGTCACCACCAGCCTCGGGTGACCGGGCAGCACCGCCAGGGCGCTGATCGTGCCCGGACGGGCGAACTCGGCGTACGCCTCGTCGACCACCACCATCCCGGGCGCCACGTCGAGCACGGCGGCGATCACGGCCGGATCGAGCGCCGTTCCGGTGGGATTGTTCGGCGAGCAGAGGAAGACCACGTCCGGCCGGTGCTCGCGGACCTGGGCCACCGCCTCGTCGGCGGTCAGACCGAAGTCGACGCCGCGCCGGGCCGGCACCCAGCGGGTCCCGGTGCCGAGCGCCAGCAGCGGGTGCATCGAGTACGCCGGGGTGAAACCGAGCGCGGTACGCCCGGGACCACCGAACGCCTGGAGCAGCTGCTGCTGGATCTCGTTGGAGCCGTTGGCCGCCCATACCCCGTCGGCGGTGAGCCCGTGGCCGAGGTAGTCGGCCAGGTCGACGCGGAGCGCCAGCGCGTCCCGGTCCGGATAGCGGTTGAGGTCCCGCAACTCGGCCGCGACGGCCTTGCCGATCGCCTCGACCACCGGCTCCGGCACCGGGTAGGAGTTCTCGTTGGTGTTGAGCCGCACCGGCACGTCCAGTTGCGGTGCACCGTACGGCGACCGTCCCCGTAGGTCGTCCCGGATCGGCAGGTCGTCCAGGCCGGTCATGCCGTCACCTCGGTTGTTCTCGACTGCGGGGCTCGCAGAACCGGCTCACTCCCCGCGCTCACGGAGCCTCCCGGGGAACCGGGCGGTGACCGCCTGGCCGTGCGCCGGCAGGTCCTCCACGTCGGCCAGGGTGACCACGTGCGGCGCGACCTCCCGCAACGCCGCCTCGGTGTACTCCACCAGGTGGATGCCGCGCAGGAAGGACTGCACCGAGAGCCCGGACGAGTGCCGGGCACAGCCGCCGGTGGGCAGCACGTGGTTGGAGCCGGCGCAGTAGTCCCCCAACGACACCGGCGAGTACGCGCCCACGAAGATCGCCCCGGCGTTGCGTACCCGCAGCGCCCAGTCCCGGGCGTCGACCGTCTGGATCTCCAGGTGCTCCGCCGCGTACGCGTCGACCACCCGCAGCCCGGCCGCCAGGTCGTCGACCAGCACGATGCCGCTCTGCTCGCCGCCGAGCGCGGTGCCGACCCGGTCGGCGTGCTTGGTCGCCGGTACCTGCCGGGCCAGTTCGCGGTCGACCGCGTCGGCCAACCGCACCGACGGGGTGACCAGCACGCTGGCCGCCAGCGGGTCGTGCTCGGCCTGGCTGATCAGGTCGGCGGCGACGTGCACCGGGTCGGCGGTGTCGTCGGCGAGGATGGCAATCTCGGTCGGGCCGGCCTCGGCGTCGATGCCCACCACCCCGCGCAGCAGCCGCTTGGCGGCGGTCACCCAGACGTTGCCCGGGCCGGTGATCATGTCGACCGGGTCGCACTGGTCGCTGCCGGCGGCGTCGGTGGCACAGCCGTACGCCAGCATCGCCACGGCCTGGGCGCCGCCGACGGCGTACACCTCGTCGACGCCGAGCAGCGCGCAGGCGGCCAGCACCCGCGCGTCGGGCAGGCCGCCGTTGTCCTGTTGCGGCGGGCTCGCCACCACAAGCGACCGGACCCCGGCCGCCTGGGCGGGAACCACGTTCATCACCACGGTCGACGGGTACATCGCCAGGCCGCCGGGGACGTAGAGGCCGACCCGGTCGACCGGGACCCAGCGCTCGGTGACCGTGCCGCCCGGCACCACCTGGGTGGTGTGGTCGGTACGCCGCTGGTCGGCGTGCACCTTACGGGCCCGGGAGATCGACTCCAGCAGCGCGGCGCGGACCTGCGGATCCAGCGTGCCCTCCGCCGCCGCGATCGCCTCGGCGGGCACCCGCAGCGTCTCCGGGGCCACCCCGTCGAACCGCTCGCTGGCCTCGCGGACCGCCGGGTAGCCATGCTCGCGGACCGCCGCCACGATGGGTCGGATCTGCTCGACGGCCGCCGAGACGTCGAGCCGGGCGCGAGGCAGCAGGTGGCGCGGGTCGGACGCGCCACCGCGCAGGTCGATGCGGTTCAACACCCCTGCGAGTCTAGGCGGCTGGCCGCCCGGGCGGCCCACGGCGCCCGCTGGCCGGGACGGTGAGGCGGGACACGCCGGGTGGCGCGGGTGCGGCTACCCTCGATCACGTGACCGCACGGCTGCCGGTGTTCCCCCTCGCCACAGTGCTCTTTCCCGGGCTGGTGCTGCCGCTGCACATCTTCGAGGAGCGCTATCGGGCCCTGGTCCGGCACCTGGTCGAGCTGCCCGAGGGCACGCCCCGCGAGTTCGGCGTGGTGGCGATCCGCAGCGGCTGGGAGGTGGCGCCCGGTTCCGGCCGGATCGTCCCCGGCAGTGCCGAGGTGACGCTGCACGAGGTGGGCTGCACCGCGGAGCTGCGGCAGGTCACCGAGCTGGCCGACGGTGGCTTCGACATCGTCACCGTGGGCCGGCGCCGGTTCCGGGTGGCGGAGATCGACCACCACTCGGCGCCGTACCTGACCGCGCAGGTGCACTGGCTGCCCGAGCCGAGCGGCCCGGACGAGGCGGCCAGCCAGCTGGCGGCGCGGGTGATCGCGGTCTTCCGGCAGTACCTCGGCCTGATCCGCGACGAGTCGGGCGAGTTGACCGAGCAACTGCCGGAGGATCCGACGGTGCTCTCCCACCTGGTGGCGGCGACCGCGGCGCTGACCGTGGCGGACCGGCAGCGGCTGTTGGCCATCGACGACACCGCGACCCGGCTGCGCGCCGAGCTGAACCTGCTCAACCGCGAGGCGGCTCTGCTGCGCCAGGTGCGGGCGGTTCCGGTGCCGCTGGCGGAGCTGGCCACGACGCCGCCGGCCCCGAACTGACCGGTGGCGGAGCAGGCCACGATGCGGCCGGCTCCGAACCGACCGGCGGCCGAGCGGGCCACGATGCGGCCGGCTCCGAACCGACCGTCGGCCGAGCGGGCCACGATGCGGCCGGCTCCGAACCGACCGGCGGCCGAGCTGGTAGCGGCGCCGCCGGCCCCGAACCGACCGGCCCCTCGGCACCCGGCCAGGGCGCGCCGGGAACCGGGCCGGGCCAGGGCGCGCCGAGCTCCGGTTCCGGCCGCAGCGAGGGCCACCGCGACCAGCCGGCGAGCAGCGTGTACGCCACGGCGGCGCCGAACGCCGGCAGCAGCAGGTTGCCGTATGGCACCGGCAGCACCCCGAGCACCAGCTCGATCCCGCCGGCGCGCAGGTCGGCCGGTTTGGTGAAGGCGGTGCCGTCCGGGGCGGTCGCCAACATCCGCTGGTAGCTGCCCAGCCCGACCCGGCGGCCGACCTGCCACGCCAGCAGCGCGGCGGCGAAGGTACCGACCACCACCGTGACCAGCCCGACCGGCCCCCGACGCCGACTCAGCACGAACCACACGGCGAGCGCGGCAAGCACCCCGAAGCCCAGGCCGAGCAGGCTGAACCAGCCGTCGGCGGCCACCGGCTGCTCCGGCTGCGGCTGGCCGTACACCGCGCCGTCGGCGGTCTTGACGACCGGAGTGGCCGGGGCGAGGGCCGCCCAGAGCAGCCCGAGCGGGGCCCCCAACAGGCCCAGGACCAGCAGCGTCACCGCCACTGTGCGGGCGGACCGGCCGGGCGCGGCGGTCGGTGGCGGCGGGTCGGCCAGCGGTGCCGGCACGGGCGGTTCGGCGGCGGGGGTGTCCGGGCTCACCCGATGATCCTCGCAGTTGCCGGCGCGCGCCGTGCACGGTGTCGCCACCTCGTCCGGCCCGCTCTGCTCAGTCAACCCGGCCCACCCCGATCGGCTCAGCCGGGGAACGGCTCCAGCATGGCCGACGCCGCCCGCAGCCACGCCTGCCGGGTCTCGGCCTGGAGCTGGTGGTACTCGATCGAGGAGCCGGTCTCCAGGGCCGGGTCGTACGGCACCACGGCCACCGCCCGGGTACGGGTGGCGAAGTGCCGCTCCAGGTCGGCCTGGATCGGCAGCCGACCCGGGGTCGGGCAGGAGATCAGGGTGACCGCGTTGTCGGCCAGCTCGCCCATCCCCTCCTCGTGCAGCAGGTCCAGCATCCAGTCCGCGCTGAACGCCGCGTCCTCGCGCGGCACGGTGGTGACCACAAGCTGATCGGCCGCCTGCATGACGGTGCGCCAGTTCGGGCTCTCCACGTTGTTGCCGGTGTCCACGCAGATCACGTCGTGGGTCCGCCGGAGCAGTTCCAGCACCCGCTTCACGGTGAACTGGTCCAGTCGCTGGGCGAACCGGGGACTCTCCTCGCCGGCCAGCACGTCGTACGAACCGTCGGAGGCGTGCCGCAGGTAGTCGTCGAGGATCTCCAGCAGCTCGGGACCCTCCCGGATCTCGATCTGGACGAGATCGGCAACCAGGTGCCGGATCGTCCGGGCGTGCCGGGCGCTGCCGGCGCGCAGCCCGAGGGTGCCGCGCAACTCGTTGTCATCCCAGGCCAGCACGCCACGACCGCGTACGCTGCCGACGGTGGCCGCGGCCAGTACGGTGGCCGTGGTCTTGTGCACGCCGCCCTTGGGATTGGCGAAGGCGAGCACCCGTGGGGTGCCCAGGTCCCGGCGGAGCACGGCGGCGGCCCGTTCGAGGTCACTCTCGACACTCTGCGCCCGCCACTCGATGCGCCCCGGGCGGCCCGCCACGGTCGCCGGTGCCGGCGCGGGTGCCGGTGGCGAAGGCGGAGCGGGTGGCTGGTACCCGCCGTTGTCCAGCAGCGCGTACCGGGACTCCACCGGCGGCGCCGCGTGCCGGTAGCCGTTGTCCAGCAGGGTGTACCGGGACTCCACCGGCTCCGGTCTGCGCTGCTCCGGCACGACTGGATAGCCCGGTTCCGCCGGGTAGGCCGGTTTGCCCGGATACGCCGACTCGGCCGGGTACGCCGGCTCAGCGGAATAGGTCGGCTCCGCCGGGTAGGTCGGCTCGGCCGGGTAGGTGGGCTCGGCCGGGTAGGCCGGCGGCGGTCCACCGTAGGTCTGGGCCGGGCGGGCGGGCTCGGCCCGGTAGCTCGGCTCGGGCCGATAGGCGGGCTCCCTGCCGTACGGCCGTTCGGTCGGTTGGCCCACGGGCGGGACCCGCCCCGAGTAACCGGCCCCCGCCCCGCGTCTGGGCAGCGGCTCGGCCGGCGGCGGTGCCGCAGAACCCGCCTCATCGGCGCGCCGTTCGGTCGCCGCCTGCTCCGGGCCGCGGCCGCCGAAGCGGGCTCGGTCGAGCAGCGCCCGCCACCGCGGTGCCGGTTCGGCGGGTCGTCCCCAACCGGTCTCGCTGCCGTCCACGGCTCGCCTCCCCAGCGCTACGGTTTCCGTCTGACAGGCTACGAACCAAACCCTATTCAGGCCACACCGGGCCGGACACGGATCTGCCCAGATCTGTCACGGTGTCGGGTTCGGCTCGCTCTCCGCGACGATGTCTGCCGAGGTGGACGGCACCTCCCGGGTCGATGGCGAGGATGCGGGTGAAGACGCCGCGGGCGAAGGTGACGAATCCGTCACTTCGGGCTCGACCGGCGCGCGCTCCCCGGGCGCGCTCGGCGTACGCTCCACCGGCATCGGATCCGGCGACGGCGCATCGTCGTCGACGCTCGGTGACGGAGCCGGTACGAGGTCGCGGTCGATCGGCGGCCGGACCACGTCCCGCTGCTCGGGCAGCGGCGGGGTGAACACGGTGCGTTCCAACCGCCGCACCTCCGGTGCCGGGTCGACCACCCGCACGCCGGGCCGGGTCGCCACACCGCGCAGCTTGGTCGTCGGACCCCGCACCACAAGCGCGTAGACGCAGGCACAGCCGGCGCGGTACGCGGCGGCCTCCTGCGCCGCGATCCGCGCGCCGCTCTCGTACAACTGGCGCAGCTCGCGCTCCGGCGGGCCACCACCGCCCAACGCGGTGGCCCGGGACCGGTAGTCGGCGGCCTCCCGCTCCTTGCGCTCGGCCAGCTCAGTCATGCCGACCATCACGTCCTCGGGCAGCCGCTGGGCGGGGATGCGGACGATCTCGGTCTGCCGCTCCGGCAGCGGCACCCGCCCGACGACGGCCGCCACCCGCAGATCGCCGACCACCGCGGCGAGCGACTGCGGGGTGCGGTACTCGGTCAACGAGACCAGGGCGTAGGTGCCGTCGCCCGGCCCGGTCGCGCTGTCCAACGCCGCCAGGTCACGCGCTGCCGCGCGCTCGTAACTGGAGATCGAGTCGCCGTCGGCGACCCCCACCCGGGTCACCTCACCGACCGTCCGGTCCGGCAGCGGCGGGCCGCCGGTGGCGAAGACGGCGGTGAAGAGCACCGCACCGCAGCTGAAGACCGCCACCCAGCCGAGCAGCGCGCCACGCACCGGAGCCTGGCCGAGCCGGGCCAGCCCGGCGGCGAGGCGGGGCAGCAGCAGCTGGTCCAACTGCCGAAGCAGCTCGCCTGCGCGCACGGGCGGCCCCCTCCTCCAGATCGGATCGGGGCGCGTCAGTCGCGGAGGATGTCCAGCGCGCGTCCCAGATCGTCAGGGTAGTCGCTGACGAAGCAGACCTCGTCCCCCGTACGGGGGTGCTGAAAACTCAACTCTCTGGCGTGCAACCATTGCCGATCCAGTTTGAGCCGGGCGGCGAGCGTGGGATCGGCACCGTACGTCAGGTCGCCCACGCAGGGGTGCCGCAGGGTGGAGAAGTGCACCCGGATCTGGTGGGTACGGCCGGTTTCCAGCCGCACGTCGACCAGGCTCGCGGAGGGGAACGCCTCGATGGTGTCGTAGTGGGTGATACTCGGCTTGCCGCCGGAGACCACCGCCCAGCGGTAGTCGTGGTGCGGGTGCCGGTCGATCGGGGCGTCGATGGTGCCGCGCAGCGGATCCAGGTGCCCCTGCACCACCGCGTGGTACCGCTTCTCCACCTCGCGGTACTTGAAGGCCCGCTTGAGCACGCTGTACGCCTGCTCGCTCTTGGCCACCACCATGATCCCGGTGGTGCCCACGTCGAGCCGGTGCACCACCCCCTGCCGCTCGGCGGCACCGCTTGTGGCGATGGTGTGCCCGATCGCGGCCAGCCCGCCGATCACGGTCGGGCCGGTCCAGCCGGGACTGGGATGGGCGGCGACACCGACCGGCTTGTCGACCACCACGATGTCGTCATCGGCGTAGACCACCCGCAGGCCGGGCACCGCCTGCGGCACCACCACCGGCGCCGTGGCCGGCGGCGGCAGGGTCACCTCCAGCCAGGAGCCCGCCCGGACCTTGTGCGAGTTGGGCCGTACCGCCCCGTCGACAAGCGCCTCGCCGGAGTCGACGAGGGCGGCGGCGGCCGTCCGGGAGAGACCGAACAGCCGGGCCACGGCCTGATCGAGCCGCATCCCGTCCAGGCCGTCGGGGACCGGCAGGCTGCGGTGGTCGCCACCGGCGGCGAAGGTCGCGGTCATGCCCGCTCCCGCCGTCCGCCGTCGACGGGCTCCTCGGCCGCGCCGTCCGCCGCCGGACCAGCGTCGGTGCCCGGCTCCTTCTTCTTGTCGGAGACGAGCCGGCTGCCGTCGCGCTGGCGGCCGGTGAACTCCAGCGCGACCGCCAGCACGACGCCGCAGACCAGGGCGCTGTCCGCGACGTTGAAGATCGGGAAGACCCGACCGTACGGATCGAAGACGCTGATCATGTCGACCACGTGCCCGACGAACCAGCCCGGGGCCCGGAAGATCCGGTCGAGCAGGTTGCCGGTCACGCCGCCGACCACCAGACCCAGCGAGATCGCCCAGGGCACCGACCGCAGCGTCCGGGCCATCCAGGCGATCCAGCCCAGCACACCGAGCGCGATCACCGGAAAGACGAAGGTGTAGTCCGAGCCCAGGCTCCACGCGGCACCGCTGTTGCGGGTCAGCGAGAGGTAGACCGCGCCGCCCAGCAGGCGCACCGGCTCGCGGTCGCTCAACTCGGCCAGCGCCAGGTGCTTGGTGAGCAGGTCGACCGCCAGCGCGAACACCGCGAGGCTGAGCAGGATCGTGACCGGCTTGCGCCGCGCCCTCGGGGCGGTGCCCGACTCGGCGCTGCCGGATCCGGCGGGCGGTGCTGCGCTCATTCGCTCCCCATCGACGATCGCGGCGGTACGGTCGTACCGCCGCGCACGGGCGCCGGGGAGCGTGCCGTCAGCGCCGCTCCTCCAGCTGCTTGCAGGTCACGCAGAGGGTGGCCGACGGGAAGGCGGCCAGCCGCTCCACCGGGATGGGGTTGCCGCACCGCTCGCACCAGCCGTAACCACCCTCATCGAGGCGCTCCAACGCGCGCTCGACCTGCGTGATCCGTTCCAGGATGCTGTTGGCGAGGGAGATCTCCTGCTCCCGCTCGAACGTCTTGGTGCCGGTGTCGGCCTGGTCGTCCCCGGCCGAGTCGGTCAGCCGGTCGCGCTGCAGCTCGGTGATCTCGCTCAGCGTCTGATCGTACTCGGCACGCAACTCGTCATGCCGGGCCGCCAGGGCGGCTCGGATCTTCTCGGTCTCCGCGGCGCTGCGGGTGGACTTCGCCGCCGCCTTACGGCCTGCGGTCCTGGTCTCGGCTGGCTTGGCCATCGTCGCTCCCTCGGCCACGGAGCCGCGGGTGTCCCGCGGCGCCTGGACAGGGGCCGCCAACATCGGCCGCCCCAGGTACAAAACGGGCGCGCGGCGAACTGGCCGCGCACTCCGGAGGTTGGCAAGGATACGGAACGTACACGCGTCCGACAACGTGCCGCACCGGATCTGCCCCAACTACTGCCGCAGCGGGGCAAAGTGGACGCTAGCAGATCGAACCGACTGATCCGGACGTACTTCGCAAGCTTGCTGGGGTGAATCCGACCCCGGACGCAGGCGCTGACGACGCCGGAGGACCTCGGCCCGATGGCCGGTCGCGGCCATCGGTCAACCGACCGGATCGGTGCCGTCGAGCAACCTGCCCAGCCGTCCGGCCACCTCCGGTCCGGCGACAACCTGGAAGAGCTTGTCGCGGCTGGCCGCACCGGAGCGCAGCGACACCGCCGACCGCCGGACGCCGAGCGCACCGGCCAGGGCGCGCCGGGCCGCCTCGGTGGCCCGGCCGTCGACCGCCGGTGCGTTGACCGCGATCACCAGCGCGGCCCCGTGCGGGCCGTCGTACCGGCCGCCCACCCGGGCCCGCGACGCCCCGGGTTTCACCCGGACGGCGACGGTCAACGCCTCGTCCACGACTACCCGGTCAGCGGTGGCCGGAGCCGGAGAGCAGGGTCGTGCCCGGCGCGCAGTGCGCGCACGGGGTGAATCCGAGTTCGACCGCCTCGGCGACCGGCAGCGGCTCGTGCTCCCGCCCGATCAGGTGCGGGCACTCCGCGAGGTGGTAGCGCGGCCGGCCGTCGACCACCCGGACCTCGTCGGAGCGGAGCGCCAGCTGGGCCAGATCGGCGGGGCTGATCTCCTGGGCCTCGGGCTCGTCGTCGAAACCGGCCTCGGCGGCCGGGTC
The DNA here is from genome assembly GCF_059553435.1 of Micromonospora sp. PRAS1. Taxonomy (NCBI): domain Bacteria; kingdom Bacillati; phylum Actinomycetota; class Actinomycetes; order Micromonosporales; family Micromonosporaceae; genus Micromonospora; species Micromonospora sp. PRAS1. The sequence goes on from NZ_JCANNB010000002.1 coordinate 124,384, forward strand.
CGGCAGGTCCGGCACCGGCGGCCCGGGTGGTTGCCGCCACCCGGAATCGCCGGTGTGCACCGTCGGAGGAAGGTGCTGCGTCGGGATGCCCGGCTCGTGACCGCTCGTCTCGCGCGCTGCCGAGGCCCGGCCGGCCGCTGCCTGGCGGGCACCGGCGACCAGTGCGACGGCGGCCAGCAGACTGGCCCCGATCGAGACGACCAGCAGCGGGCTGGACCCGCCTGCCAGGCCGAACACCAGCAGCACCACCGCGACGAGGATGAGCGCGAGACTGACGACTATCACGACTCACCCCCGCCGGGTCGTACCGATGAGGCAGGGTGGGTGGCCGCCGCGCTGACGACGGTCACCGACCCGGTGGTTCAGCGACCGGACTCCAGCGCCCCGGAACGACCCCCGCCGAACGAACCGGCGAGACCGGCGGCGGCGAGACCATTGCCGCCGGAGCGACCACCCTCGCCGCGGGTCATCTCGGCCTCCAGGCCCTGGCCACGGCCGTCGAGGTCGCGCAGCTGGCTCTCCAGGTATGCCTTCAGGCGGGTGCGGTACTCCCGCTCGAACTGCTTGAGCTCCTCGATGTGCTTGGACAGCGCCGTGCGCTTGGCGTCCAGGCCACCCATGGCCTCCTGGTGCCGCTGCCGGGCGTCGCGCTCCAGCGCGTCGGCCTTGGCCCGGGCCTCGCGGGTGACCTCCTCGGCCTTGGAACGGGCCTCGGAGAGGAGCTGGTCGGCCTCGCGACGGGCGTCGGAGACGTGGTCGTCCGCCGTCCGCTGGGCCATCATCAGCACCCGCAGCGCCTGCTGCTCGCCGTCACCACCCGGCACCACGGCACCGCCTGCGGTCCGGACCTGCTCCAGCTCCGCCTGCATGGCGCGGGCGGCCTGCTCGGCGGCGGCCTTGTCGCGCTGGGTCCGGTCGAGCTGCGCCTTGAGGTCGTTCAGCTCGGCCGCCAGTCGGGCGTCGCCACCGGGACCGGCGGGCGCAGCACCCCGACCGCCGCGCTCCACCTGGGCGCGCAGCTCGTTGTTCTCCTCGATCAGACGGGCGAGTTCACGCTCGACCTCGTCCAGGAAGGCGTCGACCTCCTCCTCGTCGTAGCCCCGTTTGCCGATCGGCGGCTTCTTGAAGGCGACGTTGTGGACGTCGGCCGGGGTCAGCGGCATCGAAACTCCTCGGGTCAGTTGCGGCCGCGATAGCGCGTCGGTCATCAGGCGGTCCTGATGATCGCCGGCTCTAACACAAACCTCATCAGCACGAACAGGATAACCAGGAGCACAAGGGAGGCCAGGTCGATGCTCACGGTACCAATTCGCAGCGGAGGGATCACACGCCTCAACGCCCAGAGCGGGGGATCAGTGACGCTCCACACGGATTCCAGTCCGGCCGATGCCCCGCGACCAGGCTGCCAGCGCCGCCCGTACTGGAGGACCGCGCTGAGCACGAACCGGGCCAGCAGAACGATCAGAAAGACGTAAGTGATCAGGTACAGGACCTGAAGCAAGATCGACAACACGGCAGGCGGCGTCCCTCGGGTCGGGCGGGTCAACTCAGGCTGAAGAACCCGCCCTCAGCGATCTTGGCCTTGTCCTCCGCGGTGACCTGGACGTTGGCCGGCGAGAGCAGGAAAACCCGGTTGGTCACGCGCTCGATCGTACCCCGCAGCCCGAACGCCAGCCCGGCGGCGAAGTCCACCAGTCGGCGGGCATCCGCCTCGTCCATCTCGGTGAGGTTGATGATCACGGGCACGCCGTCCCGGAAGTGCTCGCCGATGGTGCGGGCCTCCCGGTACGTGGTCGGGTGCAGCGTGGTGATCTGGTACCGCTGCTCCTCCTCGTGCACCACCGCACGCTCCCGGGGCTGCGCCTGCGGAGCCAGGGCGAGGTTGTCCCGGGTGTGGTAGGTCAACGCACCGCCCGAGTCCCCGCTCGACCGGGTGATCGACCGCACGCTGGCCCGCTCGGCCCGCTCCGACCGCTCCACCCGCTCCGGGCGCTCGGACTCCAGCCGCTCGGACTCGCCCAGGCGACCACCGGACCGCTCGCTGAGTCGGCCCCGGTCCCCCAACCGGGAACGCGGTGCGGGCGGCTCCTCGGCCTCTTCCTCATCGTCGGCGAACTCCTCGGCGTACCGGCTCTGCCGGTAGCGCGACTCGCGGTAGCCACCCTTGTCGTAGCCACCGTCGTCGTAGGCCCGCTCGTCATCCTCTTCGACAAGCCCGAGCCAGACCCCCGCCTTGCGCAGTGCACCCATCCCCGCGCCCTTCCCGTCCGCCGTCCGGCGACACGCCCCCACCGTGCCGCCTGTCGCGAGTGGACCGTGTCTTGCCCACCGGACCGGAACGGCAATCCCCCGACGCGCAATTCGCGTTGCACGTCACGCCCCCCTGGTCGTGGGGAGAACCGTTCCTACAAACAACACTGATGTAATTTGCTTCTCTGGCGGCCAGGCTACCGCAGCGTGGGACGCATTCCGAGCAACGCGCTGCCGACGCGGACATGTGTCGCGCCGTACGCGATCGCCACCTCGAGATCACCGCTCATGCCCGCCGATACGGCGGTCGCCTGCGGGTGGTCCGCCCGCAACGCCTCGGCGAGGGCGGCCAGCCGGCCGAAGGCCCGAGCCGGCTCCCAGCCCAGCGGCGCCACAGCCATCAGCCCGGCCAGGCGTAGTCCCGGTGCCGCGGCCACCGCGTCGACGACCGGGCCGAGGCCGACGTCCGGATCGGCCGAGTCCGGCACCGCCCCGCCCCGTGCCGGGTCGGCGTCGATGCCCACCTGGACCAGCACGTCCAACGGTCGGTTCCGGGCGGCCGTCGCGGCCGCGTCCAGGGCGGAGACCAGCCGGACCCGGTCGACGGACTGGACCACGTCGGCGTACCGGACCACCGACTTCACCTTGTTGCGTTGCAGCCGGCCAATGAAGTGCCAGCGCGGGGTGACTCCGGCCGCGGCGACCTGCTCGGCCTTGGCCGCCGCCTCCTGGTCACGGTTCTCCCCCACGTCGGTCACGCCCAGGCCCGCCAGTGCGACCACGTCGGAGGCCGGATAGGTCTTGGTGACCGCGATCATGGTCACGTCGGTCCGGTCCCGACCAGCGGCGGCACAGGCGTCGGCGATCCGGGTACGTACGCGCGCCAGCCCGGCGGCGAGTTCGGCCCGCCGGTCGGGGCGCACCAGAGCGGAGCTGTCGGTCATGGGCAGTGTTCAGGACCCGTTCTTGAGGAAGTCGGGCACGTCGACGTCGTCGAAGAGCACCCGACGCGGCGACTGCGGCGTGACCGGCGGTGCTGGTGACGGCACGACCGGCGGGCTCGGCTGCGCGGGCTGGTTCTGGTTGGTCTTGCGGGCCGGCTCGGCGGCCTTGTACGCCGGCGCGCCGCCGTCGAAGCCGGCCGCTATGACGGTCACCCGCACCTCGTCGCCGAGGGCATCGTCGATGACCGCACCGAAGATGATGTTCGCGTCCGGGTGGGCCGCGTCGGTGACCAGCTGGGCGGCGTCGTTGATCTCGAACAGGCCCAGATCGGAGCCGCCGGCGATGGAGAGCAGCACACCCCGGGCGCCGTCCATGCTCTGCTCCAGCAGCGGGCTGGAGATGGCCGCCTCCGCCGCCTCCACCGCACGGTTCTCCCCGCGCGCGCTGCCGATACCCATCAACGCGCTGCCCGCGCCGCTCATCACGCTCTTGACGTCGGCGAAGTCCAGGTTGATCAGACCCGGCGTGGTGATCAGGTCGGTGATGCCCTGCACACCGGAGAGAAGCACCTGGTCGGCCGTGCGGAACGCGTCCATCATGCTGATGTTGCGATCACCAAGCGCCAGCAGCCGGTCGTTGGGAATGACGATAAGCGTGTCGCACTGGTTGCGCAGCTCGTCGATGCCGGCCTCGGCCTGCACCTGGCGGCGCTTGCCCTCGAAGGAGAACGGCCGGGTCACCACGCCGATGGTCAACGCACCCAGCTTGCGGGCGATGTTGGCCACCACGGGCGCGCCGCCGGTGCCGGTGCCGCCGCCCTCGCCGCAGGTCACGAAGACCATGTCGGCGCCCTTGAGCACCTCCTCGATCTCGTCGCGGTGGTCCTCGGCGGCGTTCTTTCCGACGTCCGGATTGGCGCCGGCGCCCAGTCCCCGGGTCAGCTCCCGGCCGACGTCCAGCTTGACGTCGGCGTCACTCATCAGCAACGCCTGCGCGTCCGTGTTGATCGCGATGAACTCGACGCCCTTGAGCCCAACCTCGATCATCCGGTTGACGGCGTTGACGCCGCCGCCCCCGATGCCGACGACCTTGATGACCGCCAGGTAGTTGTGCGGAGGTGTCATCTCCGGTCCTTTCCCTTCGAGATTGGCTCCCCGCCCGGCTCCGGCGTGGCCGGATCGGCGGTCGACGCAGCTGTCACCAGCAGGGTCCAGAGGCAAACCCTCACCCTCTACTAGAGGGTTAGAGTTATGTCAACCACTGATCCTCTTCCGGGCAACGTAAGCGCACCAAAGCGCTGAGCCAAGGACCTGCTCGGCGTGTCGCCGGGCAAGCGCCACGCCTCACAGCCGGCACCCCGCTGACCCGTCACTCACCGGAAGGTGACCACGTCCGGCGCGCTGACGTCGATCCGGGCCGCCTCCTGGTCCAGCAGCGTGGTGGCGACCCGGGCCTTGTCCGCGCCCCGGGTCGCGTCGCCCCAGAACACCGTACGGTCACCGTTCAGCCGGACGCTGATCCGGGCCAGGCTCTCGACGACGACCTCCACCAACTCCGTACGCAGCTGCGGGGTGAGCGCGTCGAGCACCGCCAACCCGGCCCGGGTGGCCGGGTCGTCCGGACCGGGTTCGGCCAGCCGGATCAGCGGCAGGCCCTCCGGACGCTGCGGCAGCGTCCGGAACGCCACCCCGGCGGCGTCCAGCACGAGAAACTGTTCAGCCCGCGGCACGACCGCCACGCCGGTCCGCTCGGTGAGCCGGACGACCAGCGCGTCCGGCCAGTCCCGGGTCACCGTCACCCGCTCCACCTCGGGCAGGGCACCGATCCGGTCGGCCAGGTCGGCCAGGTCGACCCGGGCCAGCGGCGCGCCGTCCGGCACCCCCGCCGCCGTGCGCACCTGCACCGCGGAGACCAACTCGGCACCCTCCACCCGGACCTCGCGCACCCCGAACAGGCCGGTGCCGAGCAGCGTCCAGGCCACCAGCCCGGCCAGGGCCAGCACCCCGCCGGCCACCGCCCAGGGCAGCGCCGCACGCATCCGGCGGCGGCGGGCCCGCGCCATGAACCGTCGGGTGGAGGCGGGCACCGCGTCGCGATCGGCGCGGACCAGCTGCCATCGGCGGGTGGCGCGCCGCCCCGCGCCGCCGTCGACGCCGGTGCCGCGCCCGCGGGCCGGACCGGGACTCATTCCGCCACAGGCGCCGCGCCGTCGACCCCGACGGTGCCGGGGACCGTACCGCCGATGCTGGTCGACCCGCCGGCCAGACCACCCGCGACGGTGCCGACCGGCGCCTGCGGGTCAGCGGTACGCGCGACCAGCGCGGCCAGCAGCTCGTCACCCATCAGCGAGATCGGCGGCGCGCCCATGGTCACCACGACGTCGCCGGGCCGGGCCCGGCGGGCCACCTCGACCGGCGCGTCCTCCCACGAGTCGACGAAGACCTTCCGCTCCGCCGGCAGCGACACCGCCTCGACCAGCGCCGCAGACCCCTCGCCCGGCGCGCGCTGCTCCCCCGGCCCGAAGACCTCCAGCAGCACCAGCTCGTCGGCGAGGGCGAGCGCCTCGGCGAGTTCGGCCTGCAGGTCCCGGGTGCGGTAGAGCCGGTAGGGCTGGAAGACCACGATCAGCCGGCCGTCGCCGGCCACCTCACGCAGCGTCCGCAGGGCCAGGGTCATCGAGGTCGGGTGGTAGGCGTACTCGTCGTACACAAGCACCCCGTCGGCGACCCCCTTGCGCTCGAACCGGCGGCGCACGCCGGGGAAGGCCGCCAGCGCCGCCTCGGCCGCCTCGCGCGGCAACTCCAGCAGGTACGCGGCCAGCACCGCCGAGGCGCTGTTGAGCCCCATGTGCCGCCCCGGCACCGGCAGCCGGAACTCGCCAAGCGAGCGGCCGTCGATGTGGGCGAGGTAGCGCACCCCGCGCGCCGAGGAGGCCATCTCGCTCAGCCGCAGGTCGGCGTCGGCGGCCTCGCCATAGGTGTACACGCGGCGGCCCTCGGCCCGCAGGGTGGCGGCCAACCGCCGCCCGCCCGCGTCGTCGGCGCAGGTGATGATGAAGCCCGCCGGATCGGTCAGCCTGGCGAACTCGGCGAAGGTGGCCTCCAGGTTGGCCAGGTCGCCGTAGGTGTTCAGGTGGTCCGCCTCGATGTTGGTCACGATCGAGACGAAGGGGCGGTAAATGAGGAAGGAGCGGTCGCTCTCGTCCGCCTCGACCACGAAGTACTCGCCGGTGCCGTGATGCGCCCCCGAGCCGACCTCGGAGATCTCCCCACCGATCACGAAGGACGGATCCGTCCCGGCCTGCTGGAGCACCATGGTGACCATGGAGGTGGTGGTGGTCTTGCCGTGCGTACCGGCCACGGCCAGCGTGCGGCGGTTGGTCATCGCGGCGGCGAGCGCCTCCGAGCGGTGCAGCACCCGCAGGCCACGTCGACGCGCCTCGACCATCTCCAGGTGGTCGGCGGGGATGGCCGAGGAGTAGACCACCGTGTCCACCCCGTCGAGATTGGCCGGCTCGTGGGTCATGTGGATGGTCCCGCCGAGCGCCCGCAGGCCGGCCAGGGAGGGCCACTCACGCAGCTCGCTGCCGGAGACCGGCAGGCCCCGGGTGAGGAAGAGCCGGGCCAGGCCGCTCATCCCGACCCCGCCCACCCCGATCAGGTGGATGTGACCCAGGTCCTCGGCGGTAAGCGTGCCAGCCGGACTGAAGGCGCTCATTTGGCCACCGCCTCGTAGACGAAGTTGAGCAACGCCTCGTCGCCGTCGCGCCGGCCGTAGGCCGCCGCGGCGGTGCCCATCGCGTGCAGTCGCTGCGGGTCGCGGACCAGCGGGATCACCGTACGCTCCAGCCAGTCCGGGGTCAGCTCGGCGTCGTCGACCAGCAGCCCGCCGCCGGCCTCGACCACCGGCAACGCGTTGCGCTTCTGCTCCTGGTTGCTGTGCGGGTACGGCACGTAGATCGTCGGCAGGCCGATGGCGGCCACCTCGGCGCAGGTCATCGCCCCGCCCCGGCCGAGCATCAGGTCCGCGGCGGCGTAGCCGGCGTCCATGTCGGACAGGTACGGCAGGGTCACGTACGGCACCGGCAGGTCGGTGGGGATCGGCACCGGCTCGTTGCGGGCCCCGATCACGTGCAGCACCTGGATGCCGTTGCGGGCCAGTTCCTTGGCCGCACCGGCGACAGCGAGGTTGATCGACCGGGCCCCCTGCGAGCCACCGGCGACGAAGAGCACCGGCAGGTCGGGACGGAGTCCGAAGTGGGCGCGGGCCGCGTTGCGCATGGCGGCCCGGTCCAGCCCGGCGATGGCGCGCCGCAGCGGGACGCCCACCACCCGCGCGTCGCGCAGCGCCTCGGCCTGGGCCGGCTGGTGCGGGAAGCCGACCGCGACGTGCTTGGTGAACCGCATGCCCAGCCGGTTGGCCACGCCCGGCGGCACGTTCACCTCGTGGATGACGATCGGCAGCTCGCGCCGCCAGGCGGCCAGGTACGCCGGCACCGAGACGTACCCGCCGAAGCCGACCACCACGTCGGCGCGTACCTCTTCGATGATCTTGCCGGCGGCGCGGGCCGCGGTCCACATCCGGCCCGGGGTGCGGACCAGGTTCATGTTCAGCGACCGGGGCAGCTGGTAGGCCGGGATGTTGCGCAGGTCGTAGCCGGCCGGCGGGATCAGCTCGTTCTCCAGGCCCTTGGGTGTGCCGAGGCAGGTGATCCGGACGCCGGGGTCGTGTCGGCGCAGGCAGTCGGCGAAGGCGAGCAACGGGTAGATGTGCCCCCCGGTGCCACCTCCCGCGAGCACCACCGAACGCAGCGGACCCATCACCGTCTCCTCTCGTCCGCCGACCCGCCGCGACCCCGGCCGTCCCGGGCGCCACGCGGTGCGGCCTGATCGTCCCTACGCCGCTTGCGCGCCTGGGGCACGGTTCCCCGGGCGGCCGACGGCGGCGCCGCACGGCGGCGCCGGCCGGGAAGCGGCGGCAACGGTGCCCACACTAGTCGGACCCACCGGGCCGGCGGACGGGCATGCAGCGCTCGGGCCGCATCGGGTTCCGCACGCGCGAACGAGGCAAGCATCCCGACCGCCGCCAGGGTGACGACCAGGGCGCTGCCACCCACCGAGATGAACGGCAGCGGTACGCCGGTCAGCGGCAGCAGCCCGATCACCCCGCCGATGTTGATGAACGCCTGCCCGACGAGCCACGCGGTGGCACCGGCGGCGGCGAGCCGGCGGAACGGGTCGTCGACCCGTCGCGCGATCCGCAACCCGGTGTAGGCGAGCACCGCGAAGAGGGTGACCACCACCACGCAGCCGACCACCCCCAGCTCCTCGGCGATCACCGCGAAGATGAAGTCGTTCTCCGCCGCCGGCAGCCAGGCCCACTTGCTGCGCCCCTGACCGAGACCGGTGCCGAACCATCCGCCGTTGACGATTGCGTACCGGGCCTGCACCATCTGGTAGCAGAGTTGCTCCTTGCACCCCTCCAGCGGCGGCGGATTGAAGAAGACGGTGAGTCGAGCCAGCCGGTAGTTCTCCTCGCCCCGGACACCGGAGCCGGCGCCGAGCGAGGCCACCGCCACCAGCAGGCCGATGCCGACCAGGCCGATCGCGCTGAGCGCGGCGAAGATCCGCAGCCGCACCCCCGCCGCCCAGAGCAGGCCGACCACCAGGGCCACCAGGCAGAGCATGCTGCCCAGGTCGTTGTAGCCGACCAGGACGAACAGCAGGCCCACCACCGGGAACAGCGGCGTGGCCAGCTCCCGCCACCAGCCCAGTGCCGCGCCCTTGCGGGCCAGCACGTACGCCCCCCACAGCACCAGCGCGAACTTGGCCAGCTCGGAGGGTTGCACGCCGACACCGCCGACGTACAGCCCGAGCAGCTCGACCTCCAGCGGCCCGATGCGTGGCGGGCCGTCGGTCAACCGCCCGTAGGCCACCAGCAGGTTCAACAGCACCAGCACCCCCACCGCCACGGCCAGCGCGGGCCGGCCCAGTGCCCGGTAGGTGCGGGCCGGCAGCCGCTGGCAGGCCCAGAACGCCACGATGCCGATGAAGGCGAAGATGCCCTGCCTGGTCAGGGACGCCGAGGCGTTCCCGCCCTCGGCGTAGTCGCGCACGCTGGTGGCCGAGAAGACCATGGTCAGGCCGATCAACAGCAGCAGCCCGGTGCTGGCCAGCAGCAGATGGTAGGAGGCCAGCGGCCGGGCCAGCAGCCCACGCAGGGCGGCCAGTCCGGCCACCGCGTCCAGCCCGCGCCACGGGCCACTCTCCGGCGTCGCGCCACCCGCGCCCGGCTCTGCCGTCCGGGTGCCGCCGGTGCCGGATCCGGCTGAGCGCGGGCTACCGCCCGAGCCTCCGGTCGGCGCCGCCTCCTCGGTCCCTACCGCGCCGCCCGACCCGGCAGCGGCCAACTTCCCGCCACCCTTGCCCGCCGCGCCGGGCCCCGCTCGTCCCTCCCCCACACCGCCATCATCGCTGCTACCACGACTCGACACCCCCGGTACGCCCCGACCGGCGTGTCGCACTTGCCCCCACCCCCACCCCCCTTTTCCCGGCGATCATGAAGTTATCGCCGCGACACGCCGGTCGGGGCTGGCAATAACTTCATGATCAACCGCGAGGGGTGCGGGGTCAGCCCATGTTGGCGAGGAAGTCGCTGTAGAAGAGGCCCAGGGCGATGGCCACGCCGATGCCGGCGATGATCCAGAACCGCACCACGATGTTGACCTCGCTCCAGCCGGCGAGCTCGAAGTGGTGCTGGAGGGGGGACATGCGGAAGACGCGTTTGCCTGTGGTCTTGAAGGAGATGATCTGGATGACCACCGACATCGTAATGATCACGAAGAGGCCGCCGATGATCAGCAGCAGCAGGATCGTCCGGGTCGACATCGCCATGCCGGCGATCAGGCCACCGAGGCCGAGCGCGCCGGTGTCGCCCATGAAGATCCGGGCCGGCGAGGTGTTCCACCACAGGAAGCCCACGCAGGCCCCGGCGGCGGCCCCGGCGATCAACGCGATCTCCAACGGGTCCCGGACCGTGTAGCAGTAGTTGTTCGGGTTGGCGGTGTACGACGGGTCGGCGCACCAGTGCCGGTACTGCCAGAACGCGATCACCGCGTACGCACCGAGCACCATCACCGACGCCCCGGTGGCCAGGCCGTCGAGCCCGTCGGTGAGGTTCACCCCGTTGGTCGCCGCCATCACCACGAAGATGAAGATGATCACCGCGCCGATCTTGGTGACGTCCAGCGCCGGGATGTCCCGGATGAAGCTCAACGTCGTGCTGCCGACCGTCTCGGTGTTGGTCACCTCGCCGCTGGCGTCGGTCATGGTGGACGGGAACCAGAGCGCGATCACGCCGAAGACCGCACCGACCAGGATCTGGCCGAGCAGCTTGCCGCGCGCGCTAAGGCCACCGCTGTGCCGCTTGCGTACCTTCAGGAAGTCGTCGATGAAGCCGACCGCGCCACAGAAGACCATCAGTCCGAGCAGCACCAGCGCGGTGATGGTCGGCTCGACCTGGGCGATCTGCGCGTCCGGCAGCGTGGTCAGCGCCAGGTGGCCGGCGACGTACGCGATCACGGTGGCGAGGATGAACACCACGCCGCCCATGGTCGGGGTGCCCTTCTTGCCCTGGTGCATCTGCGGGCCCTCGGCCCGGATCGGCTGGCCCGCCTTCAGCCGGGTGAAGACCCGGATCGCGATCGGGGTGCAGAACAGCGAGACGAGGAAGGCCACCCCGATGGCCACGATGACGGCTCTCACGCCGCGCCACCCCCGGCCGTCGGTTCCGCCGGCTCGTCGGCGACGGCGTCGGCACGCAGCGCGTCGGCCACCTCCCAGGTCCGGTACCGGGACCCCTTCACCAGGACGACGTCGCCCGGCCGTAGTTCGCTGCGCAGCACCTCGACGGCCGCCGCCTGATCGGTGAGCAGCACCGATTCTCCTCCCCAGTTCCCTACCGATGTCGCCCCGTGATGGATCGACGCCGCCGCCTCGCCGACCACGAGCAGCCGGTCGACGCCCAACTCGGCCGCGAGCCGGCCGACCTCGGCGTGCCCCTGCGCCTCGAACTCGCCCAGCTCGGCCATGTAGCCGAGCACCGCGACGGTACGCCGTCCGGCGCCGACGCCGGCCAGCGCCCGCAGCGCCACCGCCATCGACGCCGGGTTGGCGTTGTACGAGTCGTCGATCACGGTCACCCCGCCGGCGCGCTCGAAGACGTCCATCCGGCGGGTGGAGACCAGCCCGAGCGCACCGAGCGCGATGGCCAGCTCGGTCAGCGGCATACCCAGTTCCCGGGCCACCGCCGCGGCGGCCAGGGTGTTCCAAACCTGGTGCCGTCCGGTCAGCCCGAGTCGCACCGGCGCGCGGCCCTCCGGCGTCACCAGGGTGTACGCGGGCCGCCCCCGCTCGTCAAGCGTCACGTCCTCGGCCCGCACGTCGGCGTGCGCCGCCTCGCCGTAGCGGACCACCCGGGCTGTCGTCCGGGCTGCCATGGCGTCCACCCGGGGGTCGTCGGCGTTGAGCACCGCCAGCCCGTCGGCCGGCAGCGCCTCCACCAGCTCGCCCTTGGCCAGCGCGATGTTCTCCTGGGAGCCGAACTCGCCGATGTGGGACACGCCGACGTTGAGCACCACGGAGATGCGCGGCGGCGCCACCTCGCACAGGTACCGCACGTGGCCGATGCCCCGGGCACCCTTCTCCAGCACCAGGTAGCGCGTCGTCGGGCCGGCCTGCAACGCGGTGTACGGGTGCCCCAGCTCGTTGTTGAACGACCCGGGCGGTGCCACCGTCTCGCCGAGCCGCGCGGCGAGCTGGGCGATCAGATCCTTGGTGGTGGTCTTGCCGGAGGAGCCGGTCAGCCCGATCACGGTCAGCTCGGGCAGCCGGTCCACCACGGCGCGGGCCAGCCGGGCCATCGCGGTCAGCGCGTCGGCGACCAGGACCATCGGCACTCCGGGCACCTCGCGGGTGCCCAGCACCGCCGCCGCACCGGCCTCGACCGCCCCGGTGGCGAAGTCGTGCCCGTCCGCCTTCTCCCCGGCGAAGGCGACGAAGAGCCCACCCGGGGTGACCTTGCGGGAGTCGAACTCGACGCTGCCGGTGACGCGCACCTCGGGGTCGGCGGCCACCAGCCGCCCGTCGACGGCCGACGCGACCTCGGCCAGACTCAGCGGGATCATCGCCCGCCCGCCAGACCGCCGTCGGCCTCGCCGCGCTGGCCGCCCTCAAGCCCACCGTGCCGGCCCCCCTCAAGGGCACCGTGCCGGCCGCTCTCAAGGGCACCGTGCCGGCCGCCTTCGGGCTCGGCGCCCCGGCCGCCCTCGGCGTCGTCGCTCTGGCTGAGGTTGCCGAAGCGGAGCCGCAGCGCGTCCGCGAGTTCGGTCACGTCGTCGAAGGGATGCACCTCGCCACCGACCTCCTGGCCGCGCTCGTGCCCCTTGCCGAGCACCGCCACCACGTCGCCGGGCGCAGCCAACCGCACCGCCTCGTCGATCGCCGCGCGGCGCCCGGCCACCTCGACGATCCGGGCCGGCGCACCGGCTCCGTGCGCCCCGGCGAGCACCTCGGCGCGAATCGCCGAGGGCTCCTCGGTGCGCGGGTTGTCGTCGGTCACCACCACCACGTCGGCTCCCTTCGCGGCCGCGGCGCCCATCAACGGCCGCTTGCCCCGGTCCCGGTCGCCGCCCGCGCCGATCACACAGATCAGCCGGCCGGCGCTGAGTTCCCGCAGCGCGGCCAGCACGGCCACGACAGCGTCGGTCTTGTGCGCGTAGTCGACCACCCCGCGCACCCCGCCAGCCACGCCCACCGACTCCAGCCGGCCGGGCACCCCGCCGCAGGCGGCCACCCCCTCGGCCGCGACCGCCGGATCGATCCCGGCGGCGACCAGGACGGCGATGGCGAGCAGCGCGTTCGACACGTTGTGCCGACCGGGCAGCGCCACCGCAGCTGGCAGCGTCAGCCCGTCCGGACCGTGTGCGGTGAACCGCTGGGCGTACCCCTCACCGCTGACGTCCCCGGCCCACCAGGTGGCGGCCGGATCGCCGGCCGCCGAGAAGCTGACCGTTTCCGGCTTGAACAGCGCCTTCAGCGCCGGGTCGTCCTGGTTGAGCACCTCGACGGCGCAGCGGCCGTCGAACAACCGGGCCTTGGCGGCGAAGTAGTCCGCGGCGTCGGCGTGGAAGTCGAGGTGGTCGGAGCCGAAGTTGGTCCAGCCACCCACGGTGAACCGAACCCCACCGACCCGGCCCATCGCCAGCGCGTGGCTGGAGACCTCCATGACCACCGCGGTCACTCCCCGCTCCCGGGCGGCGGCCAGCATCGCGTGCAGGTCGGTGGCCTCGGGCGTGGTCCGGACGCTTTCCACCACCAGATCGCCGAGGCGGGTCTCCACGGTGCCGATCAGGCCGGTGACGTGCCCGGCGGCCCGCAACCCCGACTCGACCAGGTACGCCGTGGAGGTCTTGCCTGCGGTGCCGGTCACCCCGATCACGACCAGTTCCGCGGTCGGGTCGCCGTAGACGGCCGAGGCGAGCGGGCCGAGCGTCGCACGCGGATCGGCCACCACCAGGACGGGCAGTCCCGTCTCGGCGGCCAGCTCCGCACCGGTCGAATCGGTCAGCAGGGCGACCGCGCCAGCCGCCGCCGCCTCGGCGGCGAACTCCGCGCCGTGCCGGCGGGCACCGGGCAGGGCGGCGTACAGATCGCCGGGGCGGACCTCGCCGCTGGCGTGGGTCACCCCGGTCACCACCGGGTCGTCGCTGGTTGGAGGCGCCACGGCGAGCCGGGCGGCCAGGTCACCGAGCCGGATTCCGGTCACGGTACGGGGACGAGGATTGCCGCGCACGGCGTCAGACCCTACCCGGTCGCTCGCTCCCGGCTGCACGGCGCGCCTGAATCTCCGTCTCCGGGGACTCAGACCGCAGGCCGCAGGCGTCTCGGCAAAGGGGTACGACGAGCGCCACGCGACGATCGACGATCGGCGTGGCCGGTGGAGGGAACCGTCCGCTAGGGGAAGACGGTGAATTTCGGGGCCGGCTCGGTCGAGGGCGGCACCTTGAAGTGACGCAGGGTGAAGGTCATCATCTCCCGGAACGCCGGGGCTGCCACCTCGCCACCGCCACCACCCGGACTGTGCACGAAGACCGCGATCACGTACTGCGGGTTCTCGGCCGGTGCCATCCCGATGAACGAGGCGACGTTGCCGGGCTGCTTCTTGCCGTCCACCAACCGCCAGCCGGTGCCGGTCTTGCCGGCGACCCGGTAACCGGGGACCGCGGCTGCCAGCCCGGTGGCCTTGTCCACGGTGGTGACCGCCTCCAACAGCGTCCGCAGCGCCTTGGCGTTCTCCGGGCTGAGCACCGGACGGGTGGCCGGTGGCTCGGCCGGGGTCCGCTTGCCCTTCGGATCGATGGTCTCCTTGACCAGGTGCGGCTGGACGTACGTGCCGTCGTTGGCGATGGCGGCGTACGCGGCGGCCATCTGCAACGGGGTGGCGTCGACGCTGTGCCCGATCGGCACCGAGCCGTACGACGAGCCGCTCCACTCCTCCGGCGGCAGCAGCCGGCCGCTCGCCTCGCCGGGCATGCCCACCCCGGTCGGCTCACCCAGCCCGAACCGCCGCTGGTAGTCGATCAGGCGTTCCTGGCCGAGCTTGTCGGCGATCTCGATGGTGCCGACGTTGGAGGAGTACGCCATCATCCCGGCCACGCTCATCCGCCGGCCGTTCGCGAAGTGGGTGTCGGTGAACGGGGTGTCGCCCATGACTACGGAATTGGCCACCGGGAACGAGGTGTCCTCGGTGATCACCCCCTCCTGGAGGGCCGCCCCGAACGTGATCGCCTTGTGCACCGAGCCCGGGTCGACCACGAAGCTGGTGGCCGCGTCCTCCCGGTCGGTCGGCTCGCTGGCCTGCGGCGTCGCCGCGTTGTAGGTCGGGTGACTGGCCTGCGCCAGCACCTCGCCGGTACGCACGTCCAGCACCACCGCCGCAGCGGTGCTGGCCTGCGCCGCCCGGGCCTGCTCGGCGAGGATCCGCTGGGTCATGAACTGTAGGTCACGGTCGACGGTCAGCACGATCGAGCTGCCCGGCTTGGCCTGGGTGGTACGGCTGTATCCGCCGGGAATGGGCGCGCCGAGGCCCATCTCGAACGTCCGCTCGCCGTCCTCGCCGTGCAGCAGGTCGTCGTAGCGGGCCTCCAACCCTTCCAGGCCGATCATGTCGACACTTGTGAAGCCGAGCAGGTTGGCGGCCAGGTCGCCGCCGGGCACCTCGCGCCGCTCGTCCCGCTGGGTACGGATGCCGGGCAGGTCCAGCGCGGCGATCTCGCGGGCCCGGTCGATGTCCACCCCCCGGGCCAGGTACTCGAACTGCGAGTCGACGCCGTTGCGCTTGCGGGGTTGCATCTTCTCGGCCAGCTTGGAGGCTGGGACGCCGAGCAGCGGGGAGAGCCGCTGGGCGGTGGCCTCGATGTCCTCCACCTGAGTGGGGTCGGCGTAGACGTAGCGCGCCTCGACGCTGTGCGCCAGGGCGGCACCGTCCCGGTCGTAGATCGCGCCGCGCGGCGCGGGCAGCTGCACGGTGTGCAGCCGGTCGGCCACGCCGCCGTCGGCGTACGCCGGGGTGTCGACGGTCTGGAGCACGACCAGCCGGATGCCGATCGCGACGAAGACGGCCATCGCCAGCGCGGTGCCCAGCCGCAGCCGGCGGCCCGGATCGGCGAGCTTGGGCGGTGCGGGCCGCTTGCGGGAGGGCCGGCGTGCGGCCGGCCGGTCGCCGCGCCGGGGCTGCCGGCCGCCCGCGCTACGCCGCGACTCACCGCCACCAGCGCGCCGCTCGGTGGTCGTCGGCTCCTCGCGACGCGAGCGATCGGTGACGGTACGGACCACAGTGGTCCGCCCGGCGCCGCCGTCCCGACGGGTCGTGCCGGACTGGCGGTTGCCGCCGGACCGACCGCCGTCGAGGACCTGTAGCGCCGGCCGGAACGGATCCTGCGACCGGCTGCTGCGCGGGGTGCGGCGCTGTTCGGCCCGGCCGGCGGCGGCCGGGCCGTCCTCGCGCAGGGTACGACCGCGCGGCGTGTAGGAGCGGGCGTCGGAGATGCCACCGAGACCCGACTGGTCACTGCGGTTTCCCGCGCCGCCCCGCTCGGGCGTCCCACGGGACGAACCGCGCCGGGAGCCTGTGGCGTCCCGGCGCGGTTCCTCCGACCTCGATGACACGGTCTACCCCTCCGTGCCCGACTGGCTCGCGAGGGACGGCTGCCCGCTGGCTGGCTGCGGTACGCCGATCAGCTTGCCGTCCGGCAGCCGGATGTACGCGGGCTCGCCGGCCTCGACCAGCCCCAGCTTGCGGGCCTGAGCCGCCAGGTTGCCCGGCGCCTCCGCGTCGGCGATCTGCTTCTTCAGCTGCTGCTGCTCCAGGTCGAGCTTGGCCTGCTGCTCCTGCAACTCCAACAGCCGGAAGGCGTTCTCGTTGATCTTCGTGTTGACCACCAGGATGCCCAGCACCCCACCGACGACCAGCAGCACCACAAGCGCCGCGAAGGGCGCCCGGGGCACCCGCACCGGCGCCGGCGGCGCGACCCGCAGCCGCGGCGACTCGGCCCGCTGCGGCTCGGCGGCGGCGGGCCGCTCGACCGGCCGCAACGCGGCGCTGCCCTGGGTCGGAAACTCGCGCGCCCCCCGGGCGCGAGTCTCCGCCAGCCGGCTCACCCGCTCGGCGCGGGCGTCCGGCCCGGCCCCCCTGGCCCGCTCCGCCGCGATCCGGCCCCCCGACCGCGGTACGCGCTGCCCCGCGCCGACGACGTCCCGGCGCTTCTTCTCGCTCATATTCCCTCCCCCTCTTCGTCCGTGTCCCCCGGCATCTGCCGCGGATCCGTGCTGGATCCGGCGGCCGATCCCCTCCCCGGTTGGTGCATCCCGTTGACCCGGCGGCGATACCGTTCGCGGTCGGTACGCCCCTGCGGCCGAGCCTGTGGGTCGATCCGTTCCGCGGCCCGCAGCCGCACCGAAGCGGCGCGCGGGTTCGCGGCGACCTCCTCCTCCCCAGGCAGCTCCGCGCCCCGGCTGAGCAGCCGGAACGTCGGTTCTGACCCGGGCAGTTCGACCGGGAGGTCGACCGGACCGGTGCTCCGGACCCGGTCGGCGAGCGCCTGTTTGGTGAGCCGATCCTCCAGCGAGTGGTAGGAGAGGACCACCAGGCGACCGCCGACGGAAAGCCGGTCCAGAGCGGCCGGCAACGCCGTCTCCAGCGCTGCCAGTTCCCTGTTTACCTCGATCCGTAAAGCCTGAAACGTTCTCTTTGCCGGGTGTCCGCCTGTTCGTCGGGCAGGTGCCGGAATCGACTCCCGGACCAGCTCGGCGAGCCGCGCCGACGAGGTGATCGGGGCGCGTTCCCGTTCCCGGATGATCGCCGAGGCGATCCGGCCGGCGAACTTCTCCTCCCCGTACACCCGAAGCACCCGGGCCAGATCCGGGTGGGCGTACGTGTTGACCACCTCTTCGGCGGTCACCCCCCGGGTCTGGTCCATCCGCATGTCCAGCGGCGCGTCCTGCGCGTACGCGAACCCGCGGTCGGGCGCGTCGAGCTGCAACGAGGAGACACCCAGGTCGAACAGGACGCCGTCCACGGTGGGATAGCCCAGCCGGTCCAGCACCTCGGGCAACTCGTCGTAGACGGCGTGCTCCAGGTGGATCCGGTCGGCGAACCGGGCCAGCCGTACCCGCGCGTGGGCGAGGGCCTCGGTGTCCCGGTCCAGGCCGACCAGGATGGTCTCCGGGTGGGCCTGCAACACTGCCTCGGCGTGGCCGGCCAGCCCCAGGGTCGCGTCGACGTGGACGGTGCGCCCGCCCCGGCTCAGCGCGGGGGCCAACAGCTCGAGACACCGCTCAAGCAGCACCGGCACATGCGTGCCGCGTAGCTCCCCCATGTCGACCCCCACTGTTGACCCGATCTCGTTCCCGCGTCCTGCTCGTCGGGCGACGCCGTGCCGTCGTACCGCCAGATCCCCATCCGCTCCCGCCCGGGCGGCGGGCCCACCGGCCCGCCGTGTCGGATCGTGCGCCTGGCACCGGGGAAGGGATGCCAGGAACTCGAAAGCGGCTGGAGATCTCGCAGTACGTCGGGGCGTCGCCACGCCCTACAGACCGCCTGGCAGCACCCCTTCCTCGATGTCGGCGAAGTCGTCTTCGCTCTCGGCGAGGTAGGTCTCCCAGGCGACCTTGTCCCAGATCTCCACCCGGGTGCTCGCGCCGATGACCACCAGGTCCCGGTCGAGCCCCGCGTATGAGCGCAGGTGCGCCGGGATGGTCACCCGGCCCTGCTTGTCTGGGACTTCGTCGTGCGCGCTGGCAAAGAACACCCGGCTGTAGGCCCGGGCGGCCTTGTGCGTCATCGGCTGTGCGCGCAACTGCTCCGCGATGTGCTGGAACTCAGGCGTCGGGAAGACGTAGAGACAGCGCTCCTGCCCTTTGGTGATCACGACACCCCCCGCCAGCTCATCCCGGAACTTGGCCGGCAGGATCAACCGGCCCTTGTCGTCCAGGCGCGGAGTGTGGGTGCCGAGAAACATCGGCCCAACCCCCCTCGCCCTTCTAGCGGCGTTCGCGCGCCGCTGACCCCCCGGGCCGGTGGGCCCTCCCGGCCTCACCAATGCGCCCCACTCTACTCCACTTCCCTCCACCCGCAACCAGAATCGACCGCGTTTCGCGCCGCGCCCGCCCACAAAACCGCACGTCAACGCGGGTGGGGCGGAGTGGAGGGGCCGGGCCGGCCCCCGGCGCGGTCCGCTATCCGACATAGATCGACTCCGGTCGGCCGACGGCGGCGGGCCGAGCGCCACGGGGAGCCGGACCGGACGGATCGTCGTCGGTCGCGATCTGGCCGGTCCACTGGTCCGGTAACCTCGCTCGCGTGACGGACGCGAAGATGCCCCTGCGGGCGAAGGTGGCCACCTCCGTGTCACGGACCGCCGCGGCACTGTCCCGGGCCGCGGGCCGTGGCGACGGCTCGGTGATCGGTGGGTGGCTCGGCCTCAAGATCGACCCGGACCTGCTCGCCCACCTCTCCGCCGGTCGGGCCATCGCGCTCATCTCCGGCACCAACGGCAAGACGACCACCACCCGACTGGCCGCCGCCGCGGTCAGCGCACTCGGCCGGGTCGCCACCAACTCGTTCGGCGCCAACATGCCCACCGGGCACACCTCCGCGCTGGCCAAGGCCGGCAGCACGCCGTACGCGGTGCTGGAGGTCGACGAGCACTACCTGGCGCAGGTGATCGAGGCGACCGACCCGCACGTGGTGGCGCTGCTCAACCTCTCCCGCGACCAGCTGGACCGGGCCAAGGAGGTCGCCATGATGGCGCAGCTCTGGCGCGCGGCGCTGGTCCGCCACCCGGACATCCGCATCGTCGCCAACGCCGACGACCCGATGGTGGTCTGGGCCGCCACCCCGCCGGCCGCGCACGACCAGCGGATCACCCCACCGCACGTCACCTGGTTCTCCGCCGGCCAACGCTGGCACGACGACTCGTGGGTCTGCCCCGAGTGCGGCTCGACCATCCAGCGCTCCGGTGAGCAGTGGTGGTGCACCGGCTGCCCGCTGCGCCGGCCCGACCCGCAGTGGACAGTGGACGACGAGGGTGTGCTCGACCCCACCGGCGCCTGGTACAAGGTCAAGCTCCAGCTACCCGGCAAGGTAAACGTCGGCAACGCGGCCACCGCACTGGCGGTCGCGGCCGAGTTCGGCGTACGCCCGTTCGACGCGGTTCCCCGCCTGGCCGACGTCACCTCGGTCGCCGGCCGGTACGCGCAGGTGGTGCGGGACGGACGCACCGTACGCCTGCTGCTGGCCAAGAATCCGGCCAGCTGGCTGGAGGCGTTCGACATGGCCGACGAGGCACCCACCCTGCTCTCCATCAACGCCCGTGACCCCGACGGCCTGGACACCTCCTGGCTCTTCGACGTCGACTTCGCGCCACTGCGCGGTCGCCAAGTGCTCATCACCGGCGACCGGGCGTACGACCTGGCGGTCCGGTTGGACGTCAACGACGTGCCGTTCCAGCACGTACGCACCTTCGACGAGGCCGTCCGGGCGGTGCCACCGGGCCGCCTGGAGGTCATCGCGAACTACACCGCGTTCCAGGACATCCGAGCGGAGTTGGACCGTGTCAACTGAGAGCCTGCGCATCGTCTGGATCTACCCCGACCTGCTCTCCACCTACGGCGACCGGGGCAACGTGCTGATCCTGGCCCGGCGGGCGCGCCAGCGCGGCTTCCGGGTCGAGGTGCTGGAGGTCCGCTCCGACCAGCAGCTGCCCAACACCGCCGACATCTACCTGATCGGCGGCGGCGAGGACGGGCCGCAGGCGCTCGGCGCGCAACGGCTACTCGCCGACGGCGGGCTGCACCGGGCGGTGGCCCAGGGCTCGGTGGTGTTCGGCGTCTGCGCCGGCTACCAGCTGCTCGGCACCTCGTTCTTTGCCAAGGGCACCCAGTACCGCGGACTGGAACTGCTCGACATCAGCTCGGACCGGGGCCCCAGCCGTGCCGTCGGCGAGCTGGCCGGGGACATCGACGCCCGGCTGGGCCTGCCGCCGCTGACCGGCTTCGAGAACCACGGTGGTCGCACCCGACTCGGCCCCGGCGCGGCACCGCTGGCCCGGGTGACCACCGGGGTGGGCAACGACGGCGCCACCGAGGGGGCGTGGCGCGGCAAGCTGCTCGGCACGTACTCGCACGGACCGGCGCTGGCCCGCAACCCGGCCCTTGCCGACCTGCTGCTGCGCTGGGCGACCGGCGCGCACCAGCTTCCGCCGCTCGACGACACCTGGGCCGACCGGCTGCGGGCCGAGCGCCGGACCGCGGTGGCGGCTGCCGCCAGGGCATGATCTCCGCCGTCCGGCGGCTGCTCTCCGGCAGACGGTCAGCGCTCCGGTTCGGAATGCTGCTGTTCCTGCTCGCCGGGTTCGGGCTGTTTCTACTGGTCGGGCCGCATCCGGACCCGGCGGCGCTGCCGCGACTGGCCGACCGGTTGGGTTCGTTCGCCCCGGTCGCGGCCATCCTCGGCGGGGCGTTGCTGCTGATCGCGCTGGTGCCGCGTACCTTCATCACGCTCGCCGCCGGGGCGATCTTCGGCCCGCTGGCGGGTGCCGGGTACGCGCTGGGCGCCGCGTTGCTGGCGGCGGCGATCGGCTTCGCCGTGGGCCGGCTGCTCGGGCGGGAGTTCGTCGCCGAACGGGTACGCGGCCGGCTGGCCCGCCTCGACGGCTGGTTCACCAGGCAGAGCGTGCTCGGCGTGATGACCGTACGACTGCTGCCCATCTCCGGCTTCGGCCTGGTCAGCTACGGCTACGGCACCACCGGTGCCCGGCTGCTGCCGTTCCTCGCCGGCAGCGTGATCGCCTCCGTCCCCACCACGTTCGGCTACGCGGCGATCGGTGCCGCCGTCACCTCCCCCGGCACCATCAACTGGTTCGCCGCCGCCCCGGCGTCACTCGGCTTCATCGCCAGCGCGGTCCTGATCGCCCGCTGGTGGCGCGCCGAACGAACCCGCGCCAGCATCCCGCCCAAGGCCACCGGCGGCTGAGGACGCGGGTCGTGTCGCGAGGCACGACAACGGGCGCTGGAGTGCTCCAAGGCATCAGCCTCGTGGGTGCCAGCGCAAGCCCGCCCCGAGTCCGTCCCTTCTTCTAGGCAGAGTCGCGGTCGATGCCCGGCTCCTTGACGAAGACGCCCCGGCCCTGGTGACCCTCGACCAGGCCCTCCGCCCGAAGGGTCAGCATGGCGGAGCGAATGACCTGGGTGGAGACGCCGTAGTGGGCGCAGAGTTGGGAGATTGACGGCAACTTGTCGCCCGGCTTGAGATCACCGGACTTGATCCGGTCACGAATCTCACTGGCGATGCGCTCGTAGTACGGCGTCACTGACATGGCGGTTCTCCCTCGTCGGCACCACCATCTGACCACCGTTCGCTTATGACATCAAGTACTAGGCGTTTCAAGTCTTGCTCATTAGATACTAAGCATCGTATGTTGAAACGGAGGCGACCCTCGTCGGCAAACAAGGGACGACTCACCCTCCGGGTACATCCCGGACGCTGGGGCAGGCGGCAACGCGCACCCGTGATCCCCCTTCGGGTCGTTGACGACTGCCCCGGCACCCCAACTCGTGGCGAACGCGAGGGAGTGGACATGTCCCGGCACGTGACGTACGACGAGTATCTGCTTGGCGTGGCGCGCACGCTGGCGCGACGGCATCGGCCGACCTGGAACCACATCCTGAAACGGGTGAACTGCCGGTGCGGACGCGATCTGCCCTGCCCGGTCCGGCACCGGGTGCCGATCAATCGGGGGCACTGGCCGGAGCACGCGTCATGACGGCACACGGGCCGGTCATGCCGACCTGGACCTGCGCAGGATGCGATGAACCGTGGCCCTGCCGCATCCGCCGCCGGGAGCTACTGGCCGAGTACGACGGCGCTCCGGTGTCCCTGTCGATCTACTTGGCGTCGCATCTGGTATCCGCGACGCAGGACCTGAGCTGGGCTCCCGCCGGTGCGCTGCACCGCAGGTTCCTCGGCTGGCTGCGATGAGCGCGGCCGAGCGCCCGGGACCGGGTAAAAGACCTACCGCGCCGCTACCGAAGGCCGGCGACCTGCTCCGCGTGGGTCGGGAGGCCAGCGTGCAGTTCACCAGGCCGATCCTGTTCCGCGTGATCCGGGTGCTCGACCGACCCACCTACCACGGGTGGATCTGGCGTCGTGCGCGATCGGCTATCGGTCCGTTGGGCCGGTGATGCTGACCAGGCCGGCCTCGTAGGCGGCGATGACCAGGTGCACCCGGTCCCGGACACCGAGCTTGCTGAACAGCCGGGCCACGTGCGCCTTCGCGGTCGCCGTACTGATGAAGAGCCGGTCGGCGATCTCGGCGTTGGACAGGCCCTGGCCGACCAGGGTGAGCACCTCCCGTTCCCGGTCGGTGATCCCGGTGAGGGACCGCGACCGGCGTACCGAGGTCGGCCGGTGGGCGAACTCGGCGATCAGCCGGCGGGTCACCCCCGGTGCGAGCAGCGCGTCTCCGGCGGCGACCACCCGGATCGCGGCGAGGATGTCGTCCAGCGCCATGTCCTTGACCAGGAAGCCGCTCGCCCCGGCGCGCAAGGCACCGTGCACGTGCTCGTCGTCGTCGAAGGTGGTGAGCACAAGCACCCGGGTCGGGCCGCCCGCCGCGGTGATCGCCCGGGTCGCCTGGATGCCGTCCGTGCCGGGCATCCGCAAATCCATCAGCACCACGTCGGGCGCGATCTCGCGGGTCAGGCGCACCGCCTCGGCGCCGGTGGCGGCCTCACCGACCACCTCGATGTCCGGCACGTCGGCGATCAACACCCGCAACCCGGCCCGGACCAACGGCTGGTCGTCGACGAGCAACACGCGGATGCTCACGGCCGCACCGCCGCGCCCAGCTGGTCCCCGCCAACAGGCTGATCGTTGCCGGTCGGCGTGCGGACCGGCAGTCGGGCAGTCACCTGGAAGCCGCCCTCGGGTCGCGGCCCGGCCCGGAACTGGCCGCCGAGGGCCAGGGCCCGTTCCCGCATGCCGATCAGCCCGTGTCCCTCGCCGCCGATTGTGCCGCCCCGGCCGTCGTCGATCACCTCGACGGTGACCTCGTCGGCACAGGACACGGTGACCCGGCAGGCGTCGACGCCCGCGTGGCGTACCACGTTGGTGAGTCCTTCCTGGATGATGCGGAACGCGGCGAGGCCGACCTCCGGCGGGACCGGGCGGTCGCCGTACCGGCGCAACTCGACCCGGACCCCGGCGTCGGCCGCCGCCGCGACCAGGCGGTCCAGCTCCGCCAGGCCGGGGGTCGGGGCCAGCGACGCCGCCTCCCCCACACCGCGACGCAGGGCGCCGAGGGTACGCCGCAGCTCGGCCAGGGTGTCCCGGCTGGTCGCCTCGATGGTGGCCAGCGCGGCCCGGGCCTGCGCCGGCTGGGTGTCGATCACCCGGGCCCCCACGCCCGCCTGGATGGCGATCACGCCGATGCTGTGCGCCACCATGTCGTGCAGCTCGCGGGCGATGCGCAGCCGTTCCGCGGTGACCGCCTCGGCTGCGGCGTGCTCCCGCATGGTGGCGGCGTGCTCCCGCCGCGTCCGTGCCGAATTGCCGAGCGCCCAGGCGGTCACCACCATCAGTATGGTCAGGCCGGCCTGGTTCACCGGCTCGACTCCGCTGTTGACGAAGGCCACCAGGATCTGCGCCACCAACACCACGGCGGCGGCGAGCCCGGACACCCGGCGGGACCGGTTCGCGGCGACCACGCCCAGCGCCGCGTCAACGGCGAGGAACTGCACGGTGAAGAGCTGGCCGAGATATCGCAGGTCCCCGCCGTGCACTGTGGCGCTGGTCAGCGTCGCCCCGATCAGCATCAGCCCCAGCCCGGTCAGCGGGCGGCGGCGCAGCAACGCCGCAGGCAGGGCCACGATCAGCAGCGGCACCAGGTACCGCTCGGGCAACCACCAGCCCATCACGCCGAGCCCGGCACCGCTGTTCGGTACGACCGGTGCCCGGGACCAGAGCAGTGGCAGGACGGCCACCCCGGCCCAGACCAGCACCGCCCGGACCACCGACAGGGCGGTCCGCGACCGGCTCGGGGCGGCGGCTTCCACGGGCACACGGTATCCAGCCAGGCACGTCGGGGGCATCGGCCCACGGGCGTACGCCCGCAGGCCACCACCGCACGCCCCGGTGTGGCCGCCGGGGCGACGCCGGCCGGCCCGCCGCCGGGCAGCGTGGAAGACATGATCGAACTCCGAGCCCTGACCAGGCGGTACGGCCGAACTGCCGCCGTCGACGGGCTGACCCTGACCGTCCGGCCGGGCCACGTGACCGGCTTCCTCGGCCCCAACGGCGCCGGCAAGTCCACCACCCTGCGCATGATCCTCGGGCTGACCACCCCGACCAGCGGCACCGCCACGGTCGGCGGCGTCCGGTTCCGGGACCTTCCCCGGGGGTTACGGCACGCCGGCGCGCTGCTCGATGCCAGCGACGTGCACGGTGGGCGCAGCGCCCGCGCCCACCTGGCCGGCCTGGCGTGCAGCAACGGCATCGGGCGCGGGCGGGTCGACGAGGTGCTGGGCCAGGTCGGCCTCGACCGCGCCGCCGGCCGCCGGATCGGCGGCTTCTCGCTCGGCATGCGGCAGCGCCTCGGCATCGCCGCCGCGCTGCTCGGTGACCCGCCCGTGCTGCTCT
The DNA here is from genome assembly GCF_059553435.1 of Micromonospora sp. PRAS1. Classification (NCBI taxonomy): domain Bacteria; kingdom Bacillati; phylum Actinomycetota; class Actinomycetes; order Micromonosporales; family Micromonosporaceae; genus Micromonospora; species Micromonospora sp. PRAS1. The sequence continues at coordinate 149,833 of NZ_JCANNB010000002.1, forward strand.
TCGACGAGCCCTTCAACGGGCTGGACCCGGAGGGGGTGCGCTGGGTACGGGGGCTGTTCCGGCGGCTCGCCGCCGAGGGTCGCACCGTCCTCGTCTCCAGTCACCTGATGGGCGAGATGGAGCACTGCGCCGACCAACTCGTGGTCATCGGCCGGGGGCGGCTGATCGCCGACGAGTCCCTGGCCGAGTTCGCCGCCCGGGCCGGTCGGTCCGAGGTGGTCGTCCGTACCCCCGAACCGGCGGCGCTGGCGACGGCGCTGACCGCCGAGGGCGCAACCGTACGGCCCGATCCGGACGGGACGCTTGCGGTGACCGGCCCGACCGCCGAGCGGATCGCCGAACTGGCCCTCGGTCTGCGGATCCCGCTGCACGAGCTGACCCCCCGTACCGCCGCACTGGAGGAGGCCTTCATGGCGCTCACCGCAGCCGACGTCGAATACACCGCCGGGGAGAAACGATGACCACGGTGATCTCATCCACCACCGGGCGCACCCGGACCCACCCGGCGCGCTACCGCGACCTGCTCGCCGCCGAATGGATCAAGCTCTGGTCGCTCCGTTCGACCTGGGCTGCCTTCGCCCTGCTCCTGCTCGCCATGGTCGGCCTCGCCGTCCACGCCGCGCTGGCCACCCACGCGGGCTGGCCGGACCTGCCGGCCGAGCGCCGGGCGGTACGTTCCCCGCTCTGGGACGCCTTCCCGACCGAGGCGCAGATGTTCGTCGTGCTCGCGGCCAGCGGCGTCGGTGCGGTGGCGATCGGCGGCGAGTACGCCTCCGGGCTGCTGCGTACCACATTCGCGGCCGTGCCCCGGCGCGGTGCCGTCGCCGCCGCCAAGCTGACCGTGCTGACCGGCGTACTGACCCTGCTCGGGGTGCTGGGCGCGGCGACGGCGTTCGCGGTGTCGCAGGCGATCCTCGCCGACGTGGGCGCGGAGATGTCGGTCAGCGACCCAGGCGCGTTGCGGGGCATCGCCGCGTCGGCGCTGCTGGTGCCGCTCAGCGCGCTGGTCGGCATGGCCCTGGCCGCGCTGATCCGGCACACCGCACCCGCGATCGTGACCGCCGCGACGCTGCTGCTCCTGCTGCCCACCGCCGTCAACGACGACGAACGCTGGAGCGCGCTGCTCCGGCACGCCATGCCGGTGCCGGCCTGGCAACGGTTAATCGAGCCGACCGGTCCCCCAGCGTGGCTCGACAGTTCCTACCCCGCCACCGTCGCCGGCGCCTGGACCACATACGCCACCTGGGCAGTCGCGACCGCCCTGATCACCACCCTCGCCCTCTCCCGCCGCACCCCCTAACCACCCCCCACCCCCCACCCCACCCACCCCACCCACCCACCCCACCCCCACCTCAGCGTTGATCATGAGGTTGGCGGCACTTTGAAGATCAACTACTGCCGCCAACCTCATGATCAACGGGGCAGGAGGGGGGTGGGGGTGGGTGGGGGTGGGTGGGGGTTACAGCACGATGGAGACCATGCGGGTGGGGATGACGATTACCTTGCGGGGGTCCTTGCCGGCCAGGACGGTGGCCACTGCGGCCAGCGCCTGGGCGCGGACGTCCTCCTCGCCGGCGTCGGCGGGGACCTCGATCCGGCCGCGGACCTTGCCGTTGACCTGCACCGGGTAGGTGACCGTCTCGGCGACCAGCAGGGCCGGGTCGGCGACCGGGAAATCGGCGTAGGTCAGCGAGGTGTCGTGGCCCAGCCGCCGCCACAGCTCCTCGGCGATGTGCGGGGCGACCGGGGCCAGCATCAGCACCAGCGGCTCAGCCACCTCACGCGGGGTCCGGTTCAGCCGGGTCACCGCGTTGGTCAGCTCGATCAGCTTGGCGATCGCGGTATTGAACCGGATCCCCGCCATGTCGCCCCGGACGCCGTCGATCACCTTGTGCAGCAGCCGCCGGGTGGCCTCGTCGGCCGGGTCGTCGGTGACCCGCGACTGCCCGGTCTGCTCGTCGACGATGGCCCGCCAGACCCGTTGCAGGAACCGGTACGAGCCGACCACCGCCCGGGTCTCCCACGGGCGGGACACCTCCAGCGGGCCCATCGACATCTCGTAAACCCGGAACGTGTCGGCGCCGTACGCCGCGCACATCTCGTCCGGGGTGACCACGTTCTTCAGGGACTTGCCCATCTTGCCGTACTCGCGGTTGACCTGGACGTCACCCAGGAAGAAGCCGCCGTCGCGCTCAGCGACCTCCTCGGCCGGCACGTACGCGCCCCGGGCGTCGGTGTACGCGTACGCCTGGATGTAGCCCTGGTTGAACAGCTTGCGGAACGGCTCGAAGCTCGACACGTGGCCCAGGTCGTACAGCACCTTGTGCCAGAACCGGGCGTACAGCAGGTGCAGCACGGCGTGTTCGGCACCGCCGACGTACAGGTCCACGCCACCGCAGTCGCCCTCGGCGCGCGGACCCATCCAGTAGCGCTCGTTCTCCGCGTCGACGAACCGCTCGCCGTTGGCCGGATCCAGGTAGCGCAGCTCGTACCAGCAGGAGCCGGCCCACTGCGGCATCACGTTTGTCTCCCGGGTGTAGCGCTTGGGCCCGTCACCCAGGTCCAGCTCCACCTCCACCCAGTCGCGGCGGCGCGACAGCGGCGTCTCCGGGTCGCTGTTCGCGTCCTCCGGGTCGAAGGTGCGCGGGGAGAAGTCGTCCACCTCGGGCAGCTCGACCGGCAGCATCTCCTCTGGCAGCGCGATGGCGGCACCGTCGGCGTCGTACACGATCGGGAACGGCTCGCCCCAGTAGCGCTGCCGGCTGAACAGCCAGTCCCGCAGCCGGTAGGTCGTCGCGCCCTGGCCGGCGCCGTTGTCCTGGAGCCACTCGATGGTCCGGGCCTTCGCGTCGGCCACCCCCAGGCCGTTCAGGTCCAGGCCGCGCTCGGGCGCGGCGCTGTTGACCGCCGGCCCCTCCCCGGTGTACGCCTTGCCGTCGAAGCCCTCCGGCGGCTGCACGGTACGCACGATCGGCAGCTCGAACAGCTCGGCGAAGTCCCAGTCCCGCTCGTCCTGGGCGGGCACTGCCATGATCGCGCCGGTGCCGTAGCCGGCCAGCACATAGTCGGCGATGAAGATCGGGATCTGCGCGCCGGTGACCGGGTTGGTGGCGTACCCGCCGGTGAAGACGCCGCTCTTCTCCTTGGTCTCGGCCTGCCGCTCGACGTCGGTCTTGGCCGCAGCCGCCTTGCGGTACGCCTCCACTGCGGCGCGGGGGTTGGCGTGCCCGCCGGTCCACGCCTCGCGGGTGCCCTCCGGCCAGGCCGCCGGGACCAGCGCGTCGACCAGCTCGTGTTCCGGCGCCAGCACCATGTAGGTGGCCCCGAAGATGGTGTCCGGCCGGGTCGTGAACACCCGGATCGGGGTGACCGTGGTCGGGAAGTCGATGTGCGCGCCGGTGGAGCGGCCGATCCAGTTGCGCTGCATCAGCTTGATCGGCTCGGGCCAGTCCAGCTTGTCCAGGTCGTCCAGGAGCCGGTCGCCGTACGCGGTGATCCGCATCATCCACTGCTTCAGGTTGCGCTTGAAGACCGGGAAGTTGCCGCGCTCCGAGCGGCCGTCGGCGGTGACCTCCTCGTTGGCCAGCACGGTGCCCAGCCCCGGGCACCAGTTGACCGGCGCCTGCGAGACGTACGCCAGCCGGTGGTCGTCGACGACCTGGCGACGCTCGGCGGGCGACAGCTCGGCCCACGGGCGGCCATCCGGGGTGGGCCGGGTGCCGGCGGTGAACTCGGCGATCAGCTCGCTGATCGGGCGGGCCCGGCCGGCTTCCCGGTCGTACCAGGAGTTGAAGATCTGCAGGAAGATCCACTGGGTCCAGCGGTAGAAGTCGGTGTCGATGGTGGCCACCGAACGCCGCTTGTCGTGGGCCAGTCCCAGCCGGCGCAGCTGCGCCTTGTACCGCTCGATGTTGGCCTCGGTGGTGGTCCGCGGGTGGGTACCGGTCTGCACCGCGTACTGCTCGGCGGGCAGGCCGAACGCGTCGAAGCCCATCGCGTGCAGCACGTTGCGCCCGGCCATCCGCTGGTAGCGGGCGAAGCAGTCGGTGCCGATGTAGCCCAGCGGGTGTCCCACGTGCAGCCCGGCCCCGGACGGGTAGGGGAACATGTCCAGCACGTACAGCTTCTCCGCGTCGAAGCGCGGGTGGCCCGGGTCGGCCAGCGGGCCGGTCGGGTTCGGCGCGTGGAAGCTGCCCTCCCGTTCCCAGGTGTCCTGCCAGCGGCGCTCGATCTCGTCGGCCAGCACGGCGGTGTACCGGAATGGTGGGGTGTCGCTGGTAGCTGCTTCGGTCATGGCCTTCTCCTCGCGTCGCTCGGCGGAGTCTGTCCGTGCTGGCTGGTCTGGTGGCTGCCTCGGTGGCCCGCCCCGCAACCGACGACGGACCCCGCAGCCGGCGGCGGGCACGAAAAAGCCCCTCACGCAGGAGGGGCCGCCGTGCTGTCGCGCCTTCAGCGCATCAGCACGGCCCGGTAAGAAGCAGGAAGACTCCGGCCATGCCCGCAGTGTACCGCCATCGACGGCGGGGCCGCCGCCCACTGCCCCGCTCGCGGCGCGCACCGCCCGTTCCTCACCCCTGGCGCTCGCCGGTCCGGCCGGCATCGTCGCCAGCCCGACCATCCCCGGCCCGACCGTCGCCAGCCCGACCATCCCCGGCCCGGCCATCCCCGGCCCGACCGTCGCCGTCGCCGGCCCGGCCGCCGAGTTGGTCGTAGCGGGTGATCGGCGCCAGCGGCGCCCCGGCCCGGTACGCGGCCCGGGCCAGCGCGTAGCCGCCGACCGGCGCGGTGAAGAGTTGCAGGCCGATCGCCACCAGCACCACCACGGTGGTACGCACACCAGGCACCAGCAGCAGGACGCCGAGCAGCACGAGGCTCAGCCCGAGGCCGGCCGCCTTGGCGACGGCGTTCATCCGGTTGTAGACGTCCGGCAGCCGGATCAGCCCGACCGCGCTGATCGCGATCAGCGCGGTACCGAGCAGCAACAAGGCGTACGCCGCCGTCGTGCGGATCATCGCTTGCCCCGGTCCACCAGCCGGGCCATCGCCACCGTGGCCAGGAAGCTCACAAGCGTCCCGGTAAGCACCAGATCGAGCAGGGCCGGCGCGTCCAGTCGGGCGGCGAGCAGCGCGACGGCCGCCAGGAAGACGAAGAAGCCAAGGTCCAGGGCGGCGGCCCGGTCGGCGTCGGTCGGGCCGGTCACCAACCGGTAGACCACCGTCACCATCGCGCCCGCGAGGACCACGAGCAGTACGTCGAGCAGGATCATCGCCACCTCCGCGGCACGTCCGGATCGTCATCGGGCGGTTCGGTGTCCCGGTTCTCGCCGGGCCGGCCCTCGTCGGGCGGGCCGCTGTCCGGCAGGTCGTCGTCGGGGTGGTCGACGGGGCGGATGGCGGCCAGCACCCGCCGTTCCAGTTCGGCGACGTCCCGGCGGACCGCCACCGGGTCGGCGGCGTACATGCCGTGCACCGACAACGCCACCGGATCGCGGTGCACGGCCAGGACGAGGGTGCCCGGGGTCAGGCTCACCGCAAGCGTCACGGCCGCGATCTCGCTGTCGGTCTCCGCGCGCACCGGCACCCGCACCACTGCTGGGTGCAGCCCGGAACCGGGGGTCAGGATCTCCCGGGCCACGGTCAGGTTCGTCTGGACCAGCCGGACCGCGAACCAGCCGACGAAGCGCAGGACCCGTCCGGTACGCACCGCCGCCCGCCGCCCGAGCCCGGCGCGCTCGCTCCGCCCACTCATCGACCGGTCACCGCCCGTACGTAGCCGGCCGGGTCGAGCAGCCCGGCGGCTGCGGTGTCGGCCACCACCAGCAGCGGCTGGGCGGCCAGCCCGGCCACCAGGGAGAGCCCGGCCAGGGCCAGCGGCGGCGCGACCAGCGACCGGCCGATCCGGTTGCCCACCTTCTCCGCAGGCGACTCGTCGCCGGTGAACAACGCGCTCCAGATCTTCAGCATGGAGAGCAGGGTGACCAGGCTGACCAGGACCGCCACGGTCATCGCCGGCCAGGCGCCGGCCTCCGCGGTGGCCCGCAGCAGCAGGAACTTGGCCAGGAAGCCGGAGAAGGGCGGCAGGCCGGCCAGCGACAGCGCCGCCGCGCCGAAGGCCAGGGCGAGCGCCGGCCGCTGGTTCGCCAGACCGCCGGGTCCGTCCAGCCGGTCGCTGCCCCGGGCGACGCGCACCGCTGCGGCGCAGAGGAACAACGCCGCCTTCACCAGGACGTACTGGGCCAGGTAGTACACGGTCGCGACCAGGCTGGCGGCGGTGAACAGCGCCAGGCCGAGCAGCAGGTAACCGATCTGGCTGACCATGTGGAAGGCGAGGATCCGACGCATCGAACTCTCGCCGAGCGCGCCGAGCACCCCGACCACCATCGACAGCAGCGCCACCGCGCCGAGCAGCCAGTGGTAGGCCGGGTCGCCGCCGTACACCACTGCGTAGATCCGGATGACGGCGTAGAGACCGACCTTGGTGAGCAGTCCGGAGAAGAGCGCCACCACCACCGGCGAGGCCACCGGGTAGGTGCGCGGCAGCCAGTCGTGCACCGGGACCAGCGCGCTCTTGACCGCCAGCGCGAGCAGCACCACGCCACCGGCGACCGCCACCGCCGGGTCGTCCCGCGCCGCGCCGGCCAGCCCGCCCAGCCCCACCGTGCCGGCGGTGCCGTAGACCAGGGCCACCCCGGTCAGCAGCAGGGTGGAGCCGAGCAGGTTGGTCGCCACGTACACCCGGCCCGCGCCGCCCCGCCCGGCTCCGCCGGTCAGGCTCAGCAGCACGTACGAGGGCACCAGCATGACCTCGATCAGCACGAAGAGGTTGAACAGGTCGGTGGTGAGGAAGGCACCGTTCGCCCCGGCGGCGAGCACCAGCACCAACGGCAGGAAGTACGGCCGCCGGTCGTCCCCGGAGCCAGCGGCGGAGACCAGGCAGCAGAGCACCACAAGGGTCGCCACCACCACCAGCAGGGCGCTGAACGCGTCGGCCGCCAGGCCGATGGCGACCGGCGCCGGCCACCCGCCGACCCGCAGCACCGGCACCGCGCCGTCGGCGGTGGCGACCAGCAGGGCCACCGCACCCACCAGCACCGCCGTCGTGGTGGCCAGGGCCGCGGCCCGGTGCAGCCGGGTGCGCCCCGGCAGGGCGAGGAGCAGCCCGGCGACCAGCAGCGGCCCGGCGATCGGAAGCACCAGCAGGAGGCCGTTCATCGGGAGGTCACCCCCGATCCGCCGTCGTCGGCCGCTCGGTGCGTCTCGTCATCGGCCGGGCCGCCGTGCCCTGTTCCGGTGTCGCCGTCGCCCGGTCCGGTGTCGCCGTCGCCCGTCCCGGTGTCGTCACCCGGTCCGGTGTCGCCGTCGCCTGTCCCGGTGTCGCCGTCGGGGTCGGGGGCACCGCCGTCGGCGTCCGGGTCCGCCGTACCCCGGCGCAGCAGCCCGAGCAGGTGCACGGTGATGCCGAAGGTGATCACGATCGCGGTCAGCACGAACGCCTGCGGCAGCGGGTCCGCCGTCTCCGGGCCCACCTCCGCCAGCGGCGCCGTACGGCGCTGGAGCCCGCCCGCGGCGAGCAGCACCACGTTTACCGCGTGCCCGAGCAGGACGAAGCCGAGCACCAGTCGCAGCTGGCCGGGCCGCAGCAGCAGGAAGACCCCGGCCGCGACCAGCGTGCCGACCATCAACGCGGCGCTCACGACGCACCTCGCACGGCGCTGCGGGGCGCGTCCTGCCCGGCGGCGGGCGGTACGCCGAGCCGACGTACCGCGGCCACCACCAGGGCCAGGACCATCAGATAGATGCCCAGGTCGAACAGGAGCGAGGTGCTCAGTGACGGCACCGGACCGGGTGGGCTGGCACTGAGCGGGGTGAGGAAGGGCCGGCCGGCGGCGAGCGGCACCAGCCCGGCGGCGACGGCCGTCAGCAGCCCGGCGGTCGCCAACGGCACCGCGCGCAACCGGCCCAGCAGCGGAGCGCCACCGGGATGCGCGAGCTGGCCGAGCCCGACGGCGGTGCCGGCGAGCAGCGCCCCGATGAAGCCACCGCCGGTCTCGTAGTGGCCGCGCAGGAACAGCACGGCCGAGGCGACAAGCATCAGCGGCGCGAGCATCCGGTAGGCCAGCCGCAGCACCGGGTCGCTCTCCACCCGGCCGCCGACCGTGGCCCGGCCGCCGTCCGCCGCCCGGCCGCTGCCCCCGGCCCCGCCGACGAGTTGGACCAGGCCGAGCGCCACCACCGCGAGCACCACCGCCTCGCCGAGGGTGTCCAGGGCGCGGAAGTCCACCAGGATGGTGTTTACCACGTTCGTGCCGCCGGTCAGCTCCTCGGCGTGGTCGAGGTACCACGAACCGGGCTCGGACGGTTCGGCGCGACCGGTGAGCGCCGCCGTACCGACCGCCGCCGCGACCCCCGCCGCCAGCGCGAGCAGCGCTGCGCCGACCACCGGCCGGCGGCGGCCGATCGGAGCGAGCCGGTCCGGTTGCTGCCGCAGGGCCAGCATGACGACCACCGCGGTGAGCACCTCCACAAGCATCAGCGTCAACGCCACGTCCGGGGCGCCGACGGTCAGGAACCAGGCCGTCAACAGCAGCCCCACCACGCCGGTGAGCGCAATCGCGGCCAGCGCCGAGCGCACCACCAGCAGGCCGGCGAGGGTCCCGCCGAGCAGGCCCAGCAGCAGCCAGTCGGTGGGCCGGGCGAGGTCACCGCCGGGAATGGCCGGCACCCCCGGCAGCAGCACGGCGACCGCCGCGAGCAGCACCACGGCCAGCAACGGCCGAACCAGGTAGGGCGCCGGCCCCACGGCGTGCGCCGGCCGGGCGACCAGCGCGCCGACCCGCAGCAGCCGCTGCCGGCCGCGCTCCAGCAACTCGGCGAGCGGCGGCGTGGTCGGTACGGCCCGCAGCCACCGGTCCACCCGTACCCGGCCGAGGAAGAGCACGGTGCCGAGCAGCACGGTGAGCGCGCTCAGGCCCAGCGCCGGGGTGAACCCGTGCCAGAAGGCCAGGTAGGGCGGGGTGCCTTCCGGGCGGGCGTCGTCGGCGGCCCGTTCCACAAGCGGGCTCAGCACGGCCACCGCCGGGCCGAGCGCGGTGGCCACCACCGCGGCGAGCGCGGCGGGCGCCAGGAACGACCAGGAGGGCTCGTGCAACCGGCGTTGCCGGGTCGGTCCCTCGATCATCCCGTGTACGAGCCGGGCCGCGTACGCGAAGGTGAGCACCGAGGCGAGCACCGCGAGCCCGGCGGCGGACCAGCCCAGCCACCACACCCCGCGCGACTCGCCGAGCGCCTCAAAGATCGCCTCCTTGCCGACGAAGCCGATGGTCGGCGGCAGGCCGGCCATCGACATCGCGGCCAGGGCGGTGAGCCAGACCGTCACCGGCATCACCCGGTGCAACCCGGACAGCTCCCGCACGTCCCGGCTGCCCGCCTGGTGGTCGATGATGCCGACCAGCATGAAGAGCGTCGCCTTGAACAGCGCGTGCGCGACGGTGTAGAGGATCGCCGCCGCGTCGGCGGCCGGGGTACCCGCGCCGATCACCCCGACCAGCAGGCCGAGCTGACTGACCGTGGAGTACGCCAGCAACGCCTTGAGGTCGTACTGCCGCAACGCCAGCGCCGCACCCAGGATCGCGGTCAGCAGCCCGCCGACCATCAGCACGGCGTCCCACGCCACCGTGCCGCCGAACACCGCCGAGAACCGCATCAGCAGGTAGATGCCGGCCTTCACCATCGTCGCCGCATGCAGGTACGCGCTCACCGGCGTGATCGCCACCATCGCGCCGGGCAGCCAGAAGTGGAACGGCAACTGCGCGGACTTGGTGAACGCGGCGACCAGGATCAGCGCACCGACCGCCCAGGCCGGCCCGCCGCTGAGCCGCTCCGGCTCGTCGACGATCGTGTTCAGGCTGGTGGTGCCGGCGTGCACCGCCACCAGCACGATCGCGGCCAGCAGGGCCAGCCCGCCGGTGACGGTGACCAGCAGGGCCTGCACGGCCGGACCGGTGGCCGCCGGCCGGCCACCCTGCCCGATCAGGACGAAGGACAGGATGGAGGTCAGCTCCCAGAAGACGAAGAGCACCAGCAGGTCGTCGGAGAGCACCAGGCCCAGCATGGCGGCGGCGAAGAGGGTCAGGGTGGCGTACACCCGCTCGTGCCGGCCCTCGTCGGCGCTGAGGTACCGGGGGCAGTAGGCCATGATCAGCGCGCCGACGCCGAGGGCCAGCAGGGCGAAGACCAGGCCGAGCGCGTCCATCCGCAGCGCGGCGCTTACCTCCAGCGCGGGCAGCCACCGCCAGGCCACGGCGACCTCCCGGTCGTCGAGGATCACCGGCAACTGGCTGAGCAGCAGGCCGGCGCCGACCAGGTAGCCGGCGGCCAACGGGTAACCGGCGTCGCGCCCGAACCGCCGGGTCAGCAGCGGGGTGCAACCGGCCAGCACGGCCTGCCAGGCGAGGACGACCGCGAGGATCACGGCGGAATCGGACTGATCGCCAGCAGCCAGGTACCCGGGTTGATGGACAGATGGCTTTCCGTCATGTTCCTCCTGTGCCGAGGGCGGCCTGGCTGGTCGCATTACCCGGCACAGTCGTCGACATGCGTTGCGTGAATGACAAATCACTGTGTAACCGGTCAAACACCTGCGGCGGTCGGCGTTGGCGACAAACATGGTTAGCCTGAGAGGCCAGTGAGATTGCTGCGGCAGACGAGGCTCGCACGTCGCGAACCCAACGGCGGGTCCAGGTGCTCTTTTCAGAGCTGCCGTGACGGCGACGAGGAGGAGGCCCGTGACACAACAGACCTGGGACGAAGTTGGCGGATTGCTGCCGCACGACGAGTTCCGCGCCGCCAGCGACGCAATCGTGGCCAACATCGAGCAGGTCATCGAGGGCAAGACCGCCACCGTGCGGCTGGCCCTCGCCGTCCTACTCGCCGAGGGTCACCTGCTCATCGAGGACGTCCCCGGCGTCGGCAAGACCAAGCTGGCCAAGGCCCTCGCGCGGTCCATCGACTGTTCGGTACGCCGGATCCAGTTCACTCCCGACCTGCTGCCAAGCGACGTCACCGGGGTGAGCGTCTACAACCAGGAGACACACGACTTCGAGTTCCGCCCGGGTGCCGTCTTCGCCAACCTGGTGGTCGGTGACGAGATCAACCGGGCCTCGCCGAAGACCCAGTCCGCGCTGCTGGAGTGCATGGAGGAGCGGCAGGTCACGGTCGACGGGGTGACGTACCAGTTGCAGACCCCGTTCATGGTGATCGCGACGCAGAACCCGATCGAGATGGAGGGGACATACCCGCTGCCGGAGGCGCAGCGCGACCGGTTCACCGCCCGGATCGCGATGGGCTACCCGGACCCCACCGCCGAGTTGGCCATGCTCGACGGCCACGGCGCGCTGGACCCGCTGCCGGCGCTGCGCCCGGTCTCCGACGCCGAGACGGTCCGCCGGCTGATCGGCCACGTCCGGCAGGTGCACGTCGCCGACGCGGTCAAGCAGTACGCCGTCGACCTGGTCACCGCCACCCGCGAGTCGCCCGACCTGCGGCTGGGCGCCTCGCCCCGATGCACGTTGCAGCTGCTGCGTACCGCCCGGGCGGTGGCCGCCCTCGACGGGCGCGACTACGTGCTCCCGGACGACCTCCAGGTGCTCGCCGTCCCGGTGCTGGCGCACCGGCTCATTCCCACCGCCGACGCCCAGCTCGCCCGCCGCACCACCGACGCGATCATCGCCGACCTGGTGCACCGGCTGCCGCTGCCGCACGACCGCAACCGCGCGCCGTACGACAGCCGCCCGCCGAGCGGCAACGGCCGGGCGCCGTTCGAGCCCCGGAGGCCGTGACGTGCGTGACGGGCTACGCGGGCTGACCACCCGCGGCCGTTCCTTCCTGGCCGCCGCGATCGCGGCGGCCATCTCCGCCGGCATCCTCGGCGAGAAGGATCTGCTGCGGGTGGCGGTGCTGCTGGCCGTCCTGCCGCTGCTCGCCGCGTTCTACGTCGGGCGTAGCCGCTACAAGCTGGCCTGCCACCGGTCGCTTGACCCGCACCGGGTGCCGGTCGGCGCCAGCGCCCGGGTGGTGCTGCGGTTGCAGAACATGTCCCGGCTGCCCACCGGCACCCTGCTGCTTGAGGACCGCCTCCCGTACGCGCTGGGCAGCCGGCCCCGGGTGGTCCTCGAACGGCTCGGCGCGCACCAGGCCAGCTCGGTGGCGTACACCGTGCGGGCCGACGTGCGCGGCCGGTACGAGGTGGGCCCGCTGGTGGTCCGGATGACCGACCCGTTCGGGCTCTGCGAACTCAGCCGCGCGTTCCCCGGCACCGACCGGCTCACGGTCGTGCCGCAGGTGGTGCCGCTGCCCTCGGTACGGCTGCCCGGCGAGTACGCCGGCAGCGGCGAGAGCCGGGCCCGCTCGGTCGCGGTGCACGGCGAGGACGACGCGGCGACCCGGGAATACCGGCGCGGCGACGACCTGCGCCGGGTGCACTGGAAGTCCACCGCACGCACCGGCGAGCTGATGGTGCGGCGCGAGGAACAGCCCTGGGAGAGTCGGGCCACGGTGCTGCTGGACACCCGGGCGTACGGCCATCGGGGCGACGGCCCGACGGCCAGCTTCGAGTGGGCCGTCTCGGCCGCCGCAAGCGTCGCCGTCCACCTGCGCCAGGCCGGCTACAAGCTGCGCCTGGTCACCGGCTCCGGCGGGGACGTCGACGCGGGCGAGGGTGACGGGCTGCTGCTCGATCACCTCGCCGAGGTCCGGCTGGACCAGCGGGTCGAGATCACCACGCTGATCCAGCACGTCCGGCAGCGCTCCGACGGCGGCCTGATCATCGGCCTGTTCGGGTCGTTGAGCACCGCCGAGGCGGAACTGCTCGCCGGGTTGCGGGCCAACGGCGCCACCTGCGTCTGCTTCCTGCTGGACAGCTCCGCCTGGCTCAACCTGCCGGCGCACGCCCGTGCCGAGGCCGACCAGGCGCACGACACCGCCGCGCTGGCCCTGCTCCAGTCCGGCTGGCGGGTGATCGGCGTCGACCACGGTGGCCGGCTGGCGGCGCTCTGGCCACAGGCGGGCCGGGGCTCCCAGGGCTTCGCCCTCCGCGCGGCGATGGCCGAGACGGTGGCGGGCACCGCGCGATGAACGGAAGGTCCCCCTCATGATCGCCCATCGGAACCTGGGCCTGGTGGCCGCCGCCGCGACGCTGCTCGCCGCCGCGCCGCTGTCGGCCATCTTCGAACGCTGGACATGGCTGGTCCAGGCCGTCATCGCGGTGGCCGCGGTGGCCGCCGCGGCGGCGCTGGCCCGGCTCGGCCGGACCCCGGTCTGGGCCCAGGTCCTGGCCATGCTCGGCGGTCTCGCGCTCGCCCTGACCTGGCTCTTCCCCAGCGGTAAGGAACTGCTGGCCGTGCTGCCCACCCCGGCCACCTTCGGGCACTTCGCCGAGCTGATCGCCGGCTCCGGCGAGGACATGCGCACCCACAGCGTGCAGGTGCCGGACACCGACCCGCTGCTGTTCGTCACAGTGCTCGGCGTGGGCGCGGTGGCGGTGCTGGTGGACGTGCTCTGCGTCGGGCTGCGCCGGCCCGCCCTGGCCGGGCTGCCGATGCTGGCCATCTACTCGGTGCCGGTGGCGGTCTACGTGGACAGCGTCCCGCCGCTGCCGTTCGCGATCGGCGCGGCCGGCTTCCTCTGGCTGCTGGTCACCGACAACGTGGACCGGGTACGCCGGTTCGGCAGGCGGTTCACCGGCGACGGCCGCGACGTCGACGTCTGGGAGGCGTCGCCGCTGGCCGCCACCGGGCGCCGGTTGGCCGTGGTCGGCCTCGCGCTGGCCGTGCTGGTGCCGCTGGCCGTGCCGGGGATGACCGCCGGCCTGATGAGCACCCTGAATCCCGGTGCGGGTTCCGGTCTCGGCGGCAACGGGCTGGGCGGCTCCCCCGGGCGGGTCGACCTCTTCGCCGCGCTCAGCGGACGGCTCAACCAGTCCCAGGTGACCGACCTGGTCAAGGTCACCACCACCGAGGAGGAGCCCTTCTACCTGCGCTTCGGGGTCGCCGACGACCTTCAGGCGGACGGGTTCCGGGTCCGGGGCCCCAACGGCCAGCGGGTCACAGGTGACCTGCCCGACCCGGGACGGCGGACGCCGTCCGGGGTCGAGCGGACCCGGCACCAGGCCACCGTGGAGGTCTCCCGCGACCTGGACATGCGGCTGCTGCCGGTCTACGCCGAACCGGTCCGCTTCGCCGACCTCGGCAACAACTGGTTCTACGACCCGAACCTGCAGGTCGTCTTCTCGAACCGGGAGAACTCCCGGGGCCGGACGTACTCCTTCGACTACGTGCGCTCGACGTACAGCCCGCAGGCGCTGCGCTCGGCCCAGCCGCTCCCGGCCGACCTGCCGCTCCGCCGGGAGCAGACCCGCACGCCCGAGGTGGCCGAGGTGCAGGACCTGGTGGCGGAGCTGGTCCGGGGCAAGCGCACCGAGTACGACAAGGTGCGGGCCATCTACGACTACTTCTCCGAGGACAACGGCTTCACCTACCAGCTGAACACCGAGGAGGGCACCAGCGGGGAGCAGATCCTCGACTTCCTGGAGAACAAGGCCGGCTTCTGCCAGCAGTACGCCGCGGCGATGGCCTGGATGGTCCGGGACGCGGGCATCCCGGCCCGGGTCGCCTTCGGCTTCACCAACGGCAACCGGCGCAGCGGTGACACCTACACCCTGACCAACCGGAATCTGCACGCCTGGACCGAGGTCTACTTCGACCAGATCGGCTGGGTGCCGTTCGACGCCACCCCGAGCTACGGGGTGCCCGGCTCGACCCGCTCGGCCTGGGCACCGGACACCGACGCCCCGGAGGACTCGACGCCGCAGACCGGCACGGCGGACACCCCGGACGAGAGCGAACCCTCGGCCGGCCCGGACCGCGCACCGGACCAGTTCGAAGAGGGCGATGACCCGACGGCGGTCGGCAGTGACGGCACCTCGGCCGGGTCGGCACCGGTCTGGCCCTGGTTCACGGCCCTCGGCGTACTGGCGCTGCTCGTCCTGCTCGCCGTCCCCGCACTGCGCCGGCTCGCCCTGCGCCGCCGCCGGGCCCGGCCGGCACCGGTCCTCCGGACGGTCGACGCGCCGGATGCGGACGCCACCGGCACGGAGCAACCGGTCATGGTGGTCGCTACCGACCCGGATCGGGCCCGGGCGGACGCGCACGCGGCCTGGGCGGAACTGATCGACACGCTTGTCGACTACCGGGTCAGGGTGGACCGGACGGAGACGCCACGGGCGACCGCGGAGCGGTTGGCCGGTGAGCCGCTGCACGCCGACGCCGAGGCCGGCACCGCGGCACGCCTGCTCGGCCGGGCTGAGGAGCGGGCCCGCTACGCGCGGGACCCGTTGACCGGGGAGCCCCTGCCGACGGCCCTGCGCACGGTACGCGAGGCGCTGGCCGGTCAGGCCGACCGGCGGACCCGGCTGATGGCGGCCGTGCTGCCGCCGTCGGTGCTGCACCGGTGGCGGACCGCCGTGGCGGACGCCTCGGCACAGTTGGTGAACTCCGGTGAGCGGCTGCGCTACCGGCTGCTACGGTTCAGCCCGCGCCGGCTGATCGCCAACCGCACGGGACGCTGAGGCCGAGCGACCGAGACGACGACCGGGCCGGCGGTGGGACTTCCCACCGGCGGCCCGGTCGTCTCGTCAGCGATGGCCCTCCGGGCGTTGCCGCCACCGGTCTTCCAGCCGGTCGATGAGGCCGGGTCGGCGTCCGGCCCGGCCCCGGGACCGGCGACGACTCGCCGTGCCTCCGACGACGTGCAGGTCGGGTGACTGTGCCCGGCGGTGCGACTGCACCGCGAAGGCGGCCGAGGCCAGCATGACAACGAATCCCGCCACTGCCAGCGGCGGAGTCTTGATCACCGCGCCATAGACCAACAACGCCAGGCCAGCGATGATCACGCCGGCGGCGACGAGCAGGCGACGCCGCGCATGGAAACGCGGATCGCTGGCGCGCACGGCCGAGGCGAACTTGGGGTCCTCGGCAAGCGACCGCTCGATCTGCTCGAACAGCCGCTGCTCGTGCTCCGAGAGCGGCACGGCACTCCTCCCCGGTCACGTTGGTCGGTCCGGTCGGACCGACAGACCGTGGCAGCCAACCGGCTGCTTACCCGCAAGTCTACGAGGGCCCTCGCGCGTCGGAAAGCGGGACGACCTATGGCCGGGTCGGATTTTCGTTTCGTCGCGGATCGCGCCCGGTGAGCAGACTGGCCGGACCTATGACGGACCGCCCGAAACGGGCAGCCGCGGCGTCGGCGGCGGCCTCCGCCTCCCGCCACCCCCGCTCCGGCGCACCGAGGGCGAGCTGCCGGGGCGTCTCGGCCGCCACGGTGAGCCCCTCGGCCCGTACGCCGACCAGGCGGATCGGCTCACCCGGGCGCAGGGCGGTGAAGAGGGCCCAGGACGTGTCGAACATCTCCCGGGCGACATCGGTGGGCACGTCCAGGGTGCGCGACCGGGTGAACGTCCGAAAGTCGGATATCCGCACCTTGACGGAGATCGTCCGCCCCACCTGCCCGGCGGCGCGCAACCGGGCACCGACCTTCTCGGCCAGCGCGAGCAGGGTGCGCCGGATCTCGGCCGGATCGTCCACGTCGACGTCGAAGGTGACCTCCGCGCCGATCGACTTCTCGACCTGCTCCGGGCTGACCCGACGCGGGTCCCGCCCGGCGGCCAGCTCGTGCAGATGCGCCGCGGCCGCCTCGCCGAGCGCGGTACGCAGCATGCCGAGCGGCGCCGCCGCGAGGTCACCGACGGTGCGCAGGCCGAGCCGCAGCAGCGCCTGCTCGGAACGCTCACCCACGCCCCAGAGGGCGGAGACCGGCAGCGGATGGAGGAAGTCGAGCACCCGCGCGGCCGGGACGACGAGCAGGCCGTCGGGTTTGGCTCGGGTCGACCCGAGCTTGGCCACGAACTTGGTCGGCGCGACCCCCACCGAACAGGTCAGCTCCTGCTCGGCGGCGACCCGTTCGCGGATGTGGCGGGCGATCGCCGCGGGCGGGCCGAAGAGCCGCCGGGCACCGGCGACGTCGAGGAACGCCTCGTCCAAGGAGAGCGGCTCGACCAGCGGCGTGACGTCACGGAAGATCTGCATGACCGCCCGCGAGGCGGTCGAGTAGCGGGTGAAGTCCGGCGGCAGGAAGACCGCGTGCGGGCAGAGGGCGCGGGCCCGCATGGTCGGCATCGCGCTGCGTACGCCGTAGCGCCGGGCCTCATAGCTGGCCGAGCTGACCACGCCGCGCGGGCCGACCCCGCCGACCACGACGGCCCGGCCGCGCAGCTCCGGCCGGTGGCGCACCTCCACCGAGGCGTAGAAGGCGTCCATGTCGACATGCAGGATCGGACAGCCGGTGTCGTCGGCGTCCGGCCCGAACCGGGGATCACCGCCCCGGGGTATCGACTGGCTGCGGCCCACCCGCGCAGGTTAGCGCCCGCGACCGACACTGCGACCGGTCAACCCCGCACCACAAGCAGCGGGATGGTCATCTCCGCCGCCGTGTCCGCGCCGTGCAGCGCCACCAGCCGGGACACCGCCGGGCTCTCCGACCGGCTGGCCAGCACCGCGTACGTGTCGTTGCAGACCACCACGACGTCGCCGATGCGGCGCAGGTGTTCCTCGGGCACCGGCCCGAACCAGCCGGTGGCCACCGCCTCGTCGCGGGTCAGCACCCGGGCGGCGGCCCCCAGCACGCCCGACCAGTTCTGCACCACGTCGGCGGTGGCACCCGGCGCGACATGCAGGTAACGCACCCGGGGCTCGCCCGCGACGACCCGCACCCCGGCGGTCAGCCGGGGATCGGTGTCCAGGTCGAAGCGGTCCCCGGGCGGCACGTCCAGCTGCCCGTGATCGGCGGTGACCAGCAGCGCCGCGTCCGACGGCAGGCCGTCCACCAGCCGGCTCAACAGCGCGTCCACCTCGGTCACCGCAGCCCGCCACGGCATCGAGTCCACGCCGCTGAGGTGGCCGTGCCGGTCGACGTCCGGGTGGTAGCCGGAGACCAGGGTGGGCCCCGACCCGGCGGCCAGGGCGGTAAGCATCGTGGCGGCCAGCGCGTCGATGTCCGCCGCACCCCGGTAGTCGCCGCCCCGGTTCGCGGCCAGGGTCAGGCCGGTGCCGCCGAACTCCGGTCGGCTCACCACGGTCACCGCCACCCCCGCGGCCCGGGCCCGCTCCAGCCAGGTGGTCACCGGCTGCCAGCGCAGCGGCGACGGGTCGTCGGCCCATTCGATGTGGCTGAGCACCCGGTCGGTGCCGGGCACCCGCAGGGTGAAGCCGACCACCCCGTGCGCGCCGGAGGCCGTACCGGTGCCCAGGGTGACCAGACTGGTCGGCGTGGTCGAGGGAAAGCCGCAGGTGAGCGGCCTGCCCACGGTGGCGGCCAGCCCGGCCAGGGTCGGCGCGTACGGCGCGGCGACCGGGATCTGGTACCAGCCGAGGCCGTCGACCAGCAGCACCGCGATCCGGCGTACCCCGGCCAGGTCGGCGCCGAGCCCGAGCAGATCCGCAGCACCGGGCACCCCGAGCAGGGCACACGCGCTCGGCAACACGTCCGCGAGCCCCGCACCGCCATCCCCCGGCGACACCGGTGCAAGGAAGGGCCCCTTTTTAACGCCTGGTGTAGAGGAAGGGCCCCCTTTTAACACCTGCTGAGCGTCGGACGCCTGGCCGGTGCCAGGCAGCGGAGCGTCGGACGGGCCGGTCATACCGGACGGCGGGCGAACAGGTGCAGTTGGGCCGCCACGTCCCGCCAGGGCGGCTGGGCGGCGAGCGTACGTTCCAACTCGACAAGCGCCGCCGGCTGGCCGTCCGCCACGGCCGCCGGGAGCAGGTCGGCGAGGACGCGTACGCCGTGGATCTCCTCGACCGTGAGCCCGGCGGTGGTGAGCAGCGCGGCGGCGCCCTCGGCGTCGAAACGCCGACGCAGCGTGTCCCGGGGGCCGGCGCTGCCCTCGGGGTCGGCGGCCAGCGTCGCGGCCACGTCGAGGTGGCCGTTCATCGCCCGACCGAGCACCGCCGCGGCCCGCCCGGCGACCAGCACACTCGCCGCGCCGCCCGGACGCAACGCGCCGGCCAGCGCCGCCGCCACCGGCGTCGGATCGTCGACGACCTCCAGCACCGCGTGGCAGAGCGCCAGGTCGACGCTGGCCGGCTCGACCAGCCCGGCGAGCGCGTCGCCGTCGCCCTGGACGGCGCGTACCCGTTCGGCCACCCCGGCCTCGGCGGCCCGGCGGCTGAGCGCGGCGAGCGCGTCGGGGCTGGCGTCGACCACGGTGACCCGGTGCCCGGCCCGGGCCAGCGGCACGGCGAAGCCACCCGTGCCGCCGCCCACGTCGAGCACGGTCAGCTCGGCGGCGGGGCGGCGGTCCAGTTCGGCGCGGAGCACCGACCAGACCACGGCGGTACGGGGGGTCAGTGGCGGTCCGGACGGGTTCAGGGTCTGTTCCACCCGGTCGAGCCTAGTCAGCACGGCCCGTACCGGCAGGGGGCCCTACCGGCGGTCTGCGGAAGCGCTGGTCAGCGGAAGTCGCGGGAGGCGGGACTGACCGGCGGCTCGATCGCGTCCAGCCGGTCGGCGACCAGGTTGACCACCCCCTCGTGCCGCTGCAACCGCCCGCGCACCACAAGCGCCGCGCTGGTGCGGGCCACCCGGCGGTACCGCTGCCACAGCCCCGGCGAACAGGTGACGTTGAGCATGCCGGTCTCGTCCTCCAGGTTGAGGAAGGTGACCCCGCCCGCCGTCCCCGGGCGCTGCCGGTGGGTGACGATCCCGCCGACCCGGATCCGCCGACCCGGCTCGACCCGGCCCAACCGGTCGATCGGCACCGCACCGAGGGCGTCCAGCCGCGGCCGGACGAACCGGGCCGGATGGTTCTCCGGAGAGAGCCCGGTGGCCCAGACGTCGGCGACCAGCCGGTCCACCGCCGCCATGCCGGGCAGGGTGGGCGCGCTCGCGCCGGTCACCGTGCCGGGCAGCCGGCCCGGTCGGTCCTGCGCCGCCGCACCGGCCGCCCAGAGCGCCTGCCGCCGGGTCAGCCCGAAACAGGCGAAGGCGTCCGCGGTGGCCAGCGCCTCCAGCTGCGCGGCGGTCAGCCCGGCCCGTCGGGCCAGATCCGGCATGTCGCGGTACGGCCCGTGCGCCGCCCGCTCGGCCTCGATCCGCTCGGCCACCTCGTCGCCGAGGGTACGCACCCCGGCGAGCCCGAGCCGGACGGCCGGCCCGCCCAGCCCCCAGGCGTGCGGTGGCTCCCCCGGCTGGCTGCCCCACCGGGTCTGCGGGGTGGACTCCAGCACCGGCTTCGCGCCGCTGGCGTTGACATCCGGTCGGCGTACCTCCACCCCGTGCCGGCGGGCGTCGTCGACCAGGGTCTGCGGCGAGTAGAAGCCCATCGGCTGGGCGCTGAGCAGGGCGGCCAGGAACGGCCCGGGATGGTAGCGCTTGAGCCAGGAGCTGGCGTAGACCAGGTAGGCGAAGCTCATCGCGTGGCTCTCCGGGAAGCCGTAGCTGGCGAAGGCGGTCAGCTTGCGGTAGACGTCGTCGGCCAGCTCGCCGGTGATGCCCCGCTGCGCCATGCCGGCGTAGAGCCGGTCGGCGATCTGCGCCATCCGCGCCACCGACCGTTTGGCCCCCATCGCCCGGCGCAGCTGGTCGGCCCCGGCCGCGTCGAAGCCGGCCAGGTCGATGGCGAGCTGCATCAGCTGCTCCTGGAAGAGCGGCACGCCGAGGGTCTTCTCCAGCGCGTTACGCATCAGCGGGTGCGGGAAGGTCACCGGCTCCTGGCCGTTGCGGCGCCTGATGTACGGGTGCACCGAGCCGCCCTGGATCGGGCCGGGCCGGATCAGCGCCACCTCGACCACCAGGTCGTAGAACTCGCGGGGTTTGAGCCGGGGCAGGGTGGCCATCTGGGCCCGGCTCTCCACCTGGAACACCCCCACCGAGTCGGCCCGGCAGAGCATGTCGTAGACCTCGGGATCGTCAAGCGTCATGTCGCCGAGGTCGAGGCTCATCCCGATCATGTCGTAGCCGTGGTGCAGCGCCGAGAGCATGCCGAGGCCGAGCAGGTCGAACTTGACCAGCCCGACGGCGGCGCAGTCGTCCTTGTCCCACTGGAGCACGCTGCGGCCGGGCATCCGGCCCCACTCCACCGGGCAGACCTCGATCACCGGCCGGTCGCAGATCACCATGCCGCCGGAGTGGATGCCCAGGTGCCTCGGAAATGTCTGAAGCTCGTTGGCGTACGCGATCACCTGCTCGGGGATCTCCGGCACGTCCACCGTGGCCACCTCGCCCCACCTGTCGATCTGTTTGCTCCAGGCGTCCTGCTGGCCGGGCGAGAAGCCGAACGCCTTGGCCACGTCCCGCACCGCCGAACGAGGCCGGTACGAGATCACGTTGGCCACCTGGGCGGTGTGCTCCCGGCCGTAGCGGGCGTAGACGTGCTGGATGACCTCCTCCCGGCGACCCGACTCGATGTCCACGTCGATGTCGGGCGGACCGTCGCGCTCGGGCGCCAGGAACCGCTCGAACAGCAGCCGGTGCCGGACCGCGTCCACGTTTGTGATCCGCAGCGCGTAGCAGACCGCCGAGTTCGCCGCCGAGCCCCGACCCTGGCAGTAGATGTCCGCCCGCCGGCAGAAGTCGACGATGTCGTAGACCACCAGGAAGTAGCCGGGGAAACCCAGTTCCTCGATCATGTTCAGCTCGTGGTCGAGTTGCGCGTACGCCTGCGGGTGCGCCTCACGCGGACCGTAGCGTTCCCGCGCGCCCGCCTCGGTGAGGTGACGCAGCCAGCTCATCTCGGTGTGCCCCGGCGGCACCGGGTACGCCGGCAGCTGCGGCGCCACGAGTTGCAGGTCGAAGGCGAGTTCCGCGCCGAACTCGGCGGCCCGGGCCACCGCGCCCGGGTAGGCGGCGAACCGGGTCGCCATCTCGACGCCGGAGCGCAGGTGGGCGGTGCCCGCAGCGGGCAGCCAGCCGTCGATCTCGTCCAGGCTGCGCCGAGCCCGTACGGCGGCGAGGGTGGTGGCCAGCCGGCGTCGCCCCGGGGCGGCGTAGTGCACGTTGTTCGTGGCCACCGTGGGCAGCCCGGCGGCGGCGGCCAACTCGGCCAGGGCGTCGTTGCGGTCGCCGTCGACCGGATGCCCGTGGTCGGTCAGCTCCACCGCCACCGTCTCCGCGCCGAACAGCGCGGTTAGCCGGTCCAGTTCCCGGGCGGCCGCGTCGACCCCCTCGGTGAGCAGGGCGGCCGGCACGTGCCCCTTGCGGCAGCCGGTCAGCACCAGCACGTGATCGCGCAGGTCGGCGGCGACCTCCGCCAGCTCGCCGTAGCGCGGGCGGCCCTTCTCCCCGCCGCGCAACTGGGCGCGGGCGATGGTGGCGGCCAGCCGGGCGTACCCCTCGTGGCCGTGCGCCAGCACCAGCAGGTGGTTGCCGGGCGGATCCGGGTGCCCGCCCCGGCCGGACGCCCCGCGTTCCGCCGATGCTTCCGGGGCGAGCGAGAGTTCCGCTCCGAAGATCGTCGGCAGGTTCAGCGCGCGGGCCGCCTCGGCGAACCGGACCACGCCGTAGAAGCCGTCGTGGTCGGTGACGGCGAGCGCGGTGAGCCCCAGCCGGACCGCCTCCTCGACCAGCTCCTCGGGGTGGCTGGCACCGTCCAGGAAGCTGAAGTTGGTGTGCGCGTGCAGCTCGGCGTACGGCACCACGCCGTCGGGGCGGGTCAGCTCCGGCGGCCGGTACTGCTCCCGTCGCCGGCTGCCCGCCGGCGAGTCGCCCCCGTCGGCGTCGACCGCGAGCGGATCCACCACGTGCAGGTGCCGGCCGCCACGGCCCGTCCCGCCGCCGCTCCCCTTTCCGCCGGCCGCCCGGCCGGAGAGCACCCGTTCCAACTCCGACCACGGCAGCCGCGGATTGTGAAAACTCACCGTCCGCACCCGTCCGGCACGATCTTGGTACGTTTCGGCCCCTCGGAGGGCCCCTCGGAGGGCCGTTTCGTACCAAGATTCACGTCAGTCATAGATCGCCTCCACTCGCCAGCGACCTGCCTCGACGGCGAGGAGCAGGGCGGTGCCGTTGGCCAGGCAGACCTGGAAGCGGGCCCTTCGACGGGCCTCGGCGGGAGCCCACCACCGCTCGTCGACAGGCCACGGACCGGCCCAGCCGACGATCTCGGCCGACGCTCCCGAGTCGACCCCGACGACTGCCTCCCGCTGCGTGCCGGGAAGAGACGCCGGTCGGGACGCGATGGTCAGCCGAGCCGGCGGGGCACTCACCGCCAACCGGGCGCTCACCACGACCGGTGCACCGGTGGCGTCCAGCACGCTCGCGTTGAGCGGCGTGGGCAGCACCACCGCCGGCGAGGGCGGCGGCAGCCGCCCCGGCCAGGACGGTACGGCCACCCCGGCCCCCACCCGTCGCCTTGCAGAGTCGACCGATCCGCCGCCCGAAGCGCTGCCGGTGGTGCTGTTGTGCCGGGCCGAGGCCGCCGCCCCGCCGGGGCCAGCCCGCCTGTCACGGGAGCCTGTCGATCCGCCGCCCGAGCCGGTGGGCCAGATGGCGGGTTCGGAGGGTGCGAGGGATCCGGGCAGCGGCGGTGGACCGGGACGGGTGGGCAGCCGTTCGTCGCCCCACGGGACCAGCCGCGTCTGGTCGGCCGGTGACCGTCCACCGCCGAGCACGGCGGTGACCACCGCCTCGGGGCCGAGCAGTCCCTGCACCCGGCTCAGCGCCCGATGCGCCCGCTCGCGCTCCTCGCCGGTCTCCCCCCACAGCCCGGCCTGTAGCCCGGCCTGGGCGATCATCCCGTCCGGCACCAGCCGCAGCCGGATGATCCCGGCGGTGGGCCGAGCCGGTGCGCCCCGGCGGGCACCTGTGAGCCAGCCGTCCAGTTGCCAACGGACCCGGTCGGCGATCGCCGCCGCGGTGAGCAGGCCGTCGTGCCGCCAGACCCGGTGCAGTTCCTGGCCGTGCGCGGTGACCGCCTCGATGCCGAGGCGGGTGCAGGCCAACCCGTGCCCGGCGAGCCGTTCGTGCAGCCGCTCGGCCAGCGTCCGGGCCGTGAACGCCGCGACGTCCACGCGGTCGATCGGCTCGTCGAGGTCGGCGGTGACCGCCAGGTCGACGGGGGGTTGCCGGACCGCGAGCGGGCGGTCGTCCCGCCCGGCCGCCAGCCGGTGGGCCAGCGCCCCGTCGAACCCGAACCGGGCCAGCACGTCACCTGCGGGCAGCGCGGCGAAGTCGCCGAGCGTACGCACCCCGAGCCGGCGCAGCAGGTCGGCCAGGGCGGGTCGGCCGAGCGCCGCCACGGGTTGGCTGGCCAGGAACTCCGGTGTCCCGCCGGGCGACACGATCCGGCCCTGGCGGGCGGCCAGGCCGGCGGCGAACGTCCCGTCGGCGATGCCGACCTGGCTCTCCACCGCGCAGCTCTGCGCGACCTGCTCGACGATCCGTTCGGCCGCCGCCTCCTCACCGCCGAGGTACCGGCTCGGCCCCCGGGCGGCCAGCGCGCAGGCGCCGGGGCGGATCACCTCGACCCCGACCGCCACCTCCTCGACCGCGGCCACCACCGGCTCGAAGGCCCGCGCGTCCCGCCCGGGATCGTGGTCGACGACGGTCAGCCCCGGGCAGCGCCCCTGCGCCTCGCGCCGGCGCAGCCCCCGGCGTATCCCCTCGGCCCTGGCCTGCTCGGAGCAGGCGACCACCCGGTTGGCGTGCAGCACCGCCACCGGCCCGGTGGCGGACACCCCGTCGACGATCTCGGCGGCGAGCACCGGCCAGTCCGGACACCAGAGCAGCAGGGTCCGCGTCGCCGCACTCACCTCGCCCTCCCCCGCCCACCGCGATCTTGCACTTTGGGTCGCCAGATAAGGCGCGAAATGCTCATCTCGCCGACCGCAGGTGCATGATCGACGCACGTTCACCGGGAGGGATGGCCGTGGCGGGGGTGGGGATGGGGATGGTGCGGGTCAGGGCGTCGCCGGGGAGCCACACCCGGACCTCCTTGGGGCGGGCGGCGGCGCCCCGGCCCCGGGCCGAGATGGTCACCTCCCGACGGCGCAGCCGGCCCCGACCCGCACCGAGCCCGTCCCACACCCCACGGACCACCTGGAGCAGCACGTCCGCGCCGTCCCACCGGCCGTACGGCACGAGCACGCAGCCGCGCTGCCGGGCCCGTGCGGCCAGCCGGCTGGCGACCGAGGCGGAGACGGTGGCCGGTGCGGCGACGACCACCACGTCGACCCCGTCGATGAGCGCGGCGACCACGGTGGGCCAGTCGGGCCCGGGCTGCGGTACCAGGGCGAGCCGGTCCAGGGCGATCCCGGCCTCGGCCGCCGCGCCGGCCCCGAAGGTCGGCATCCCGACCACGGCACACCAGGAGCCGGCCCGGGACGCCTCGGCGAGCAGGGCGAGCAGCAGCGACGTGGTGCCGCTGTGCCGGAGTTGCCCGGCACCGACCGCGATGGTGCTGCCCCGCCGTAGCCCGCGGCCGGGCAGCAGCCCGGTCAGCTCGGGGCGCACAGGCAGCACCCGGTGCCCGCCCGCCGGGTCGGGCGCGCTGGCCGGGCGGACCAGCCCGGCCAGCGCGGCGGAACCGACCACCATGCGGCCCGCCATCGCCATCCACCCCCGTCGTGTCGCCCCGGGCACCGGCCCGTGGTTGGTGCTCTTCGTTGGATCAGTCCCGTGGTTGGTGCTCTTCGTTGGATCAGTTCAGTAAGGACCTGCTGCGCCGGACGGCGTCCGGCCACCCTGGGTCCCGCCGTGGTGGCCGGACGCCGCGACTCAGGCGACGAGACCGTCGATCGCCGGCTGGTGCGCCAGGCCGAGCGCCTGCTCCACCACCGTCACGAACTCCTCGGCGGCGCGGAGCAGGTCGTCGGCTTCCCGGGCGGTGACCACCCGGGGTATGCCGGCCTCGGCGGCGGCGCGCTTGCCGGCGCCGAGGGCGAAGAAGCCGGCCCACTCGTCGAGTTCGGGGGCGACACCGGCGAGCAGGACCCAGACGCTGGTGATCCGGTTGCGTCGGGTGGGCGCGGGACGGGCGCGGGCGGCGAGCACCGCAGCGGCGGCGCGCAGCGCCGCGAGGTGGGCGGCGGCGTACCGGAGGCCGTCGGGGCGGGTCCGGGCGGCCTCGGCGAGACCCTGCCGGGCCACCGTGAGCAGTTGGGCGGGAGTGCGGTGCGGCAACACGTGCGCGGGCACCGTCGGCGCCTGGGCCGGACTGGTCGGCATGGTCTCCTCCAGGTGGGCCGGTGCGGGCGGATCGCGCGACGGAAGGCGACTCCGGCGGCGCGAGACACCCGTGACGGGCGGTGCGGAGGAAGACGCACCAGGCGGGTGGCCGGCCGGGTGCGGAGCTTCCCCACACCACACCCGGCCGGCTGTGCCGGCGGGTCCGCCGCCCGCCGCCCGGGGGTCGTGGGCGGCGGACGACGGTCCTGCCTGAGCGGGCCCGGGCTCGCGACTGCCCGGGGCCCGGTGCGGTCCGCGGCACCGCACCTGTCGGGAGCCGGTGCCGCGAAACACCCACTCCCGAGGGGTTGGAACGAACGTTCGAGGCAATCGAACACTCGTTCTAACTACTGCTGACAGTACACCCTCCCCCCGCCGAAAATGCAACGTGTGGCGCGCCGACACCGCTCCGCCGCGGCCCGCACCACCGCCGCCCGCCTGGCCGGGTGCACCGGCGGCCCGGGTACCGGGAAGAATGGCGGCATGCAGCCACACCCGAACGTACGGGCGGTGCAGGACGCGCTCGATGGCGCGGACGCCCGGAACGGCTCCGGCGCCCCCGCCACGATCCGCCTGCTGCCCGACGCGGTGCACACCGCCGCAGCCGCCGCCGAGGCGCTCGGCGTCGACGTGGGCGCCATCGCCAACTCGCTCGTCTTCGACGCCGACGGGGCACCGTTGCTGGTGCTCACCTCGGGCGCACACCGGGTGGACACCACCGGCCTGGCCGGCCGGCTCGGCATCACCCGGCTGCGCCGGGCCACCCCGCAGTTCGTCAAGGAGCACACCGGGCAGGTGATCGGCGGCGTCGCCCCGGTGGGCCACCCGCAGCCCCTGCGCACGCTTGTGGACACCGCCCTGGAGAAGTACGACGAGATCTGGGCCGCCGGTGGCGTGCCGCAGGCGGTCTTCCCCACCACGTACGCCGAGTTGCTGCGGGTCACCGACGGCGCACCGACCGACGTGGCGTGACCGGGCCGACGACCGTTCCGGAGCTGGTCACCCTGCACGTGTGGCGGGTACCCCGGACCGCGCTGCCCCGGGTGCTGGTCCGGATGGCCCGCGATCCGCGCCGGCTGCGCGCCCTGCCCGGCGTACGGTTCGGCAAGCTGCTCGGCACCGGGACCGGCACCGGCTTCGGGCCGGGCGACGCCGACCCGACCCGCTGGGCGGCGCTTACGGTGTGGGAGTCCACCACCGCGGCGGCCCGGTTCGCCGACTCACCTGTGGGCCGGGCCTGGTCCGGCCTCGCCCGGTCGGCCGTCCGGCTCGACCTGCGCCCGCTGACCAGCCGGGGCGAGTGGTCCGGCCGGCGACCGTTCGGCGAGCCGACGGGTGGCCGGACCAGCGGGCCGGTGCTGGCCCTGACCCGGGCCCGACTGCGCCCGACCCGGGCGGTCACCTTCTGGCGGGCGGTCCCACCCGTCGCCACCGCCCTGCACGCCGCGCCCGGCCTGCTGGCCCGCTTCGGCGTCGGTGAGGCGCCACTGGGCTGGCAGGGCACGGTGAGCGTGTGGCGTGATCCGGCGGATCTGGTGGCGTTCGCGTACCGTCACCCGGAGCACCGGGCCGCGATCAGCCGGACAGACACCGAGCGGTGGTACGCGGAGGAACTCTTCGCCCGCTTCGAGGTGCGTGACGTGATCGGTGACCGGACGGTACTGGGATGGGCCGCCGACGGCGACCCGGCGAAGGATGGACGGGCATGAGACTGGTGCGGTGGACCCCGGACGACCTCCTGCGCCGGCTGGACGACGTGGTGGCCGTCTACGGCGAGGCCATGGGCTACCGCGCCGACCTGCTGGAGGCCCGGCGCGGCTACATCGCCACCCACGTCCGCCGGCCCGGTTTCCGCGCCGTCGCCAGCCTGACCAGCGAGGGTCATCTGGCCGGCTTCGGGTACGGCTACCTGGGCGGGCCCGGCCAGTGGTGGCACGACCAGGTCTGGCGGGCGCTCGATCCGGCCACCCGGCAACGCTGGCTGACCGACTGCTTCGAAGTGGTCGAGCTGCACGTCCGGCCACCGGCCCAGGGGCACGGCCTGGGCGCCGGCCAGCTGCGCGCCCTGCTCACCATGGCCGAGGGCACGACCACGCTGCTCTCCACCCCGGAGGCCGACGAGCACACCTCACGCGCCTGGCGGCTGTACCGCCGGTTCGGCTTCGTCGACATCCTGCGCGACTTCCGCTTCCCCGGCGACGAACGCCCGTTCGGAGTCCTCGGCCGGGACCTGCCCCTGCCGGCACCCGAGCCCGCCGGTCGGTCATGACCAGGCTGGCTCGCGGCTACGCCTGGGCGTTGCTGGCCCTGCTCGTGCTGGCCCAGATCTGCTACCCGCTCACCGAAGGGACCACCCGGGCCCGGCTGACCGTGGCCACCGTCGTGCTCGGCTACCTGCTCTCGGTCGGCCACGCGCTGCTGACCCGGGGTGCGCGTACGGCGGTGGCGCTGGTCGCGGTGGCCACCGGCGGCGGGTTCGCCATCGAGGCGCTGGGGGTGGCCACCGGCTTCCCGTTCGGCAGCTACGACTACTCCGGCCAACTCGGCCCGAAGCTGGCCGGGGTGCCACTGATCATCCCGCTGGCCTGGACCTGGATGGCCTGGCCGGCCTGGCTGGTGGCGACCCGGATCATCAAGTGGTGGCCGGGGCGGATCGCGCTGGCCACGCTCGGGCTGGCCACCTGGGATCTCTTCCTCGACCCGCAGATGGTGGCCGAGGGCCACTGGGTGTGGCGGGACGCCGAGCCGGCGCTACCCGGCCTGGCCGGCATCCCGGTCAGCAACTACCTGGGCTGGCTGCTCTTCGCGGTGCTGGTGATGACCGCGCTGCGTCCGCTCGCCGGGCCCGCCGTGGCCGGCACCGACTCCGGCGACCACCCGATGTACGCGCTCTACCTCTGGACGTACGCCTCCAGCGTGCTGGCCCACGCGGTCTTCCTCGACCTGCCCGCCTCGGCGGTCTGGGGCGCGGCCGGCATGGGCGTGGTCGCCGTACCGCTGGCGGTCACGCTGCTGCGGGACCGCCGGGCCCGCGACCGCGACACCGGCCCGACCCGGCACCGGGTCGACGCCACCGCATGATCGGGATCTCGCTCGTCGCGCTCGGCGTCCTCGCCGTGCTGACCGGGCACACCCTGGTCAACGCGAACCGGTGGCTGCGCCGGCCGACCGACCGGCCGGTGCAGACCACCGAACGGGTGGCGGTGCTGTTGCCGCTGCGGGACGAGGCCGCCCGGGTCACCCCGTGCCTGCGCGCCCTGCTCGCCCAGCGCGGCGTGCCCGGACTGCGGATCGTGGTGCTCGACGACGGCTCGACCGACGGCACCGCCGAGGTGGTCCGCGCGGTGGCCGGCGGCGATCCCCGGGTCACCCTGCTCACCGGCGTCGCGCCACCACCGGGCTGGCTGGGCAAGCCGCACGCCTGCTGGCAGTTGGCCACCCGCACCGAGGCGTCGGCCGAGGTGCTGGTCTTCGTGGACGCCGACGTGGTGCTCGGCCCGTACGCCGTCGCGGCGGCGGTCACCGAGCTGCGCGCCGCCGGGGCGACCCTGCTGTCGCCGTACCCGAGGATCGTGGTGCGGACGGCGACGGACCGGCTGGTGCAGCCGCTGTTGCAGTGGTTGTGGCTGACCTTCCTGCCGCTGCGCGCGATGGAACGCTCGCCGCGACCGTCGCTGGCCGCAGCCGGCGGGCAGTTCCTGGTCGTGGAGCGGGCGGGCTACCTGCGGGCCGGCGGGCACGCGGCGGTCGCCGACCGGGTGCTGGAGGACATCGAGCTGGCCCGGGCGGTGAAACGCGCCGGCGGCCGGATCGCCCTCGCCGATGGTTCCCGGCTGGCCTCCTGCCGGATGTACGAGAACTGGCCGCAGCTGCGCGACGGCTACTCCAAGTCGCTCTGGGCCTCGTTCGGGCATCCGGGAAACGCCGCGCTTGTGGTGACCCTGCTGCTCCTGCTCTACACCGCGCCACCGCTGGTCGCCGTGACCGCGCTGCTGGCCGGCGCGCCGACGCTGGCCGGGATCGCCGGCCTGGCGTACCTGGCGGGGGTGGCCGGGCGGGTGGTCAGCGCCCGGGCCACCGGCGGGCGGGCCTGGCCCGACGCGCTGGGCCACCCCGTGTCGGTCGCGATCCTCGGTTGGCTGACCCTGCGGTCGTACCATCTGCGCAAGCGGCGGCGCCTGTCCTGGCGTGGCCGTCCGGTCGACTAGGAGGACGCGGCATGGCGCGGATCGTGGTCATCGGCGCCGGGGTGGGCGGGCTGGCCACCGCCGCCCGACTGGCCGTCACCGGGCATCAGGTGACCGTGCTGGAACGGGCCGAGATGGTCGGCGGCAAACTCGGCCGGCACAGCCGCGTCACCGACGCCGGACCGTTCCACTTCGACACCGGCCCCAGCCTGCTCACCCTGCCCCAGGTCTTTCAGGAGCTGTTCGAGGCGACCGGGGCCAAGCTCGACGAGTACCTCGACCTGGTGCCGCTCGACCCGATCGTGCGGCACGTCTTCCCGGGCGGCGGGCCGGTCCTCGACTCCTGCGCCGACCCGGTGGAGTTCACCGCCCGGGTGGGCGCGGCCCTCGGCGACCGGGCCGCCGCCGACTGGCAGCGGCTCTGGCGGCGCGCCGGCCGGGTGTGGCGCGCCAGCGAGCACGACATCCTGCGCCGCCGGGTCGACTCGCCTCCGGACCTGACCCGGCTGGCCTGGCGGCTGGGTGACCTGGCCGCGATCCGGCCCGGGCAGAGCCTGCGCGGGCTGGGCCGCGCCCAGCTGTCCGACCCGCGGCTGCGGATGCTGCTGGACCGGTACGCCACCTACACCGGCGCCGACCCGCGCCGCGCACCGGCCGCGCTGGTCGCGGTCCCCTACGCCGAGCTGGCCTTCGGCGGCTGGTACCTGCGCGGCGGGCTGGGCACCCTCGCCGACGCGCTGCTGTCGCGCTGCCTGGACCTGGGGGTGGTGCTGCGCACCGGCACCCCGGTCACCCGGATCGACGCCGCAGGTGGCCGGGTGCACGGGGTACGCGTCGCCGGGCAGCACGCCCCGATCCCCGCCGACGTGGTGGTGGCAAACGTCGACGCGCTCACCGTCTACCGCGACCTGCTGCCCGACCCGCGCCGGCTGGCCGGGCTCGCCGACCGCAGCCTCGCCGGCTTCGTCCTGCTGCTCGGCGTACGCGGCGAGAGCGGGCTGGCCCACCACAACGTCTTCTTCCCGCGCGACTACGACGCCGAGTTCGACGCGGTCTTCGGCGCCCCGGGTCGCGGGGTACCCGCCCGGCCGGCCGCCGACCCGACGGTCTTCGTCACCGTGGCCGACGACCCGGCGGTCCGCCCGACCGGCCACGAGGCGTGGTTCGTGCTGGTAAACGCCGCCCGCCAGGGCACCGCCGCCGGGGCGGTCGACTGGCGCCGGCCGGGGCTGGCCCAGGCGTACGCCGACCGGATCCTCGACGTGCTTGCCGAGCGGGGCGTGGACGTCCGCGACCGGCTGCTCTTCCGCGACATCCGCACCCCGGCCGACCTGGCCACCGCGACCGGCGCGCCGGGCGGCACCATCTACGGCACGGCCGGTGGCCTGCTCCGCCCGGCCAACCGGGGCCCGGCGCACGGCCTGTGGCTGGTCGGCGGCTCCAGCCACCCGGGCGGCGGCCTGCCGATGGTCACCCTCTCCGCGCAGATCGTCGCCGACGCCATCGGCCCCGCCTGGTAGGTGTAAGGAAGGGCACCTTATTAACGCCTCAGGTAGAGGAAGGGCCCCTTGTTAACACCCGGAGATCGTCAGGCCGCGTCGATCAGTGCCCGGCGTACCGCAGAGAGCAGCTGCCCGAGCCCGAAGGCGGCAAGCAGCACCCAGACCGCGGTGGCCATGGTGATGGTGCCGGCGGCCAGGTCCGGCTGGACCAGCCCGGTCAGGCCGGCCAGCAGCAGCCCGGCCACGGCCACGCAGACCCGGGTGGGCCGCTCGCCCACGGTGACCGCGCCGATCTCCCGCATGCCGGCGGCGACCGCGCGGGCCCGGACGTACTCGTGCAGCCAGGACAGCGCGCCGGCCGCGGCGACCAACGCGCCCGGCGCGCCGACCAGCCAGAACGCCACCAGCCACGCGGCCTCGCCGAGCCGGTCGGCGAGCGAGTCGTAGACGTAGCCGAGCCGGGTGGTCCGGCCGGTGGCCACCGCCACCGCACCGTCAACGCTGTCGGCCACCGAGGCGAGCAGCACGAACGCCGCCGCCAGGAACGGGCCGTCGCCCGGCCGGACCGCGAACAGCGGTACGCAGAAGCAGAGCAGTACGCCGACCACCGTCACCGCGGTCGGGCCGACCCGCAGCCGCCCCAACAGGAAACCGAGATGGTAGGAGAAGCGCAGCCAACCGCGTACCACCGGAGTGGCGGCCCGGGGATCGAACCCACCGTGCAGTCGGGCCCACGCCGTGGCGTACTCGTTCCAGTTCAGCTGTCTGCCCACCACGGTTCAACCGGATCGGCGGCGCTGAGGTGTCGCGCCGCGAATGTCACGTCGCGGCGCCCACCCGGAGGTTCTGCCAGATCTCCCGGGTCGCGGTGGACCGGTTGAAGGTGATGAAGTGGATGCCCGGAACCCCCTCGTCGAGCAGCCGCTGGCACATCTCGCTGGTCTGCTCGATGCCGAGCCGGCGGACCGCCTCCGGATCATCGGCCACCCGCTCGAACCGGGCCGCCAACGCCGGCGGGAAGGGCGCGCCGGAAAGCTGCACCGAGCGCTCGATCGTGCCGATCCGGGTCACCGGCATCACCCCGGCCAGGATCGGGGTGTCGCAGCCGGCGGCGGCGACCCGGTCACGCAGGCGTAGGTATTCGTCGGCGTCGAAGAACATCTGGGTGATCGCGAACTCCGCACCGGCCCGGCACTTGCGGACGAAGTGCTCGGTGTCGGTGGCGATGTCCGGCGAGCGGGGGTGCCGGTACGGGAAGGCGGCCACCCCGACGCTGAAGTCGCCGGAGCGGCGGACCAGCCGGACGAGGTCCTCGGCGTACTGCACGCCCTCGGGGTGCGGCACCCATTCGCCGGTGGGGTCACCGGGCGGGTCGCCCCGCACCGCGAGCACGTTGCGCACCCCGGCACCGGCCAGTCGACCGATCACGTGCCGCAACTCGGCCACCGAGTGGTTGACCGCGGTCAGATGGGCCAACGGCAACAGGGTGGTCTCGGTGGCGATCCGCTCGGTCACCGCCACCGTGGTGTCCCGGGTCGACCCGCCGGCCCCGTAGGTGATCGAGACGAACGACGGTCGCAGCGACTCCAGCTCGCGGATGGCCTGCCAGAGCTGCCGCTCCCCCGGCTCGTTCTTCGGCGGCATGAACTCGAAGGAGAAGGTGGGCTGGCAGGTGCGGACCAGCTCCCCGATCGGCGGGTGCGGGTTCGGAAGAATCGACGGAAGACCGAGCGCCACGCCCCGACTCTAGCGGGTGACACCGACTATCTCACCAGCTTCCCACGCCGGCCGTTGAGCCGCCGGACTTTCCGGGCGACGCGGGCCACGAGCAGGTGTGCCACGACGCGCCGGGCACGGGTGGCTCGGCGCGCCGCGACCGGACCCATTAGCGTCGGGACGTGACCCACGCTGCTCCTGTCTCCCCGGTCGACCGTGCCAGCCTGCGACGACGGGTCGATCAGGCCCTCTCCGACTTCCTCGCCGGCCGCCGAGCCTGGATGGCCGATGTCGACGAGGCCCTGGTGCCGGTCGCCGAGGCGATCGAGGCGTTCGTGCTCGGTGGCGGGAAGCGGCTGCGGCCGGCCTTCGCCTACTGGGGCTACCGGGGTGCCGGCGGGGTGGACACCGACCCGGTGGTGACCGCCCTGGCCGCGCTGGAGTTCGTCCAGGCCAGCGCGCTCATCCACGACGACCTGATGGACCGCTCGGACACCCGCCGGGGCGAGCCGGCGATACACCGCCGGTTCGCCGCCCGGCACCGGATGGCCGGTTGGGGCGGCGACCCGGACGGCTTCGGTGACGCGGCGGCGATCCTGCTGGGCGACCTGTGCCTGGTCTGGTCCGACGAACTGCTGCACTCGGCCGGGCTCGATCCCCGCACGGTGGCCCGCGCCCGGCCGGACTTCGACGAGATGCGCACCGAGGTCACCGTCGGGCAGTACCTCGACGTGCTGACCCAGGTCACCGGGGACACCTCGGTGGAGCGGGCCGGCAAGGTCGCCCGGTACAAGTCGGCGAAGTACACCGTCGAGCGACCGCTGCTGGTCGGCGCGGCACTCGCCGACGCGCCCGCCGACGTCCGCATCGCCTACTCGGCGTACGGCCTGCCGCTGGGTGAGGCGTTCCAGTTGCGCGACGACGTGCTGGGGGTCTTCGGCGACCCGGCGCAGACGGGCAAGCCGGCCGGCGACGACCTGCGGGAGGGTAAGCGGACCTACCTGGTGGCGGCGGCGATGGAGACGACCGACGAGGCCGGCCGGGCGCTGCTCCGCGCCGGTCTGGGCGACCCGGAGCTGGACCCGGCCGGGGTGGACCGGCTACGGGCAGTGATCAGCACCAGCGGCGCGCTGGCCCGCACCGAGCAGCTGATCGTCACGCTCACCGACACCGCGCTCGCCGCGTTGACCACGGTCGACCTGGACACCGAGGCCCGCCAGGCCCTGGTCGACCTGGCCATCGCGGCCACCCGCCGCGCCGACTGACCTCAGCAGGCCGACTGACCTCGATAGGCCGCCGGCTGGCATCGGCAGACCGCCGACTGACCTCGGTGGGTCAGAAGCCGAGGGCCTGGGCGCGGCGCTTGACCTCGCGGGCCTGGTCGCTGGCGAGGGCGGCAGCGGGGGTACGGCCGGGCAGGCTGTCGTCCGGCTCGTAGAGCCAGCGCAGCGCCGCCTCGTCGTCGTAGCCGGCGTCGGTCAGCAGGGTGAGCACGCCGGGCAGGTGCTTGCCCACGGTCCGGTTGGCCACCAGGTCGGCTGGGACTCGGCGGACGCCGTCGCGACGCACCGCGATCAGCTCCCGGTCCCGGATCATCTGGTGCACCTTGCTGATCGTCACGTCGAGCCGCTCGGCGACATCCGGCAGGGTCAACCAGTCGGTGGGGCCGGGCGTAGCGCTCTCGGTGGGCAGGGAGTCGGTCACCCGACCACCCTGCCACGCCACCCCTCCCCCGGGTCAACAGCCTCCCGACGGCCGCGCTGAGCAGGGCGGATCGAGCGCGTCGTGGACAGGGTGGACCCGCGCGAACCAACTCGGCGGTAGCATCCTGTGCAACCTTCATCCCTTCCGACACATAGACTCCCTGCCGATGGACACACAGGTCGCCGACACGTTGCCAGGCTCGCTGATCGACGGGCGCTACCGCATCCGCGGTCGCGTGGCCCGTGGTGGCATGGCGACCGTGTACACCGCCACCGACGAGCGGCTCGAACGCACCGTGGCGATCAAGATCATTCACACCACGCAGGGCACGCCTGGTCGGACCGGGCCGACCGGTTTCGTCGACCGGTTCACCGACGAGGCCAAGACGATCGCCCGGCTCACCCACCCCAACGTGGTGGCGGTCTACGACCAGGGCAACCACGCCGGCATGCCGTACCTGGTCATGGAGTACGTACGCGGGCGCACGCTGCGCGAGGTGCTTACTGAACGACGCCGACTCAACCCGGACGAGGCGCTCGCGATCACCGAGCAGATGCTCGCCGCGATCGCCGCCGCCCACCGGGCCGGACTGGTGCACCGCGACGTCAAGCCGGAGAACGTGCTCGTCGCCGAGGCACCCAGCGGCGGCCCGGCCAACCTCGTCGACGGTGTGGTCAAGGTCACCGACTTCGGGCTGGCCCGGGCCGTCGAGGCGAGCACCGACCACGACAGCGGCAACCAGCTGATGGCCACGGTGGCGTACGTCGCCCCCGAACTGGTCACCGAGGGGCGCGCCGACGCCCGTACCGACGTCTATGCGGCGGGCATCGTGCTGTTCGAGATGCTCACCGGCCGGGTGCCGTACGACGGCGACCGGCCGATCGACATCGCCTGGCAGCACGTCGACCGGGACGTCCCCGCGCCGTCGATGCTGGTGCCCGGCCTGCCCCGGGTGCTCGACGAGCTGGTCGCCCGGGCCACCCGGCGGGATCCGGCGGGCCGCCCCGCCGACGCCGGCACCCTGCTGGCCGAGGTGCAGACGGCCCGGGAGAGCCTGGCCGGTTCGCACAGCCACACCACCATGCTGCCCGCCCTGCCCAGCGGGCCGGTCTCCGAACCGACAATGGTGGTGGCCGCGGTCCGCCCGCCCGAGCGGCCGTCCTGGGCCCGGTTGCCCGAGGGCGGCGCGCCCGCCCGGGGCCGACGCCGGGCAGCACCGGAGCGCGGCGGCGAGCCGGACCTCAGGTCCCGGCTGATGGCACTGCGGGCCCGGCTGATGGGCGAATCGGGAAGCAATCGCTTCGCCGTCGCCGCCGTCGTGGTGGTGCTCGGCCTGGTGGCCGCGCTCGGCGGCTGGTGGTACGGGGTGGGCCGCTACACCGCCGCGCCGGAGCTGGTGAGCATGACCAAGGCCCAGGCGGAGGCGGCGGCGCGGCAGGGCGGCTTCACCCTGCGCTACGCCGACCCACGCTATGACGAAGAGGTCCCGCGCGACGGCGTACTGGCCCAGGACCCGGCCTCCTCCGCCCAGATCGTCCGGGGCGGCACCATCACCCTGACCCTGTCGCTCGGCCCGGAGCGGTTCCCGATGCCCGATGTGGTGGGCAAGGAGTTCGACCTGGCCGAGGCGGATCTGGTCAGCGCCGAGCTGAAGGTCGTCAAGGGCAGCGCCCGCTACGACGACAGCCTGCCCGAGGGCGTGGTGGTGGCCACCAAACCGGAGGCGGGCAAGGAGGTCAAGCCGGGCCAGGAGATCACCGTCATCCTCAGCAAGGGACGGGCCCCGATCACCGTGCCGAACCTGGTCGGCAAGAACCTCAACGAGGCCCGCGACCGGCTCGCACAACTCGGCCTGGTGCTGGTCGAGCCGACCTACAAGCAGTCCGACAAGCCCCGCGACGAGGTGCTCGGGCAGAGCCCGGCCGACGGCAGCGGAGTGGAAAAGGGTGCCCAGGTCCGGCTGGAGGTCAGCGAGGGACCGCCCCTGGTGACCGTGCCCCGGGTCATCGACCTGCCGTGCCAGCAGGCCAAGCAGGCGTTGGAGAGTCAGGGCTTCCAGGTGACGGTGCAGTTCAACCCGAACGCGGTCGCCCGGTTCCAGAACCCGCCCGAGAACGCCCAGGTCGCCCCGGGCAGCCAGGTCACCGTCGGGTGCTTCTGATGCCCGGCACCGATCCCGGTCACCGGCCGGTCGGCTCGCACACGCCCACCTCGGGCGGGCTGGCGAAGGCGGCGCTGCCGTACCTCGACGCGGCCGGCTCCGAGGTGGCCCAGGTCTACGTCGGCAACTCCCGGGGGTGGGCGACGCCGGCCGGGAACCCGGCCCAGGACGCGCTGTTCCGCCAGGGCTGCGCCGAGCGGGGCGTGCCGGTCTACATTCACGCGTCGCTGCTGGTCAACCTGGGCTCCCCGACCGCCGCGACGGTCGAGCACTCGGTGCGTACGCTCGAGCACGCCCTGCGCCGCGGCGCCGAGATCGGCGCCCGCGGGGTGGTCTTCCACGCCGGCAGCGCGGTGGACGCCGGGCACGCCGAGGCGGCGATGCGGCAGGTACGCGAGTCCCTGCTGCCGCTGCTGGACTCGGCCGCCGCCACCGGTGGGCCGATGCTGCTGGTCGAGCCGAGCGCGGGTGGTGGCCGGTCGCTGGCCTGCCGGGTGGAGCAGTTGGGGCCGTACCTCGACGCGGTGGATCGGCACCCCTGGCTCGGCGTCTGCTTCGACACCTGCCACGCCTGGGCGGCCGGGCACGACCTGGCCGCCGAGGGCGGCATGACCGAGACGCTGGACACCCTGGTGGCCACCGTCGGTGCGGACCGGCTACGGCTGGTGCACGCCAACGACTCGAAGGACCTGTGCGGCTCCACCCGCGACCGGCACGAGAACATCGGCAAGGGCACCATCGGTGAGCCGGCCTTCGCCGAGCTGATGCGCCATCCCGCCACCGCCGGCGTACCGATCCTGGTGGAGACCCCCACCGAGCGCCACGAGGGCCACGCCGCCGACATCACCACCCTCCGCCGCCTAACCACCAACCCCTAACCCGCCCCCGCGCCCCCCGCGCTGCCGCGCTGCCGCGCCCCCGCGCTGCCGCGATCTTGCACTTGTCGTCGCCGCACATGCCGCATACCGGGCATATCGGCGACCGAAAGTGCAAGATCGCGCGGAGAAAAGGGTGGGGTCAGGTGCGGAGGAGGTTGGTGAGGGTGGTGGCGGCGTGGTTGATGGCCGCGTCGGTGACGTCGAGGTGGGTGACCAGCCGGGCGGTACGGGGACCGAGCACCGAGATGAGCACTCCCTCGGCGCGGGCGGCGGCGGCCAGGGCGGGCGCGTCCATCGGCGCCTTGGTCAGGTCCAGCGGGACCAGGTTGGTGCGGACCGGGGCGGCCAGCAGCCCGGAGGGGGCGATCGCCTCAGCCAGCCGGGCCGCCTTCGCGTGGTCCTCGGCGAGCCGGTCGACGTGGTGGGCCAGGGCGTACCGCCCGGCGGCGGCCAGGATGCCGGCCTGACGCATCCCGCCGCCCAGCCGCTTGCGGATCAACCGGGCCCGCTCCATCTGGTCGGCGGCACCGACGACAAGCGAGCCGACCGGGGCGCCGAGCCCCTTGGAGAGGCAGACCGAGAGGGTGTCGAAGAGCGCGCCGTAGTCGGCCAGCGGCACCCCGTCGGCGACGTGGGCGTGCCAGATGCGGGCCCCGTCGCAGTGCAGCGCCACCTGCGCGGCGTCCGCGACCCGGCGCAGCTCGCGCAGCGTGTCGAGGGCGATCACCCCGCCCCCACCCCGGTTGTGGGTCTGCTCCACCGCGATCGCCCGGGTGGGCACCGCCCAGTAGCCGTCGGGCCGGATCATGCCGGCGACCACGTCGGGGTCGACGTCCGCGCCGACCGAAGGCCAGGTCCGCGAGGTGACCCCGCCGTAGGCGGCGGCGGCCCCCATCTCGTACGTGACCACGTGGGCGTCGGCGTCACAGAGCAGTTCCGCACCGGGCGGCACCAGCAGTTGCAGGGCGATCTGGTTGGCCATCGACCCGGTCGGGCAGAACAGCGCCGCCTCGTGCCCGAAGAGCGCGGCGACCTCGCGCTCCAGGGCGTTGACCGTCGGGTCCTCGCCATAGACGTCGTCGCCGACCTCGGCGGTGGCCATCGCCTCCCGCATCCCGGCGGTGGGCCGGGTCAGCGTGTCCGAACGCAGGTCCGCGATCACCTCAGCCACAGTCGTCCCTTCAGCCACCGGCTCGCGGCGCGCAGGCTCACTCCGCGGGTCAGCCACGGAGCATCTCCGCCACCAGGAAGGCCAGCTCCAGCGACTGCTGGGTGTTCAGTCGCGGGTCGCAGGCGGTCTCGTACCGGTCCGGCAGGTCCAGGTCGGCGATGCCCTGGGCGCCGCCCAGGCACTCGGTGACGTCCTCACCGGTCAGCTCGACGTGCAGCCCACCCGGGTGGGTCTCCAGGCCCCGGTGCACCTCGAAGTAGCCCAGCACCTCGTCGACGATCCGGTCGAAGTGGCGGGTCTTGTAGCCGTTGGACGACTCGTGGGTGTTGCCGTGCATCGGGTCGCACTGCCACACCACCTTCGCCCCGGCGGCGGTCACCTTGGCCACGATCGGCGGCAACGCGTCGCGTACCTTGTGGTTGCCCATCCGGCTGATCAACGTGAGCCGGCCGGGGATGTTCTCCGGGTTCAGCTTCTCGCACAGCTCGATCGCCTCGTCCGGGGTGGTGGTCGGGCCGAGCTTGACCCCGATCGGGTTGGCGATGCGGGAGATGAAGTCGATGTGCGCCCCGTCGATCTGCCGGGTCCGCTCGCCGATCCAGAGGAAGTGCCCGGAGAGCCCGTACGCCCGGTTGCCGGAGACCCGGGTCAGCGCCCGGTCGTACTCCAGCGCCAGGGCCTCGTGGGAGCAGTAGAGGGTGACCGTACGCAGGGCTTCGTCGTCGGTCATCCCGCAGGCCCGGATGAAGGCGAGGGCCCGGTCGATCTCCCGGGCGATCGCCTCGTACCGCTCGCCGGCCGGCGAGTTGCGCACGAAACCCTTGTTCCAGTCGTGCACCGCGTGCAGGTCGGCCAACCCACCGGCGAGGTAGGCGCGGAGCATGTTCATCGCGGCGGCCGAGTTCGCGTACGCCCGGATCATGCGCTGCGGGTCGGCGACCCGCGCCTCCGGCGTGGCCTCCAGCGAGTTGATCATGTCGCCGCGGTAGGCCGGCAGGCCCCGGGCGTCGGTCGGCAGCGACCGGGGCTTGGTGTACTGCCCGGCGACCCGGGCCACCTTGACCACCGGCAGCGACGCGCCGTAGGTGAGCACGATCGCCATCTGCAACAGCGTGCGGGCGTTTGCCAGCAGGTGGCTCTCGGTGTTGTCGGCGAAGGTCTCCGCGCAGTCGCCGCCCTGGAGCAGGAAGGCCTTACCCTCGCAGACCAGCGCGAGGCGCTGGCGCAACTGGTCGACCTCGTAGGGGGCCACCACCGACGGGACCGTGTCGAGCACCTTGCAGACCTCGGCGACCTGGGCCTGGTCCGCCCAGGGCGGGGTCTGGGCACGGGGCAGTTCCCGCCAGCGGTCCAGACCGAGGGCCGCGTCCTCGGCGGAGTCGACGGTCGGACGGCTGGTTTGCAGCACCGGGCTGCCCACCGCCGGATGACTCAGCTGATGCCACTCATGGCGCATGACAGAAAGCGTACGGCGACCGACGCGGTGACCGACCGCCGAGGGGCCGGGTTCCGGCAGATGGACGGCGACGGGATCGGGTGGCGGGGACGCGGGTCAGGGCGTC
This sequence comes from Micromonospora sp. PRAS1, assembly GCF_059553435.1. NCBI lineage: Bacteria > Bacillati > Actinomycetota > Actinomycetes > Micromonosporales > Micromonosporaceae > Micromonospora > Micromonospora sp. PRAS1. The sequence goes on from NZ_JCANNB010000002.1 coordinate 190,984, forward strand.
GGGGCGGGCTCGGGGCTGTTCCCACCGGGCCGCTCGTCCGAGATGCACCAGTCGAGCCCGTCCCGGGTGACCGTGAACAACAACGGCCGGTCCGCCTTGCGCTTTCCCACGGCGACCGTGACCGAGACGCTCACCTCCTGCCCGGACGGCCCGGAGCGGATGTCCAGGATCTCCGCGGCCGGCACCTCGAAGTGATCCGCGAAGTCGCCGTTCGGCCCGGTGGCCGCTCCGTCGAACGACTCGTGCAGCGCGGCGCAGAGCTGGCTGCGCCCGGCCGCGACGTCCTTGGCCGCCATCGCGTCCAGGTACGCCTGCACCCGCTCCCGGGACTTCGTCAGGGCCTCCTCGGCCGCCGCCCGCCCCGGCTGCTCCGCCTCGTTCGCACCACCGCCGACGAGGCCGCAGCCGGAAAGCGCGAGCGACACGGTGGTGAGCAGGACGGCAGTGGCCGCCGAGCGCCCGTACCTGACCCGCATCGCCACCTCCGCCGACGGACATCGAGACCCATCCGAGCGGACGAGTCTGTCACACCCCGCCCGGGTGCAAGGAAGGGCCCCTTCTTATCGCCTTCTGCATAGGAAGGGGCCCCGGTTAACACTTCGCTTCCCCCGGCAACCCGGCCGAACGGGGAGGGGCCGGTGCGGGCCCCTCCCCGTCGGGTGGGTGATGCGTCGGCCGTCGGCTCAGCCGAGACCGCCCTTGATGGCGCCGATCAGCTCGCCGTTGCTGGTGTCACCGGAGAGCTCCCAGAAGAACGCGCCACCGAGGCCCTGATTCTTCGCGTACGTCATCTTGCCGCCGATGGTCGACGGGGTGTCGTAGCTCCACCAGTTGCTGCCGCACTTCGCGTACGCCGTGCCGCCGATGGTGCCGGTCGCCGGGCAGGTGTTCTTGAGCACCTTGTAGTCCTCGATGCCCTGCTCGTAGGTGCCGGGCGCCGGCCCGGTCGCGGTGCCGCCCGGCGTGGACTGGGTCACCCCGGTCCAGCCCCGGCCGTAGAAGCCGACGCCGAGCAGCAGCTTGTTGGCCGGGATGCCCTTGCTCTTGAGCTTCTGGATGGCCGCGTCCGACCAGAAGCCCTGCTGCGGGATGCCGGTGTACGAGTAGAGCGGCGAGTGCGGGGCGGTGGGGCCCTGCGCGTTGAAGGCGCCGAAGTAGTCGTACGTCATCGGCATGATCCAGTTGAGGTGGGTCGCGGCACCGGCGTAGTCGGTGGCGTCGATCTTGCCGCCGTTGCTGCCGTCCGCGGTGATCGCGGCGGTGACCAGGTTGCCCGAGCCGAACCGACTACGCAGCGCGCCGGCCACGTTCTTGAACGCGTTCGGGCCGCTGGCGTCGCAGGTCAGGCCGCAGGCGTTCGGGTACTCCCAGTCGATGTCAATGCCGTCGAAGACGTCCGCCCAGCGCGGGTCCTCGACCAGGTTGTAGCAGCTCTCCGCGAAGGCGGTGGGGTTCTGCGCGGCCTGGGTGAAGCCACCGGACCAGGTCCAACCGCCGAAGGACCAGATCACCTTGAGGTGCGGGTACATCTTCTTGAGCTTGCGCAGCTGGTTGAAGCTGCCGCGCAGCGGCTGGTCCCAGGTGTCGGCGACGCCGTCGACGCTCTCCGCCGCGGTGTACGCCTTCTCGTAGTCGGCGTAGCTGTCACCGATGGTGCACCGGCCGCCCGTGGTGTTGCCGAAGGCGTACAGGATGTGGGTCAGCTTGGCGGCGGAGCCGCTGGTGTGGATGTTCTTGACGTGGTAGTTGCGGGCGTAGACACCCCACTGGGCGAAGTAGCCGACCACCTTCTGCCCACCCGCCGGTGGCGTGGTCGGGGGCGGCGTGGTCGGGGGCGGCGTCGTCGGCGGTGCCGTGGTCGGCGGGGTGGTGGTGGGCGGCGTGGTGGTCGGCGGCGGCGTGCCACCGCCGCAGGCCGCACCGTTGACTGTGCAGTTCAGCGGCGCCCGGTACGCACCGGTGCCGTTGTAGCCCCAACTGAAGGAGGCGCCCGGGGCCAGCGCACCGGCCCAGCTCTTCTTGACCGCCACGTAGCGGTTGCCGTCGCGGGTGACGTCGGCGTCCCAGGAGCTGCTGATGCTGGTGCCCGAGGGCAGCTCGAACTCGATGCGCCAGGTGCTGACGCTGGCGTTCGAACCGTTGGTGACGGTGACCCTCGTCTCGTGACCGGTCCCCCAGTCCGACACCCGGCTGAACGAGGTGGTCACGCTTCCGGCGCCGAACGCCGAGGTCATCGGCACCGTGGCGACGGTCACCGCGACCACGGCGCCGACCCAGAGGGCCCGGCGGAGCGATCTCTTCATGTGGCGTCTCCAAACAGTTAGGAAACTTTCCAAAATGATGAGGAGACGCTACTCACACGACACCACTTCGTCAAGATGCGCATGTATCGATCCGCTGACCGGCCACCACCGACCACGCGCGACCGCTTGGCCGGCCCCCGTGCGCCGGATCCGGTGCACGGCGCGCCTCCGCCGGCCGCGTCGAGGCCCCGGCCCGCCGCGCCGACAGGCGACAGGCGAGCGCGATCCGGGCACGGAGCGGCAGGCACCGGCGCGGCAGCGCGCGGCCCGGCAACAGATTTGTAGGTCCTATGTAGGTATCACATAGGTTCCATGTAGGTACTGTGTACGTTCCATAAAATCCGCCGCCGTCGATCGATAAGACAGCACCCTCCGGCCATCCGGATATGCGGTCGAATTCGCCGCGCAATCGGGCACAAATGTTGACCAAAATCACCCACAGCAAGGGTTTCCGTGGTCACGACCTCGCGCTACGGCGCGGTCTTCGCCTTGCCGGCCGGGGGTGAGCGTCAGGTAGGGTCGCTCAGTTCCCGCCCACTAGGGCTACTCCCGGCAAGCGCGACGGCATGACTGATTTCGATGGGCCCCGGCCCCTTGTGCGTTGTCTGGAATGGTCGTCACACCGGATGTCCGTTGGATGGAGACCGTGTCCGTACTCAGAGTGAAATCCCTATACAAAATCTACGGGAACCGCGCCGAAAGAGCGGTCGAACTTCTCAGCGACGGTGCCCACCGGGACGAGAAGCTGGCCGGGCTGCCGGTGACGGCGGCGGTCATCGACGCGAACTTCGAGGTCCGGCGTGGCGAGATCTTCGTGGTCATGGGGCTGTCCGGTTCGGGCAAGTCCACCCTGATCCGGATGCTCAACGGCCTGCTGACCCCGACGCACGGCACGGTGGAGGTCGACGGGGTCGACATCACCAGACTCAAGCCCGCCGCGCTGCGGAAGCTGCGCCGCGAGAAGATCAGCATGGTCTTCCAGCACTTCGCGCTGCTACCGCACCGCTCGGTGCTGGACAACGCCGGCTACGCGCTTGAGGTGGCGGGGCTGCCCAAGGCCGAGCGTCGGGAGCGGGCCCTGGAGGCACTGCGGATGGTCGGCCTGGACACCTGGGCGGACAAGCTGCCGCAGGAACTCTCCGGTGGCATGCGCCAGCGGGTCGGCCTGGCCCGCGCGCTCGCCGCCGGCACCGACATCATGCTCATGGACGAGGCGTTCTCCGCGCTCGATCCGCTCATCCGCCGCGAGGTCCAGGACCAACTGCTCGAACTACAGGCCCAACTCGGCAAGACGATCGTCTTCATCACCCACGACCTGAATGAGGCGATGCGCCTCGGCGACCGCATCGCGGTCATGCGGGACGGTCGGATCGTCCAGGTCGGCACCGCCGAGGAGATCCTCACCGATCCGTCCAACGATTACGTGGCGCAGTTCGTCGCCGACGTGGACCGGACCAGAATCCTCACCGCCTCGTCGGTGATGGAGCGGCCGCTCGGCGTGGTCGACGTGGACGCCGGTCCCCGGGTGGCCGCCCGGGTGCTGCGCGAGACCCAGACCACGGCGGTCTACGTCACCGGGCGGGACAAGCGGTACCTGGGCACCGTGACCGCCGACGCCGTCACACGGGCGGTCCGGGAAGGCCGGAAGAATCTGCAGGAAATCGTTTCGACCGAGTACGTCCGTACGGTCGACGACACGACGCCGGTGGCCGACATCTTCGCGCCCTGTGCGGAGAGCCCGGCGCCGGTCGCCGTGGTTGACGACGCCGGGCGGCTGGCCGGCGTGATTCCGCGGGTCACCCTGCTTAGTGCTCTGGGCAGCCTCAGCACCGACACCGCCGAGACCACCACCACGTCCGAGCCCGCCGACGCGGCCGGCACGGCATCGACCGCCGACCCGAGCCGGGCCGGTGAGGCCGCCGACACGACGCCGGCCGGAAGCGGCACCGCCGCAGCGGAGGCACCGGTCCAGGTGGTCGCCGAGCCCTCGGTCCGCCTGACGGGAGGATCCGCATGAGCAGCGCCGACAGTATCGACGACATGCTGCCGTACGTCCGGATCGGCGACGCGTTCCAGGCTGGCGTCGACTGGTCGCGGGAGCACCTCTCCGCCCTCTTCGACGGCATCGCCGCCACCGTCGAGTCGCTGGTCGAGCCGCTGGTGGGCCTGCTGACCGCGCCCCCGGCGATCGTCATGGTGCTGATCTTCGCCGCCCTCGGCTGGTGGCTGCGGGGCTGGAAGTTCGGCCTGGGCACCGCGCTCGGACTCGGCATGGTGGCCGGGATGCCGATCTGGAACCAGACCATGAGCACCCTGGCGCTGGTCCTGGTGGCCAGCGGACTCGCCCTGCTGCTCGCCATACCCGTGGGCATCTTCATCTCGGAGAGCCGCCGTGCCTCGGCAGTCGTCCGGCCGGTGCTGGACCTGATGCAGACGATGCCCGCGTTCGTCTACCTGATCCCGGCCATCTTCTTCTTCGGCGTCGGCGTCGTGCCCGGCGCGCTGGCCACCGTGGTGTTCAGCATGCCGCCCGGGGTACGCCTGACCGAGTTGGGCCTGCGCCAGGTCGACCGGGAGGTCGTCGAGGCCGGCGAGGCATTCGGCGCTTCGCCGTGGGAGATCCTGCTGCGTACCAAGCTGCCCCTGGCCCTGCCCACCATCATGACCGGCGTCAACCAGGTCATCATGCTGGCGCTGTCGATGGTGGTCATCGCCGGGATGGTCGGTGCCGGCGGTCTCGGTGAGGTGATCACGACGGCACTCTTCCGGGCCCAGGTCGGCGCGGGCTTCGAGGGCGGCGTCGCAGTGGTGATCCTGGCGGTGGTGCTCGACCGGCTCACCGACTCGATCGGCGCACGGACCGCGTCGGCGAAGGCCCAACGAGCCATGCAGAAAGCCTGATCCACAGTCCGGACCCCATGCGGGGAAAGTCACCGACGCCGGCGCCTGCCTCGCTACCGCGAGTTCCGCCGGTCACAGTAACGAGGGAAAGGAAGCTCCTCATGTGGAGTAGTAGAAAGACGCTGCGCCGGGTCGCGCTGGCGGCCACCGCCGCCCTGGCGCTGACCGGAGTCGCTGCCTGCGGCGACTCCGACGACTCCACCGGCGGTTCCGCCGGTGACAGCAAAAAGATCAGCATCGGCTACATGGCCTGGGACGAGGCCATCGCCGCCTCGTACCTCTGGAAGAATCTGCTGGAGGAGAAGGGCTACGACGTCGAACTCAAGAACGTCGAGGCGGGGGTCGTCTACCAGGGCCTGTCGACGGGTGACATCGACCTCTTCCTGGACAGTTGGCTGCCGCAGACCCACGCCGACTACATGGAGCGGTACGGCGACGACCTGGAGAAGATCGGCGTCTGGTACGACAACGCCAGCCTGAGCATCGCCGTGCCGGAGTACGTCAGCGACGTCAACTCGCTGGAGGACCTGGCCGCGAAGGCGGACACCTTCAACGGCGAGATCATCGGCATCGAGGCCGGCGCCGGCCTGACCGCCGCCACCCAGGACAAGGTCATCCCGGAGTACGGCCTGACCGGCAAGCTGAAGCTCACCACCTCGTCCACCCCGGCCATGCTGGCCGCGCTGGACGGCGCGATCAAGGACCAGAAGCCGATCGTGGTGACCCTCTGGCACCCGCACTGGGCCTACGCGAAGTACCCGCTGAAGGACCTGGCGGACCCGAAGGGCACGCTCGGACAGGTCGAGGAGATCCACACTCTGGCCCGCAAGGGCTTCAGCGCGGACTTCCCTGAGGCCACCGAGATGCTGAAGAAGTTCAAGATGGACGACGAGCAGCTCGGCTCGCTCGAGGACCTGATGTTCAACGTGCACACCGACGATGAGGAGAAGGCCGTCGAGGAGTGGCTCAAGGCCAACCCGGACTTCGCCTCGTCGCTGGGTGCCACGTCCTGACCTGCCCCTGAGCGGTCAGCCGCCGGTGGCGGGGCGCCAAGGCCCCGCCACCGACCCGGCGCCGGGCGGGTAGCCTCGCGCCATGTCCGTCTTCGACACCCAGATCAACTCGCTCACCGGCGGCCCGGCTGATCTCCCGCAATACCGGGGGCGCGCCCTGCTGGTGGTTAACGTCGCCTCCCGCTGCGGCCTCACCCCGCAGTACGCCGGCCTGCAGGCCCTGCAGGACGAGTACGCCGACCGGGGCCTGGTGGTCCTCGGCGTTCCGTGCAACCAGTTCGCCGGCCAGGAGCCCGGTGGCGCTGCGGAGATCAGCGAGTTCTGCCAGGCCAACTACGGGGTCACCTTTCCGATGACGGAAAAGGTCGAGGTGAACGGTCCCGACCGTCATCCGCTCTACGCGGCCCTGGTGGACACCCCGGACGCCGACGGGCACACCGGTGACGTCCGATGGAACTTCGAGAAGTTCCTGGTCGCGCCGGACGGCACCGTGGCCGCCCGCTTCGCCCCGACGGTCACCCCCGACGACCCCGCGCTGCGCACCGCCGTCGAGAAGACCGTCCCCACTCCCTGATCAGGGATCGCCCGCCAGGCCGCCGGCGTCGAGCCGGGCGGCGTCCTCATCATGCCCACTCGGGGCAGCGGGCGCGGGTAGGTTCGGACGTGCGGAGTCGACGTACGGCGGAAGGAGCGAGCGTGTCGGTCGTGGGATTGATCGGAAGCGGGCACATCGGAGGCACCGTGGCGCGACTCGCGGTGGCCGCCGGGTACGAGGTGGTGCTGAGCAACTCGCGCGGCCCGGACACCCTGACCGACCTGGTCGCCGAGTTGGGACCGGCGGCGAGTGCGGGCACCGTCGAGGCGGCGGCCCGCGCCGGCGACCTGGTGGTGGTCACCGTCCCGCTCAAGGCGTACCGGGCGGTGCCGCCGCAGCCGCTGGCCGGCAAGGTGGTGATCGACACCAACAACTACTACCCGCAGCGCGACGGCCAGTTCCCCGAGCTGGACGAGGGCAGCGTCACCAGCAGCGAACTGCTGCAACGGCACCTGCCCGGCGCCAGGGTGGTGAAGGCGTTCAACAACATCTTCTTCAAGCACCTGCGCACCCTGGCCCGGCCCACCGGCGCGGCGGACCGCAGCGCGCTGCCGATCGCCGGCGACGACGCCGAGGCCAAGGCGGTCGTCACCGCCTTCCTCGACCGGATCGGCTACGACGCGGTGGACGTCGGCGCCCTCGCCGACAGCTGGCGGTTCCAGCCGGACACCCCGGCCTACGGCAGCATCTACTCCGCCGACCCGGCCAACTGGGAACGGGAGTCCCCCGGCGACGCCGACAAGCTGCGTGCCGCGCTGGCCGAGGCCGAACGGGGCTGACCAGCGGCTAGGCTTCCTGCGCCGCGCCGGCTCGGCGGGCCCGCCACTCGGGTGCGAGCAGCGACCAGACCTCGAGGTCGCGTCGCCCGTCCGGGCCCGGAGAAACCTCACGCAGTACGCCGTCGCGGCGCATGCCGAGCCGACGGGCCACCGCGATGCTGCGTGCGTTGCCGGCGAGTACCCGCCACTCGACCCGGTGCAGCCCGCGCTCCTCGATCGCCCAGTCGATGAGCCGGCCGACCGCCCGGGTCACCAGCCCGCGCCCCTCGGCGGCCGGCTCCAACCAGCAGCCCGCCTCGCATACTCCCGTGTCGACGTCGAGTGACACCAGCAGCACCCCGCCGACAAGCGTGCCGTCGGACCAGATGCCCCAGATCCCGCCGTCGTCGCGGGCCCACCGGTCGGCGTAGCGCTGCAACACGTGCCGCGCCCGCTCCAGGTCGGTGGCGACGAAGGCCGGCGACACCCAGGGGGTCATGCTCTCCCGCGCCCGATCCAGGTTGGCCAGGAACTCCTCGGCATGCCACGGATTGAGCGGACGCAGTTGCGCATCGTCGGCCAGCGGTACGGCGAACATCAGTGGTCCCCTCCTCGAGCGATCCGGCCCAGGTCAGACGGGGCGGCGGCCGGCGAAGCCGCAGTCGGCGCGGTGGTACCAGCGCACGTCGGTGTCCCCCTCCAACCAGCACCAGAGGACCTGCCGGCCGTCGCGCTCGCCGGGGAAGTCGAGCAGCACCGGGGCCACGCCCTTGACCTCGATGCCGTGCTGCCGCAGCTCGTCGAGGATCGCGTGCAGGCGGGCTTCCAGCCCCTTGACCTCGGGCCGGCCGCCGAGCGCGCTGAGGCCGTGGGCGGCCAGGTCGGTCTGTAGCTCGGTCAGGTCGGCCCGGACCCGGATCAGCTCGTCGATGCGGGGGTGCAGGGTGGCCACCAGGTGCCGGGCCTGGGCGAGAGTGAACACCGCGCCAGTATGGCACCGGGCCGGACTCACTCCGCCTGGGCGGCCAATTCCCGGGCGCGGTCACGGGCGGCTTCGAGGGCGGCCAGCAGCGCCGCGCGTACGCCGTGGTTCTCCAGCTCGCGGATGGCGGAGATGGTGGTGCCGGCGGGCGAGGTGACCGCCTCGCGCAGCTTCACCGGATGCTCGCCGGAGTCGCGCAGCATCACCGCCGAGCCGATCGCGGTCTGCACGATCAGGTCGTGCGCCACCTGGCGGGGCAGGCCGAGCAGGATGCCCGCGTCGGTCATCGCCTCGACCAGGAGGTAGAAGTAGGCCGGGCCGGAGCCGGAGAGCGCGGTCACCGCGTCCTGCTGGCTCTCCGGCACCCGGATCGTCGCGCCCAGCGGCTTGAACAGCTCCTCGGCGAGCGCCAGGTGCTCGCCGGTGGCGTGCGCCCCGGCGGAGATGGCGGTCATCGCCTGGTCCACCAGGGCGGGCGTGTTGGTCATCACCCGCACCACCGGGGTGCCCTCGGGCAGCCGGCGGCCGAAGAAGGCGCTCGGCAGGCCGGCACAGAGCGAGATCACCAGCTTGTCAGCGGGCACCTTGGGGCCGACCTCGTCCAGCAGCACCGCCGCGTCCTGCGGCTTGACCGCGACGGCCAGCACCTCGGCCTCGTCGACCGCAGCGAGATTGTCCACCACCCGTACGCCGTACCGGGCGGCCAGCTCCTCGGCCCGCGCCGGCCGGCGGGCGGTGGCCCGCAGCCGGTCCACCGGCCAGCCCGAGCGGAGCAGCCCGGAGAGCATCAGCTCACCGATCTTGCCCGCACCGATCACCGCGACCGTGTGTCTGCCGCCCACCATGCCGCCGACTCCTCTACTCGTTCCCGTCCCACCGCGCTACCCGCCCGGGTCGCCGCCGGAGATCGTCGGAACTCCGGCGGCGGCGACGATCCCCGGACCGGCAGGACCGGGCGGGTGGCGCGGAGGCAGTGGCTCAGCTGCCGAAGAAGACCTCGGCCTCGGCGTAGCGCTCCAGCGGGACGGTCTTCAGCTCGCGGGTGGCCTCGGCGAGCGGGACGCGGACGATGTCCGTGCTCTGCATCGCGACCATCTTGCCCCAGTCGCCCTCGTGCGCAGCGTCGATCGCCTGGAGGCCGAGCCGGGTGGCGAGCACCCGGTCGAAGGCGGTCGGGGTGCCACCGCGCTGGATGTGCCCGAGCACGACCGTGCGGGCCTCCTTGCCGGTCTTGGCCTCCAGCTGCTCAGCCAGCCACTGGCCGATGCCACCGAGGCGGACGTGGCCGAAGGCGTCCAGCTCCTGGTTCTGCAGCACCATCTGGCCCTCCAGCGGCTGGGCCCCCTCGGCGACCACGACGATCGGGGCGTACTGGTGCTGGAAGCGCTTCTCGACGTAGCCGGCGACCTGCTCGACGTCGAACTGCCGCTCCGGCAGCAGGATCACGTTCGCGCCGCCGGCAAGGCCGGCGTGCAGCGCGATCCAGCCGGCGTGCCGGCCCATCACCTCGACCACCAGGGTGCGGTGGTGGCTCTCGGCGGTGGTGTGCAGCCGGTCGATCGCCTCCATGGCGATGTTGACCGCGGTGTCGAAGCCGAAGGTGTAGTCGGTGGCGCCCAGGTCGTTGTCGATGGTCTTCGGCACGCCGATGACGTTGACGCCCAGCTCGTGCAGCTTGGTGGCGACGCCGAGGGTGTCCTCACCACCGATCGCGATGAGGGCGTCGACGCCCTGCGCGGCCAGGTTCTCCTTGATCCGCTCGACGCCGTTCTCGATCTTGAAGGGGTTGGTCCGGGAGGAGCCGAGGATCGTGCCGCCGCGCGGCAGGATGCCGCGGACCTCCGCGATTCCCAGCGGGCGGGAGAGTCCTTCCAGCGGCCCCTTCCAGCCGTCCCGGAACCCCACGAACTCATGGCCGTAGCTGGCGACGCCCTTGCGGACCACCGCCCGGATGACCGCGTTGAGACCCGGGCAGTCGCCGCCGCCGGTGAGCACGCCGATACGCATGATTCGCTCATCCTCCTGGGGAGCATCTGGTCAAGCCCGATCAAGCCCCAGGATATGTGTCAGGTCAGACCATCGGCGCCGTTGCCGGCCCGGGGCGGGCCGTCACTGCGAACTGTAGTCGCCACCGGCGCGTGTCCGACACCGTGCCCCGCTACCCGCCAGTAGCCGAGCGCGCCGGCCGCCGCTGTTAACAGGGGGCCCTTCCTATACCGCAGGCGTTAACAGGGGGCCCTTCCTTTCACTCTCGCCAGGCCCAGAAGCGGGCGTCGGTGACGTGTACGGCGATCAGGGTCAGACCGGTCGCGACCGGTCCGTCGGGGAACCAGGGGGCCAGTTCCGGCTGCCAGAGCCGCTCGGCCCGCTCCCGCTGGTAGCTGTCCCGCGCGGTGCCGGTGAGCGACGCCCAGCACCGCTGCGCCGGCACCCCGAAGCTGATCTCGACCTCCGGGTTGACCCGCAGCTGCCGGACCGTGGACGAGCCCGCGTGCGCGAGGAACCACAGCTCGCCGTCGTACTCCGTCTCCTGGAGGAGCATCGGCCGGCCGGCGAGTCGGCCGTCGAGCGCGATGGTGGTGAGCGTGCAGACCCGGGCAGCCCGGATCAGCTCGGTGACCCGGTGCCGGCCCGCCGCGACGGTCATCGCCTCGTCATCCATACCGACGGCACTCCCTCGCATCACCCCGTCTGGCCGAACCCGATGCCCTGGGTGGGACGAGCCAAACCTACGAACCGGTCATCGCTCGCCAGCGGGCCAGGTTGTGCCGGGCGTCGACAAGCGCGTCGTGCCGGGCCGAGGCGGCGTTGGGCAGCCGCGGTCGGCCCCGGTCGTCCCAGAGCTGCCGCAGCTCCTTGGTGAACCGGGGTATCTCCCGGGGCAGGGTGGGCATCGAGCCCCAGAGTTGCGCCAGCGCCACGTGGTCGTACGCCGCGTACCAGGCCCACAGCTCGAGTTCCTCGCCGGGGCGTTCCCGGATCGGCTCGACCAGGAAGTCGTACAGCTCGTCGCGGATGCGTTCCCGGGACCGCCAGGCGCGGTCGGCCGGCGAGGGCAGCTTGTCCAGCACGTTGCGGCGCACCCAGGGCACCGCCCGGGACGCGTCGAACTCGGTGGAGACCGCGTAGAACTCGCGGCCGTACTCGTCGACGACGCCGATCGACACCAGTTCGACGGTCCGGCCGTCCTCGATGAACTCACAGTCGTAGAAGTAGCGGTAGGCCATCCCTGCCATCCTCGCCCACGCCCGGGACGCCGGCACGCGCGGGGCGGATGTTCCGGGAGCGCTCTCCCCGCTCTCGCCGGGCAGCATCCGCAGCTGAAGCGGTCACGGAAGTGATTTGAGGGGTGTACAGCACGCGACCGGAGCGTCATGATCTGATGTGTACCGCTGCCGGACGCCGCACGGGTGTCAGATCACCTCGTCAGGGGCCGCCAGGCTCACCCGGTGCGCGAGTTGGGTCCTTGACCGGGGAGGGGTGGGGCCGTGGAGATGCGCCTGCCGGAGCCGGGCGACGCGCTCACGGGTGTCGAGATGTTCGCCGGGCTGGAGCCCGAGGTCCGCCAGCGGGTGATCGCCGCAGCGGTGCCCCGGACGTACCGCAAGGGTCAGTTGCTCTTCGTGGAGAACGACCCGGGCGAATCGCTTATCGTGCTGCGCCGCGGCGCGGTGGCCGTGTTCCGCACCGCGCCGACCGGCGAGCGGGCGGTGCTGTCGGTGATCCGCCCGCCCGACGTGCTCGGCGAGGTCTCCCTGCTGGACGCCTCCACCCGCTCCGCGTCGGCCGAGGCGATCGAGGACTGCACCGCCCTCGCCCTGTCCCGCGGGGCCTTCATGGAGCTGGTCCACTCGAACCCGCGCATCCTCGACGCGGTGATGCGCTCGCTCGGTGGGCTCATCCGCCGGCTGACCGAGCAGAACGCCGACCACGTCTTCCTCGACCTGCCCGGCCGGGTGGCCAAGACGCTGGTCCGGCTCGCCGGCGAGAGTCAGGCCCCGATGATCACCATCGAGCTGAACCAGAGCCAGCTCGCCGAGATGGCCGGTGGTTCCCGGCAGAGCGTCAACCAGGCGATCGGATCGTTCGCCAACCGGGGTTGGCTGCGTACCGAGGGCCGCCGGATCGTGGTCACCGACGTGCCGGCGCTGCGTCGTCGCGCCGGCATGAACGACCGCTGAGCAGCAACGTGGGGCCGGGGCGCTCGCGCCCCGGCCCCACGTCATGCGCCCCGGCTCAGGGCTGGACGCTGCCCGGCCCGACCCACTCGGCGCTGCCCGGCCCGACCCACTCGCTGCCGTCCTTGGCGCCGCCGCCGTTGTCGGAGCCCGCGTGCTCGCTGACGATGCCCTCGGCCTGGAGCGCGGCGAGGGTCGCGGCGTCGACGTCGACGGAGTCACCAGCCAGGTGGGTGACCCCGTTGCCGTCGGTCCACTCCTTCTGGAGCATGACGTAGACCATAAAACTGTCCCCCTGATCAGCAATTCGACGATCGGCTGCCTGAATCTAGCCGTTCCCGGGTGAGCGGTGGAGGCTGGTGCAGTGTCCACAAGCCAACAGCCCGGTACCCGACAGAGCGCTGGTCCGCGATACTCGACCGGGCGCCTGTGGGCGTAGGGGCCGGCCAGTGGAGGGTGTCATCGCCGCGCGATGTGACCGCTGTGGACGCACCGCCTCCGACGGCGACCGCTTCTGCGGTGGCTGTGGGGCGGAGCTCGGCTCGGTCTGCCCACACTGCCTTCGGCCGCTCGCCACGGACGTGGCCTTCTGCACCGCCTGCGGCGCGCCCCGGCCGGGCAGCGGACGACCGGCGGCCATCGCCCAGGAGGACCGCCGCCGGGTCAGCGTGCTCTTCGTCGACCTGATCGACTTCACCCCGTACGTCGAGCGGGCGGATCCGGAGCTGGTCCGGGGCATGCAGACCGGATTCTTCTCGGCCGCCCGCCGGGTGGTCGGCCAGTACGGCGGGGTGGTGGAGAAGTACATCGGCGACGCGGTGATGGCGCTGTTCGGCGCGCCGGTGGCCACCGAGACCGACGCGCTGCGCTGCGTACGGGCCGGGTTGGAGCTGCAACGGGTGCTTACCCGGTTCACCCCGACCGGCACCGACGGGCTGCGCTTCCGGGTCGGCGTGGCCACCGGCGAGGCCCTCGTCGACGTGGCCGCCGCCCGCGACGGCGGACAGGCGATCGTGGCCGGCGACGTGGTCAACACCGCCTCCCGGTTGCAGTCCGTGGCACCGCCGGGCGGGGTGCTCGTCGACGGCGCCACCCACGCGCTGACCCGGGACACCATCCGCTACGCCGAGCAGCCACCGGTCACCCTGCGCGGCCGGTCCGCGCCGACCGAGGTCTGGCTGGCCCTGGCCGCGGTGCGCCAGCAACCCGCCGACCGGGAGCCGGACGCCACGCCGCTTATCGACCGCGAGCACGAGCTGGGCATGCTTGTCAACGCCCTGCACCGCAGCCTGCGCGACCGACGCCCGCAGGTGGTCACCGTCTTCGGTCGGGCCGGGATCGGCAAGAGCCGGCTGATCCGCGAGTTGCACCGGCACACCGGGCGGCTGGTCGACGAGCCGCTGACCTGGTGCACCGGGCGTTGCCCGCCGTTCGGCGAGAACGTCACGTTCGCCGCGCTGGCCGACATCGTCAAGGCCGAGGCGGGCATCCTGGACACCGATCCGGCCACCAGCGCCGCGCAGCGGCTCAGCACGGCCGTGGCCGAACTGGTCGGTCCCGGCGAGCGGGAGCGGGTGGCCGACGCGCTGCGTCCACTTGTGGGCCTGCCGGGCCCGCCGCTGCCGGCCGAGGAGGCGGAGTCGGCGTGGCGGCGGTTCCTGTTGGCGCTGGCCGCCCGCCGCCCGACCGTGCTGGTCTTCGAGGATCTACACTGGGCCGACGACGCCATGCTGCGCTTCGTGGAGCTGCTCGGCGCGGCGGCCCGGGACGTACCGCTGCTGCTGCTCTGCACCGCACGCCCCGAGTTGATCGAGCGGGATCCGAGCTGGGCCGGCACCATCACCGGCTCGGTGACGATCACCCTGCCACCGCTGCGGGACACCGGCATCGCCGCCCTCTACGCGCACATGTTCGGCCAGGCCGCGTTCTCCGCCGACCTGCTCTCCCCGCTGATCGAGGTGGCCGGGGGCAATCCGCTCTACGCCCACGAGTACGTCCGGATGCTGATCGAGCAGGGCGCGCTGCGCCAGTCCGGCCGGGCCTGGTCGCTGGAGAAGCACCTGGATCTGCCGATGCCGGAGAGCGTGCACGCGGTCATCGCCAACCGGGTCGACCTGCTCGATGCGAAGGACCGGGCGGTGCTGCTGGCCGCGGCGGTGGTGGGGATGCAGTTCTGGCCCGGCGCGGTGGCCGCCGCGGTCGGGCAGCCGGTGGAGTCGGTCGAGCGGGCCCTGCGCCGGCTGGAGCAACGGGACTTCGTCCACGAACAGGGCGCCTCCACGATGGCCGGGCAGCCGGAGTACCGATTCCGGCACGTGCTGGTGCGCGACGTCTGCTATCAGCGGCTACCGCGTACCGAGCGGGTGGCCCGGCACGAGCGGACGGCCGACTGGCTGGACACGCTCTCGCAGAGCCGGGACACCGACCTGGCCGAGGTGCTGGCCCACCACCGCTGGGCGGCGCACGAGATCGCCCGGTCGCTGGGCATGGAGACCACCCACTACGCCGGTCCGGCACGCGCCGCGCTGCACCGGGCGGCCCGCCGGGCGTACGCGCTGCACGGGCTGGACGCCGCCGCCGGGCACGCCGGTCGGGCGCTCGGGCTGGCCGACGACTCCGACCCGGTGGGCCGGCTCCAGTTGGAGCTGCTCAGCACGGAGATCTCGTTCTACCGGGACGGCAACGCGTTCCTCTCCGGCGGCGGGCCGGAGCAGTTGCCGGCCCTGGCCGACCGGCTGCTGGCGTACGGCGACGAGGCGTGCGCCGCGCGGGCCTGGACGCTGCTCGGCCAGGCGGCCTGGCTGCGGGCCGACCGGCAGGCCGCGCTGGCCTGCCTGGACCGCGCCGTGCAGCTGTTCGAGCCGCTGCCGGACAGCGCCCAGAAGGCGGACGCCTACGCCGAGCTGGGCCGGTTGCACATGCTCAACTACGAGCGGGACGAGGCGGTGGCCGCGGCGGACACCGCCGTCGAGATCGCCGAGCGGCTGGGGCTGACCGAGACCGGGACCAACGCCCGGATCACCGCGGCCACCGCCCGCTATCAGGCCGGCGACCGGTCCGGGCTGGACGAGCTGTACAACATCGTCGAGTTCGCCCGGGGCCGGCAGCTGCTCGCCCTGCCCCGGGCCATCCAGAACCTCGCGTACGCGGTCTGCGAGGAGGGCGACTCGCGGCGCTTCGACGCACTGCTGTCGGCCTCCCCGGCCCGGACCGCCAGCGGGCAGTCGCTGACCACCAGCTACTCGGCGGAGGCGGTCCGGTCCTGGTTCGCAGGCGACTTCGGCCGCTTCCTGGCCGCCGCCGAGGCGTTCGTGCACACCCCGACCGGCAGCTGGGACATGCAGGTACGCGGCCTGCGGGCGGTGCTGCTGGTGCTCCGTGGGCAGCCGGTGCCGCCGGCCGACCCGGGGCGCGACGACGTGGCCGACGCGTTGGACACCGCCCGGCGCAGCGGCTTCCACCGGGTGCACTGGACGATGTTGGCGATGGGCGCGCTGTGCCGGGCCCTGCAGGGGCGTACCGACGAGGCCGCCGCCCTGGTCGACGAGTTGGCCGAGGCGTGGACGGCGGTACCGGCGCTGGCCAGCGGCGAGTGGATCGCCGCGGCCAGCTGGGCGGCCACCCTCGCCGGGCGCAAGCCGGCAGCCCGGGTACGCGGCATGCTTGATCGGGTCGGCCACCGCACGCCCTGGTCGGAGGCGGCGCTGCGGATCGTGACCGGCGCGCTGACCGGCGCCGACGGCGATCACCGGCACGCGGCCGAGCTGTTCCTGGCCGCCGCCGAGCTCTACGCCGGAATTCCCGCCCTCAGTGACCGGATGCTGGCGCTGGTCTTCGCGGTCCGGGAGCTGGCCTCGGTCGGTGATCCGTTGCCGGCGGAGGCCGACGCGCTGCTGACCGAGGTACGCGCCTTCGCCCACCGCAACGCCGCGCCCGGCCTGCTCGCCCTGGCCCACCCGCCCGCTGACGAAGCCCGCCCGCTCGCCGGCTGACCACCAACGGCGCGCACGGTCCGCACAAACGGACAAAGAGCCCGGCCCTGACCAGGTGGGGAGGGGTACGCCACCGTACGCCGCGCCACAAGGCACTCCCCGAACCCGCCTCGGACGTGTCACGATTCAGAGCACGGCGTGCGGGGGCGCGCCACAGGGGCTGGACGCGGGGCGCGCGCCGGCGGCGCGATGAGGAGGATGGTCCGGTGTCAGCGGGTGGGGCCCGCCGGGGACGGCGGGACAACGGGCTCGACGCGAGCGAGTACGCCGTCGCCGGCGACGTGGACCCGCGGGTCGGCGAACACCTGCTCGACGTGCTGGCGGCCGGCGGCATCGCCGCCTATCTGCAACCGTCGGCGGACCTGAACCCGGTCACCCGGACCACCACCGTGCCGTCCCGGCCGGTCGACCGGCTCTACGTGGACCGTTCGCATCTGAGCACCGCCCGCGACTACCTCAGTCAGCTCGCCGACGAGACGGGTGCCGGGCGGGCCGGCGAGGAACCGGACATCGACGCCGAGTGGGAACGGATCGTCGCCGGCTTCCACGCCTCGCCCGGCCCGGGCGACCATCCGTGGCCGGCCGCCGAGGACGTGGAGGATCCGGGCGGTCGGGGCGGCACGGCCGCGCCGCCCCGACCCGCGACCGACGAGCCGGCCGGGCCGACCGCGACCGACGTGCGCCGCCTGCCGTACGCCGCCGACATCTCCGGTGTCTCACTGAGCCGGGGTCCCCGCGACGGTGACGGACCGTCGCTGCTGGACGGCCTGGACACCTTCGGCAACAGCCTGCCCGACGATCCCGACGCCGACGAGCGGTACGTCCCACCGCCTCCCCCGCCGCTGCCCCGGGTCTCCAGGTACGCGGTGGCCGGCGTGCTCGCGGTGCTTGTCGGCTTCCTGTTGTTCCTCTTCCCCGGCCTGCTGCCGGCGGATCGGGGCGTGGTGACGCTGCTCGGCTTCGCCGGCATCCTCGCCGGCTTCGTCACGCTGGTCTGGCGGCTGCGCCCCGGCGACGAGGAGCGCGATCCCGACGACGGCGCGGTGGTCTGAGCCCGCGCGCTGGGTAGTCGCCCGGATACCGGGACGGCACCCGTCCACACCGTGAGGCGTAACAGTGGTGTAACTTACTGTCAGTAGGAATACCGCAGTACGTCACATCCCCCCGCCGACTGCCCGGTTGTTCCTTCCTCGTGGCGGTCACACCCCTGCTGATCGGAATGCCCGAGATGCGACAGAGTTCCCTCGTGGTGGTGGCCAACCGCCTGCCCATCGACGACAGCGTGGCGCTCGACGGCGCCTGCGAGTGGCGCCGCAGCCCGGGCGGGCTGGTGAGCGCGCTGCACCCGCTGCTGAGACACACCCCGGCGACCTGGGTCGGCTGGGCCGGCGGGACCGGTCCCGCACCCGCGCTGCCCGACGTGGACGGCGTACGGATGCACAGCGTGCCGTTGACCAGCGACGACCTGCGCGACCACTACGAGGGCTTCGCCAACGCGACGCTCTGGCCGATCTATCACGACGCGGTCGAGCAGCCCGAGCACCACCGGCGCTGGTGGGACGCCTACCAGCGGGTCAACCAGCGGTTCGCCGAGGCGACCGCGGCGGTGGCCGAGCCCGGCGCGGTGGTCTGGGTACAGGACTACCACCTGCAACTGGTGCCGGGCCTGCTCCGCGCCCTCCGCCCCGACCTGCGCATCGGCTTCTTCCTGCACGTGCCGTTCCCGCCGCCGGAGCTCTTCATGCAGCTGCCCCGCCGGGCCGAGCTGCTGCGCGGGATGCTCGGCGCGGACCTGGTCGGCTTCCAGCGGGCCCAGGCCGCGCACAACTTCGCCCAGCTGGCCACGAAGGTGCTCGGGCTGCCGGCCACCGACCGGCGGATCGCCGTCGACGGCCGGATGGTGCGCATCGGCGCGTTCCCGGTCTCCATCGACACGGCGGAGATGTCCGCGTTGGCCGGCCGGACGGAGGTCCTCGACCGGGCCCGCCGGCTGCGCCACGACCTCGGCAGCCCCGACCAGGTGATCCTCAGCGTCGACCGGATGGACTACACCAAGGGCATCGAGCAGCGCCTCAAGGCGTACAGCGAACTGCTCGAAGGCGGGCACGTAAAGGTCCGCGACACGGTGCTGGTGCAGGTGGCGGTGCCCAGCCGGGAGCGGGTCGGCCAGTACCAGATCCTCCGGGACCGGGTCGAGCGGGAGGTCGGGCGGATCAACGGGGAGTTCGGCCGGGTCGGCGAGCCAGCCATCCACTACCTCACCCAGCCCTTCGACCGCGCCGAGTTGGCCGCCCTCTACCGGGTCGCCGACGTGATGGCGGTGACGCCGCTGCGCGACGGGATGAACCTGGTCGCCAAGGAGTACGTCGCCGCCCGGGTGGACGACGCCGGCGCGCTGCTGCTCAGCGAGTTCGCCGGTGCCGCCGCCGAGTTCCCGCAGGCGTACCTGGTCAATCCGCACGACCTGGAGGGGCTCAAGCAGGGGCTGCTCGCCGCGCTGCGCGCCGAACCGACCGACGTGCGGACCCGGATGCGGGCCATGCGCGAGCACCTGCGGGAGCACGACATCCGCGCCTGGGCCCGCTCCTATCTGTCCGCCCTGGACCAGAGCGGCTCGCTGCGCACCCGGTTGACCGGCGGCTGACGACCGGGTGAGCGCGGCTCACCGTGCCGTGCCGTCGTCCGGGTCAGGGCGCTTCGGCCCGGACCGGTTCCTTGACCAGCCAGTCGAGGATGGCGTCGATCGGCTCCTGCCACCGCGCGTCGAGCATCAGGTCGTGCCCCATGCCGGGGAAGAGCAGCGGCGCCGAGCCGTACCGCCGGGCGGCGCGGGTCAGCGCCGCCGACGGCAGCACCCGGTCGTCCGGGCTGCCCAGCACCAGCACCGGTGGCCGGCCCACCGCCGGCTCCGGATCGGCGCCGGTGAGCAGTTGCCACTGGGCCCGCCGGGCGGCCCGGCCGAGCCGGGTGGTGTGTCGCCGCGCGTCGGCGTCGGGCGTCTCGCGGCTGAACAGCTGCCGGCGGCTGAGCCGCAGCCCGCCACCGAACACCGCAGGCAGGGTGCCGAGCGGGTTGCGCCGCAACGCGGCACCGAACGTCGTCCAGCCGCCGAGCACCGGTGCCACCAGCACCGCCGCCCGGGCCGGATAGCGGGCCAGGGCGTGCGCGACCACCAGGGCCCCGGCGCCGTGCCCCACAAGCACCGCCTGGCGCGGCAGGCCCGCCGCCACCTGGACCACGTCGTGGGCGTACGCCCGCAGCGTCGCCTCCGGTGCCGGCTCGCTGCCGCCGTGCCCACGCAGGCTCACCGCGTACGCCGGGAAGCCCCGGGCGGCCGTGTGCCCGAGCCAGTGCTCCGCGTACGCCCAGGCGCCGTGCCCGAAGCCGGGTACGAAGAGCAGCGGCGGCTGGCCCTCGTCCAGCTCGGGCCGGACGCTGAGCACCTCACGCCGGACCGGGCGGACCGGTCGGGCCCACTCCCAGCCCCGCACCACCCGCACCCGCTCACCGTTCACTTGGCGCCCTCCAGGTCGTGCAGCGCACGCTCCAGCGCGCGCAGGTAGTCGGCGTGGCCGACCTCGAACCAGTGCCGGGTCGAGTCCTTGACCGGCCCCGAGTAACGCTCGCCAGCGCCGGAGCGGACCCGGGCGGCGAAGGCGGCGGCCCGCTCCGGTCGGGTGGCGCGCTGCCGCAGCACCCGGGCGAAGAGCACGGTCTGCCAGTGCGCCAGCGCGAACAGGCCCGAGTCGGGCTGGAGCAGACCGGCCACCGCGAGGGTGGGATGGTCCGGCGCGAAGGCGTTCAGCCACAACCGGGGCCGGCCGACCCCCTCGTCGTCGCCGAGGATCTTGGCATCCAGGAACTCGAAGCGCGGCAGGTAGCCGGTGGCGAAGACGACCAGCTCCGGGTCGATCCGCCGGCCGTCGGTCAGCTCCACCGAGTGGGACTCGAACCGGGCCACGTCCGGCACCGGCGTGATCGCGCCGTGCCCGACGTAGTAGACCAGCTGACTGTTGGCGATCGGGTGGGTCTCGTACACCCGGTGGTCGGGCTCGGGCAGGCCGAACCGGGTCAGGTCGCCGACGGTCAGCCGCAGCGTCCGGTGGTAGAGCCACTGCCGCACCCGCAGCGGCACCCGCAGCGCCAGCAGGGTGTCGTTGACCTGGTCGGCCGGACGGCCGAAGACGTACTTCGGGGCGTACCAGTAGCCCCGGCGGGTGGAGTGCCAGCTGCGGGAGGCCTGCTGCGCGGCCTCCACCGCGATGTCGCAGCCGGTGTTGCCGGCACCCACCACCAGCACCCGCTTGCCGCGCAGCTGCGCCGGATCCTTGTAGGACGAGGCGTGCATGACCTCGCCCCGGAACTGCTCCAGCCCCTCGTAGCGGGGCAGCTTCGGCGACCAGTTGTGCCCGTTGGCGATCAGCACGGCGGCGTACCGGGAGGTGCGCTCGGGGCCGTAGCCGCCGGTGCTGCGGGTGGTCACGTCCCAGCGGTCGTCGGCCACCGGCTCCACCCGCACCACCTCGGTGCCGAACCAGATGTGCCGGCGCAGGTCGAAGTGGTCGGCGTAGCGCTCGAAATAGGAGAGCAGCTGGCTGTGGTGTGGATAGTCCGGCCAGTCGTCCGGCATCGGGAAGTCGGGGAACTGGGTGAACGGCCGCGACGAGATCAGGTGGGTGCTCGCGTACACCGGGCTGCGGTCGTGGCGCCAGTTCCAGGCGCCGCCGATGCCGGTCTCCCGCTCGTAGCAGTCGACGCCGAAGCCGTGCTCGACAAGGTTCTTCACCGCGGTCAGGCCACTGGCGCCGGCGCCGATGACACAGACGGTGTCGCCCCGGTCGGAGACCGGGCGGCCGTCGCGGCCGTGGGCGAGCGTGGTCGGCTCCGGATCGGGCTCGGGCCGGCCGGGTTCGGTGGGGGTGGGCACCGGGGATCTCCTTCGTCTCGGCACAAGTGCCGGGTCGGGCGAAATCCTTCCGACAACGGCGCGGGATGTCCAGCCCGGCCGGCGGCGGGTCGTCAGCCGCCGGTGGGCAGCAGCAGGTCGACCAGGACCGGAAAGTGGTCGCTGGCCCGGCGGGTGAGCGGGGTGTCCAGCACGTCGTAGTCGACGACCGTGAGCCGCGGGTCCACGAAGAACGCGTCGATGCGCCGCCGGGGATCGGCACAGGAATAGGTGAGCCGGTCGGCCCGGTCCGCCACCACCGCCGCGTCGGTGAGCCCGCGGGCGACGACGGACCAGGACGGCCCGCCCGGCTCCTCGTTCAGGTCGGCCGCGGCGATCACCGGGTGGTCCGCCGCTTCCAGGTCGCGTTTGAACAGCTCGGCCTGGCCGGGCCGTTCGGTTGGATCGGTGGACAGGTGCGAGCCGGCCACGGTGAACCGGGCTGCGCCGTCCACCAGGCAGTCGGCGTACGCGGCGCCGCGCAGGTGCCGGCCCGGGGTGAGCGGGAAACGCCGGCACCGGCTGCCGGTCACCCGGACCCGCAGGCTGGTCAGCAGCAGGTTGCCCAGGGACGGCAGCCCACCGGCGGCGACCACCAGGCCGAACGAGGCGGCCAGCGCCGCGGACTTCTCCCGCCACCGGAACCGGCGCGGTCCCTCCTGGACGACGAGCACGTCCGGCGAGACCGCGCGGACCGCCTCGGCCAGCGCGGCGGTGTCGTCGCGCTGGCCGTGGATGTTGTAGGAGAGCACCCGCAACGGCACCCCGGGTGGGGTCACCTAGATCCGCCGGGCCAGGTCGGCCGCGCCGATCACCCCGGCGGAGTTGCCCAGCTCGGCCGGGCGGATCTCGGCCACCGGCAGCCGGCTGCGCTGGGCGAGCGCCTCGGTGTACGACCGGCGGGTGGGACCCATAAGCAGTTCCCCGGCGTCGATGACACCACCGCCGACGACCAGGATCTGCGGGTCCAGGATCTGCGCCATGTCCGCCAGGCTGGTGCCGAGCCAGCGCCCGACCTGGGCGAACGCCTCGGCCGAGACCGGGTCGCCGCCCTTGGCCGCCGCGGTCACCATGGGCCCGGTGATCGCCTCGGCGTCGCCCTGGGCCAGCCCCAGCAGCGCGGTCGCCCGGTGCGGTTCCTGCCGGGCGGCGGCGCGGGCGAAGCGGACCAGGGCACTGCCGCTGGCGTACTGCTCGATACAGCCGAGCCGGCCGCAGCCGCACTGGTGGCCGTCCGGCACGGTGAGCATGTGGCCGAGTTCGGCGGCGATGCCGTGGGCACCCCGGACCAGTTCGCCGCCGAGCACGATGCCGCCGCCGACGCCGGTGCCGATGGTGAACATGATCATCGAGTCGTCGGCGTGCCGGGCGGCGCCGTAGCGGAACTCCGCCCACGCCGCCACGTTGCCGTCGTTCTCGACGACGACCGGTAGCCCGACGGCCGCGCTGACGTACGCCCGCAGCGGCTCGTCGCGCCAGGCCAGGTTGGGCGCGAAGAGCACCGTTGAGCGACTGGCGTCGATCCAGCCCGCCGCGCCGATGCCGACCGCCTGGATCTCGTGCCCGGCGGCCAACTCGGTGACCAGGTCGGTGATGACGTCGCGCGTCTTGCCCACGTCATCGGCGGGGGTGTCCCGTCGGGTCTGCACGAGTACCTTGCCGGTGTCGTCGACGACACCGCCGGCCACCTTCGTGCCACCCACGTCGACTCCGATGGTCAGCGTCACCGCTGCCACTCCCCTCTGCTGTGCCACCCCGCGTGCCGACGAAGGCCGGTGCCGCGGGTCGTCCGTGGTCAGGCTCCGTCGCCTGGTGCGCCCTGCTGCCCGGCGGGGACGGGGCTCTCCGGCGACCGGGTCGCGGCGGACCAGACGTCCCGCTCCGGTGCCGGCTGAGAATCATGCCCGGTACGGGTCGCCTCGCGCCACACGTGGTCGGTGTCCGGACCCGCTGCGGCGCCACCCGAGGGCTCGCTTACCGGTTCGGCGGCGGGCTCGGCGGGGGCGAAGGCGCGCAGGAAGCTCGCCAATCCGGCGGCCAGATCGCCCGCACCGGTGGCCAGTCGCTCGGCAAATTCGGGACTCGGGTCACGCAAGGCGGCGATTCCTCGACACACCGGACAGATGCAGCATTCCGCCGTACCGGTGGCGATACCGGCCTCCGTCGCCCCGGCCGGCGGCCCGGCGGTACCGCTGTGACCGAGGACACTGGTCACGATCCCGCCGAGCGGGCCGAGCGGCCCGGCGGTGGGCCCGGCGGCGGCCAGTCGCGCGGTGGCCAGCAGCGTGGCGACGAGCCGCTCCGCTTCTTCCCGGGCGGAGCCCGGATCCGTTGCACCCATGCTGGGCTCCTCTACCGTGGCGCCCGGGTGGCCGGACGCCTCACTGCGCCGCACCGGGTGCTTCTACCCGGCGCTTGAGCTGCTTCAACGCGGCATCCATGATCATTTTTTCGGCCTTGCGCCGGAACATCCCGAGCATTCCGACCGCCAGCTCCACCTCAAGCGTGTAGGTCACGGTGGTGCCGCCGCCGGCGTTGGCCGCCAGGTCGTACGAGCCGCGCTGGGCCTTCTGCATCTTCGAGGGCCCCACCAGGTGCCACTCGATGCGGGTCAGGTCCTCGGCGTAGGAGTACGCGAGCACGTACTCGTCGGCCAGCACGCCGGCGTCCAGGACGAACCGGACCTGGCTGGCATAGCCGTCCTCGTACTCCTCGATCACCTCGGCCGCGCGGACCGCGTCGGTCCACTCGGGGTAGCTCGGGAAGTCACAGATGACCGCCGCGACCCGGTCCGGTGCCGCGTCGATGATGATCGACTGGGTGGAGGAGTCCGCCATGTGGGGGAGGCTACCCGTCCGGTGGGCGCCCGCGCGCCGCGCCGCCTACCTGCGGTGCCGCCTGCCCGGTGGGGCGGGTAGGTTTCGACAGGAGCCGCCCGAGGCGGCCGCGGCCCGGCCAAGTGAGCACGAGGGAGTGCAGGTGCGCGAGTTCTCCGTCCCACCGATCGTCACCGTCGGCGAATCGGCAAACCTCACCGACCCGGTCTGGGAGAACGCCGAGACCGCGCCGGACACCGTGCAGTTCATCCGGCGCGACGCGGCCGGCGGCTGGGTGGACGTGACCTGCCGGCAGTTCCGCGACGAGGTGGAGGCGGTCGCCCGCGGCCTGGTCGCCGCCGGCGTGCAGCCAGGTGACCGGGTCGCGCTGATGAGCCGGACCCGCTATGAGTGGACCCTTGTCGACTACGCCATCTGGGCGGCCGGTGCGGTCACCGTGCCGATCTACGAGACCTCCAGCGCCGAGCAGGCGGCGTGGATCCTGGCCGACTCCGGCGCGGTGGCCGTCGTGGTGGAGAGCACCGCACACGCCACGCTGGTGGCCGGCGTCCGCGACCAGCTGCCCGACCTGGCCAACCTGTGGCAGATCGACCTGGGCGGGGTCGACGAGATCGTGGCCGCCGGCACGGCGGTGGAGCCGGCCGAGATCGCGCGCCGCCGGGCGGGACTGCGCTCGTCGGACCTCGCCACCATCATCTACACCAGCGGCACCACCGGCCGGCCCAAGGGCTGCATGCTGACCCACCGCAACATGTACGCCGACATCGCCAACGCGGTACCGGTGCTGCCCAACCTGTTCGGGCCGAACGCCTCGACCCTGCTCTTCCTGCCGCTGGCGCACGCCTTCGCCCGGCTCATCCAGATCGGCGTGGTGCAGGCCCGGGCCAGCATGGCGCACTGCGCCGACCCCAAGCAGCTACTCACCGAGTTGCAGGAGGTCAAGCCCACCTTCGTGCTCTCGGTGCCGCGGGTCTTCGAGAAGGTCTACAACGGCGCCAAGCAGAAGGCCGAGGCCGCCGGCAAGGGCAAGATCTTCGCCCGGGCCGAGGCGGTCGCCATCGCGTACAGCGAGGCGCTGGAGACCTCTGCCGGGCCGGGCCTGGCCCTGCGCGCCCAGCACGCGCTCTTCGACCGGCTGGTCTACGGCAAGCTGCGGGCCGCGCTCGGCGGGCGGTGCCGCGACGCGATCTCCGGTGGCGCGCCGCTCGGCGCCCGGCTGGGGCATTTCTTCCGCGGTGTCGGGGTGACCGTCTGCGAGGGCTACGGGCTCACCGAGACCTCCCCCGCCGCCTCGGCGAACCTGCCGGAGTTCACCCGGATCGGCACGGTCGGCCGGCCGCTGCCCGGCGTGACCATCCGGATCGCCGACGACGGCGAGGTCCTGATCGCCGGCGACCTGATCTTCAAGGGGTACTGGCGCAACGACGGGGCCACCGCCGAGGCGATCAGCGCCGACGGCTGGTTCCACACCGGTGATCTCGGCTCACTCGACGACGACGGCTACCTGACCATCACCGGGCGGAAGAAGGAGATCATCGTGACGGCCAGCGGCAAGAACGTCGCCCCGGCCGTGCTGGAGGACCAGGTCCGGGCGCACCGGCTGGTCAGCCAGTGCGTCGTGGTCGGCGACCGGCAGCCGTTCATCGCCGCGCTGGTCACCCTCGACGAGGAGGCCCTGCCGGCCTGGCTGGAGTCGGCCGGCCTGCCGGCCGACACCCACGTCGAGACGCTGCGCGAGCACGAGGGGCTGCGGGCGGAGATCCAGAGCGCGGTCGACCGGGCCAACGCGTCGGTCTCCCAGGCCGAGGCGATCAAGGTGTTCCGCATCCTGCCGAGCGACTTCACCGAGGCCACCGGCGAGCTGACCCCGTCGATGAAGGTGAAACGGCAGGTCGTGCACAAGACGTACGCGGCGGAAATCGCCGACATCTACCGCGGCTGACTACCATCCGTCACGTGCCCGCCTCCACCTCCGCCCTGGCCCGTCCCCACCCGCTCGCCGCAGCGGCGCGGGTGGTCGTGCTGTCGCTGATCGCCGTCCTGACCCTGCTCGCCACCCGCGACCTGGTCCAGTTGTGGTGGATCGTCCTGCTGGGGATCGCCGGGCTGCCCGCCTGCCTGGCCCCCCAGCACCGGCTGATCGGCCCGCTCAGCCGGTTGGCCGAGGTGGTCGTGCTCGGCCTGGCGGCGAGCCAGGTGGCCGCCGTCGCCACCGTCGGCGGCCACATCGGCGGGTTGGGCGCCTCCGCGGTGCTGCCCTACCTCGCGGTTCCGGTGACCGTGACCGCGCTGCGGCGCCGCTTCCGCGAGGGCGCGGTGCTGATCGCGGTCGTCGCCGGCACCCTGCTGGTCGCCGGGGCGTTCACCGAGGTCGCCGGGGTACGGCAGCTGACCCAGCCGGGCTACCTCGCGGTATGCGCCCAGTGGCTGATCCTGGCCGCGCTCGGTCTCTCCGCGGCGCGCACCCTGCACCGGGTGATGCTCGTCCGGCAGGAGGCCAAGCCCCAGCCGTACGCCGAGGCGACCCGGCTGCTGACCCAGCTGCGTACGGTGGCCCGGCAGCTGCCCGGCGCGACGCTCGACCCCGGCGGGATCTCCGAGCACCTGCTTGAGGAGCTGCGCACGGTGGCCCGCACCGACCGGGGGGCGGTGCTCTCCGCAAGCGGCGGCGGGCGGCTGGTGGTGCTCGCCCAGATCGGCGCGGACCGGGTCGACTGGGAGACCACGCTCGACGCGGACTCGGCAATCGCCGACGCCTGGGCCAGCCAGCAGCCGCAGACCGCCGCCCGCTCGCAGTCCCGCTCGCACTCCGGCGGAGGGGTGTCGGCGCTTATCGTGCCGCTGGTCGCCGGGGTCCGCACGGTCGGTCTGGTGGTGCTGGAGGCGGACGCCGCACAGGCGTACCCGCCACCGGTGGTGGCCCAGGTGACCGGGCTGACCGGGCCGGCGGCGCTGCGCCTGGAGGCCGCCCTGCTCTTCGACGAGGTGCGGTCGCTGGCCACCAACGAGGAACGGCAGCGGTTGGCCCGCGAGATCCACGACGGGGTAGCCCAGGAGCTGGTCATGGTCGGCTACGGGATCGACAACGCCCTGGCCACCGTCCACGACGACGCCGAGGAGACCGCCGAGTCGCTGCGTACGCTGCGCCAGGAGGTCACTCGGGTGATCACCGAGCTGCGGTTGAGCCTCTTCGAGCTGCGCAGCGAGGTGGACCGGCACGGTGGCCTGGCCGCCGCGATCGCCGAGTACGCCCGCACCGTCGGCGCCTCCGGCGGGCTGCGGGTGCACCTGTCGCTTGACGAGTCCACCGCCCGGCTGCCCGCCGCCACCGAGGCCGAGCTGCTGCGGATCGCCCAGGAGGCGGTCACCAACGCGCGTAAGCACGCCGGTGCGGCCAACCTCTGGGTCACCTGCGAGGTGGATCCGCCGTACGCTCAGATCGAAGTGTCGGATGACGGTCATGGCATAGGTGACCAGCGCTCGGACGGGCACTATGGTCTTGCGATCATGGCCGAGAGAGCGGAACGTATCCGGGGCCGGTTGGAGATCAGACCGCGGCAGCCGAGCGGCACGACCGTCGCGGTGGTGGTCGGCTCCTCGCCCCGGCGCGATAACGTTCGCGGCAGCGCCGCCGCCGCAGCAGAAGGGGAGTAACCCGAGGATGACCACAAGCCCGACACCGGCAACCCGTACCAAGGTCCTCCTTGTCGACGATCACGACTTGATCCGCAAGGGCCTGCGGCACGCCTTCGAGCGCGACCGGCAGTTCGAGGTCGTCGGCGAGGCGGCCACGGCGGCGGAGGGCGTACGACAGGCCGGCGCGTTGCAGCCGGACGTGGTGATCATGGACCTGCGGCTGCCCGACGGCAGCGGCCTGGAGGCCACCCGGGCGCTGCGCAAGTCCAGCGCCTCGATGGGCATCGTGGTGCTCACCATGTACGCCGGCGACGACCAGCTCTTCGGCGCCCTGGAGGCCGGGGCGAGCGCGTTCGTGCCGAAGACCGCACCGGCCGACGAAGTGGTCGCCGCCGCCCGGCACGCAGCCTCCTCGCCCAGCGCCTTCACCGCCGCCGACCTGGCCGAGGCGATGAAGCGCCGGCTCGCCCCCTCCGGTCCCCAGCTCTCCCCCCGCGAGGGTCAGGTGCTGCGGCTGCTCGCCGACGGGATGAGCGTGGCCGGCATCGCCAAGCAGCTCTTCGTCAGCGAGTCGACCGCCAAGACGCACATCTCCAAGCTCTACGAGAAGCTCGGCGCGGCCAACCGCGCGCAGGCCCTGATGACCGCGCTGCGGCTCGGCCTGCTCGAGGCACCGGACGCGCCGAAGTTCTGACGCCGGCCGGCGTACCCGTCGACGAAAGATCCGTGCCCGCTCCCACGCGGGCACGGATCTTCCCGTACGGATAGCCGATCGCGGCCCCGCGCTATGGTTTCCCGGGCCGAAGCGGGGCAGAATACCCGCCGGGGCACGGACGCCCCGAACGGTGCGGAGGGGTGGGAGAGCATTGCAGCGGCCGGACTGGGCACCCGAGACCATCGACGTCGAGCGGCCCAGCGTCGCTCGCATGTACGACTACTACCTCGGCGGTTCGCACAACTTCGCGGTGGACCGGGCGGCAGCCCAGGCCGTGGTGGCCGCAGTCCCGGAGGCGCCACTAATGGCCCAGGCCAACCGCGCATTCCTGCGCCGGGCCGTGCAGTACCTGACCAGCGTCGGTGTCCGGCAGTTCCTGGACATCGGTTCGGGCATCCCGACGGTCGGCAACGTCCACGAGATCGCCCAGCGGCACGCGCCCGACTCCCGGGTGGTCTACGTCGACGTGGACCCGGTAGCCGTGGCGCACAGCCGGGAGATCCTGACCGGCAACGAGGGCACCGCCGTCGTCCAGGAGGACTTCCGCCGCCCCGAGCAGATCCTGGCCCACCCGGACGTCCGCGCGATGCTCGACTTCTCCCAGCCCGTCGCCGTCCTGGTGGTGGCGGTGCTGCACTTCGTCGGCGACGACGACCGGCCGGCCGAGGTGCTGCGTACCCTGCGCGCCGCGCTGGCCCCGGGCAGCCACCTGGTGCTCTCCCAGGCCAGCCACGACGGCCGCGACGAGGCCGAGCGGGCCGAGGCCGAGCAGGTCTACCGGCGCACCGACAGCCCGCTCTGGGTGCGCAGCCGGGCCGAGCTGGCCGCCTTTTTCGACGGTTTCGAGCTGGTCGAACCCGGGGTGGTGTGGGTGCCGCAGTGGCGTCCGGAGACGCCGGACAGTGCCGAGGACGCCGAGCGGGCGGTGTTCCTGGGCGGAGTCGGGCGCCTCGGTGGCTGAGCCCCCGGACGCCGCGTCGAGCGGAGCGTTCGCCCGGGCCTGGGCCAAGGCGCTCTGGGGCACCAGCTACCTGCCGATGACCCAGGCCCAGCTGGAGGCGCTGTTGCAGCGGCTCACCGGCCTGCTGGCCGAGACGCTGCGGACCGAGCCGCTCGACCTGCGGGTGGGGCACCGGGTCGCCACCGAACTCGTCGCCGCGCACATCGCCTCCGCCGAGGCGCTCGGTCGCACCCTGGAGGTGATCCAGCTCCGGCTGGTCCGCGATCTCGACCTGGCCACCGACGACATCTCCGACCGGCTGGCCCGGCTGCTGGCCGCCGTCGCCACCGGGTACGCCCGGGCGCTGCGCGACCGCACCCTGGACGAGCAGGAGGCCATCCGGCGGGCCGCGATGACCGCCCGGGCCGAGGCGGAGCAGGCGCTACGCGCCAGTGAGGCGCGTTTCCGGCACCAGGCCACCCACGACCCGCTCACCGGCCTGCCGAACCGCACGCTCTTCGGCGAACGGCTCGCGGCGGCCGTGGACGCTGCGGCCGGCAATGGCCGCCGGGTCGGGCTCTGCTTCCTCGACCTGGACCGGTTCAAACGGGTCAACGACGCGTACGGCCACCAGATCGGCGACCGGGCGCTGATCTCCGCGGCCCGGCGGCTGAGTCGGGCCGTGGAGCCGCACCTGGTGGCCCGGCTCGGCGGCGACGCGTTCGTGATCCTGGTCGAGCGCTCCACCGGCACCGGAGACGTGGTCGCCGTCGCCGAGGCGGCGCTGGCCACCCTCGCCGAACCGGTGACGGTCGAGGGGCACGACGTGACGGTCACCGCGAGCGTCGGCATCGTGGAACGCCGGGCCGCCGACAGTTCACCGGACGACCTGATGCGGGCCGCGGGCAGCACGCTGCACTGGGCCAAGACCGCCGGTGGCGCCCGTTGGGCGCTCTACGACGCCGAGCGGGACGACCGGGAACAGGCCCGCCAGGCGTTGAGCGCGGCGATCCCCACCGGCCTGGAACGCGGCGAGTTCTATCTCGACTACCAGCCGCTGACGTCGCTGCACGACGGCTCGCTGCTCGGGGTCGAGGCGCTGGTGCGCTGGCGGCACCCGCAGCTGGGGGTGTTGCCG
Organism: Micromonospora sp. PRAS1; assembly: GCF_059553435.1. Lineage (NCBI taxonomy): Bacteria > Bacillati > Actinomycetota > Actinomycetes > Micromonosporales > Micromonosporaceae > Micromonospora > Micromonospora sp. PRAS1. Next base: position 221,917 of record NZ_JCANNB010000002.1, read on the forward strand.
CCGGGCACCTTCATCGGGCTGGCCGAGGAGACCGGGCTGATCGTGCCGCTGGGCGGCTGGGTGCTCGCCGAGGCGTGCCGGGAGGCGGTCGGTTGGACGGCCGCCACGGATCGGCCCCCGTACGTCAGCGTCAACCTGGCGGTACGCCAGGTCCGCCGGCCCGGCCTGGTGCAGGAGGTACGCGCGCTGCTGCGGCGCACCGGCCTGCCACCGGAGCGGCTCCAGCTGGAGATCACCGAGAGCACCATGATGAGCGGCGCCGAGGAGCCGGTGCGGGCCCTGCGGGCCCTGGCCGACCTGGGCGTCCGCATCGCCATCGACGACTTCGGCACCGGCTACAGCAACCTGGCGTACCTGCGGGACCTGCCGGTGACCGAGCTGAAGGTGGCCGGCGAGTTCGTCCGCGGCCTGCGCGCCCCGGAGGCAGCCGACGAACGGATCCTCGCCTCGCTTGTCTCGCTTGCCCACGCGCTGAACCTGACCGTGACGGCCGAAGGGGTGGAGACCGACCGGCAGGCCGAGCGGCTCCGGGCGATCGGCTGTGACGCCGCCCAGGGCTGGCACTTCGGCCGCCCCGCCCCCGCCGAGAACATCCTCGCCCGGGTGAAAGGAAGGGCCCCCTGTTAACGCCTGGTGTATAGGAGGGGCCCCCTCCTAACAGCTGTCGGCTCAGCCGGTGAGGAGGGCGGCCAGGCGCTGCGCCTGGGTCTCCCAGCGCCACTCCCGCTCCACCCAGGCGCGGCCGGCCGCGCCGAACTGCCGGGCCAGATCCCGGTCGGCGAGCAGGGTGGCCACCCGGTCGGCGAGTTCGGCGAGGTCACGGCCGTCCACCACGTATCCGGTCTCCCCTTCCCGCACCGCGTCGGGCGCGCCACCGGAGTCGCCGGCCACCACCGGCAGGCCGGTCGCGGACGCCTCCAGGTAGACGATGCCGAGCCCCTCGACGTCCAGGCCCCGGTTGCGGGTCCGGCAGGGCATCGCGTACACGTCGCCGGCCGCGTAGTGGGCGGGTAGCTCCGCCGCCGGCACCGAGCCGGTGAAGACCACGTCCCGGTCCACCCCGGACTGCCGGGCCAGCCGGGCCAGCGTGGCCCGGTACGGCCCACCACCGACCACCAGCAGCGCCGCGTCGGGCACCCGGCGACGGATCAGCGGCATCGCCCGGATCAGCATGTCCTGCCCCTTGCGCGGCACCAGCCGGGACACGCAGACCACCACCGGACGGTCGGCGAGCCCCAGCCGGTGCCGCACGGCGGCACCGTCGACGCCCGGGTGGTACAGGTCGGTGTCCACGCCGGGGGCGAGCCGGCGCAGCTCGGTCACCCCGTCCAGCGCCCGCGCCAGCCGGGTCCGGGTGTACTCCCCCAGGTAGGTGACCACGTCGGTGCCCCGGCCGATGCGCCGCAGCGCGCCCCGGGCCACCGGTAGCGCCGCCCACCCCACCTCATGGCCGTGGGTGAGGGCGATCGCCCGCCGTACCCCGGCCCGCCGACGCAGTCCGGGGGCGAGCAGGCCGAGCGGGGCCGCCGCGCCGAACCAGACCGCGTCGCAGTCGTACGCGCGGGCCAGCCGGGCGGCACGGCGGGCCACCAGCGGCGTGGGCAGCAGCACCCGGGTACGGTCCCGGACCACCTCGAAGGGCTGGTCGGCGTCGAACTTCTCGGCACCGGACCAGCTCGACGCGTAGACCACCACCGACCCGGCCGGTTGGCGTACCGCGAGGTTGTGCACGAACGACTGGATGCCGCCCGGCCGGGGTGGGAAGTCGTTCGTGACCAGCAGCGTGCGACCCATCAACCGATCCTTCTTGCGTACGCGCGGGCGGCGGCGATCCGCTCGACGGTGGACGGGTGCGAGGCGGAGTAGAGGTACTCCCAGCGGGGCGGATCCGGGTCGGCGAGGTTGACCGTGGCGAGCCGCCGCTGCATCGACTCGAAGGCGACCGGGTCGCCCGTCAGGGTCAGCGCGTGCTCGTCGGCGCGCGCCTCGACCCGCCGCGACATCAGCGCCTGCACCGGGGTGAAGACCAGCCCGGCCACCGTGACGAGGGCCAGCAGCAGCCCGAACGCCCGCGGCTGGGCCACCGATTCGACCCCGGCCAGCCGCAGCAGCGGCGGCCAGGAGCCGATCAGATAGAGCGCGACCACCGCGGCGGCGGCACCGAGGGCGCCGGTGAACGTGCCGACCGGTACGTCCCGGTCCTTGGCGTGGCCGAGTTCGTGTGCCACGACCGCGGTCACCTCGGCCGGCGTCGCCTCCCGCAGCAGGTTGTCGTAGACCACGACGCGGCGGGTCGGACCGAACCCGGAGACGTACGCGTTGACCGCCCGGGTACGCCGCGAGGCGTCGGCGACAAGCACGTCGCGCACGGGTACCCCGTCCCGCTCGGCCAGCTCCATCAGCTGGCTGCGCAGCGGACCGGGTTCCATCGGGCTGAACCGGTTGAACACCGGCTCGACCAGCACCGGCAGCACGAAGGAGAGCAGCACCACAAGGGTCGCCGCCCCGGCCGCGCCGAACGCCCACCACCAGCGGGGGGCCAGCCGGACGACGGTGTAGAAGCCGAGCAGGGCCACCGCCCCGATGACCGCGCTTACCGCGTACGACCTGAGCAGGTCCGCCGCCCAGCCGCTCCAGCCGTTGGTGGCCAGCCCGTAGCGGGTGAGCACGGTGTGGCGCCAGGCGGCGAAGGGGAGCGTCACCAGGTCGGCGACCAGCACCACGGCGAGCCCGCCGAGGATGGCCTGCGCGATCCAGTGGTCACCGAAGGGGCGCCCGGCCAGCTCGATCAGGCGACTGCCCAGCGGGGTCAACCCCAGCGCCAGCGCCACCAGCAGCCCGACGCCGAGGGCCGCCCAACCGCCGGGACGCAGCGCGGAACGGAACTGCCGGGCCCGCTCCACCTGGTCGGCGGGGAGTTCGCGCAGCGCGGCGAGTTGGTCGGCCCGGGGCGCCGGCGGGCGGCTCCACGGGATCAGCACCAGCGCCGCCACGACCACGGCGACGCCGAGGCCGACGAGGGTGAGCACCGCCCATCCGCGCGGACTCACCGCGCCACCGTGCACCGGTAGCCGATCCGCATCGGCCTGCCGCGCCCGCGCTGCCTACCCCCCACGCCGCCACTCCTCCCGCCCGTGCGCGCCCATCCTAGTTCTCCCGTCCGGTGGGTCTGCCGCCCGGCGGACGGCACCCGGTCCACGCCCGGTGCGGTCAGGAGCGGGAGAGCCGGCGCAGCAGCGAATCGGCTCCCAACGGGTACGCGCCGTGCCGACGTACGCCGTCGGCGACCTCGCGGTCGGAGGAGACCACCACCACCGGGCGGCCCGGCGGTTCGGCGCGGACCAGGCGGCGGATCAGCTCGTCGGCGGTCTCCCCCTTGCGGGAGAAGAGCACCCGGACCCCGCGCGGGGCGGGCGGCAGCCCGTGGATGCGCTCGGCGCCGTCGAAGACCACGGTGACCTCGTCGCCGGTCTGCGCGGCGATGCCACCGAGCCCGGTGATCAACCGCTTGCGCTGCTGCTCCAGTGACATCTCGCCGAAGCCCCGCTTGGTCACGTTGTAGCCGTCCACCACCAGGTGTGCCCGGGGCAGGGCGAGCAGCTGGTCGAGCCGGGCCGGGTCGTCGGTGTCCCGGGCCCGGGTCGCGGCACCGGCGACGGTGGCCGTCGAGGAGTCGGCGGAGGTCTCCGCGACGAAGTCGGCGGGTAGCCGGTCCACCGGGTCCAGCGCCAGTTCGCGGCGGAGCCCGACGGCGGCCTGACCGATGGTCTCCAGGAGCAGCCAGAGCCGCGCGTCGTCGACGGAGCGGGCCTCCTTCGCACTGGCCCGCGCGACGCCCGCGGCAGCCTCCGCCTCGGCCAGCCGGGCGCGGATCCGGCGCAGCTCGGCGTCCGCGTCCGCCGCGGCCCGGGTGGCCCGGCCCCGCTCGGTGGCCAGCAGTTCGCCCGTCTTGCGCTCGCGGGCCTGCGTCTCCCGCAGGGTCCGGGTCAGCTGCCGGTTCTCCTCCCGCAGCTGGCCCAGTTCCTCGCGGACCCGGGCGAGTTCGTCGCGTAGCTTGTCGGCCTCCACCCGGGCCACCGCCCGGTCGTGCTCGGCCCGGGTGGCCCGCTGTTCGGCCGCGCGGACCAGTTCGGCGACGACCGCACTGTCCGCCTCGGCGCGCACCGCCTCGCCGCTGGCGTCGATCAACTTCCGCCACCCGCGCGGCCGGGCCAGATAGGCCAGGGCCGCCACCTCGACCGGGTCGGCAGCGGCCGGGGCGGTTCCCTCGACCACGGCGGCGCCCAGGTCACCGGCGTCGGCAAGCACCCGGCTGGTGACCCGCTGCCGGAACAGCGGATCGCCGGCGAGCTGGGCGGCGATCGCCGGGGCACCGAGCCGGGCCCGCCGGTTGGGCGCGAACTTGGCCACCCGGCGCAGCGGCACGGGCACCTCGTCGGCGGGCAGGCCGGGCAGGACGGCGGCGGTGAGCGAGACGATCCGCTGCCGGACCGGCTCGGGCAGGCTCGGCTCCGGCTCGGACTCAGACTCGGACTCAGACCGGCTCGGCTCCGGCTCGGACTCCGGCGGGCTCAGCTCAGACTCGGGCGGGCTCGGAACCGGCGTCCCGGCGGACGCCGGGGCATCGGCGGCAGTGGCGTGATCAGGGCGGTCACCGGCAGCCGGCACCGGGACGACCTGCTCCTCCTGGCGGAGGTTGTCGTCGTGCGGCTCGGTGAGGGGCATGTGGCAAGTCTCCCACCGCGACCGGGCCCACCGCCTGGTGAGTGAGCCGATCTCTCATCCTAGACCGGTGGTGACACGCGGGACGGTTGGGACGGGAGTGTCGCACCGGACCGTTACCGTGCCGCCGATGGCAGCACAGGAGTACCGCCAACCGGCACTGGCCGGGCTCGACCCGGCCACCGACGGTGTCGACCCGGCGTTGCCGCTGCACGCGACGACCTTCGTCGTGGTCGACCTGGAGACCACCGGCGGCGCCCCGGACGGCGGCGGCATCACCGAGATCGGCGCGGTCAAGGTGCGCGGCGGCGAGGAGCTGGGGATGCTGGCCACCCTGGTCAACCCGGGGGTGCCGATCCCGCCGTTCATCACCGTGCTGACCGGCATCACCCAGGCGATGCTGCTGCCGGCGCCGCCGATCGAAGAGGTGCTGCCGAGCTTCCTGGAGTTCCTCACCGACGCCGTGCTGGTGGCCCACAACGCTCCCTACGATGTCGGTTTCCTCAAGGCGGCCTGCGCCAGGCACGGCTACCGCTGGCCGAATCCGAAGGTGCTGGACACCGCGGCGCTGGCCCGGCGGGTGCTGCTCAGGGACGAGGTGCCCAACCGCAAGCTGGCCACCCTCGCCGCGCACTTCCGCGCCGCCACCACCCCGACCCACCGGGCGCTGGACGACGCCCGGGCCACCGTCGACGTGCTGCACGGGCTGATCGGGCGGCTCGGCAGCCACCGGGTGGACACGCTCGGCGAGGCCATCGAGTTCGCCCGGGCCGTCACCCCGACCCAGCGCCGCAAGCGCCACCTGGCCGACGGCCTGCCGCGCTCCCCCGGGGTCTACATCTTCCGGGCCGCCGACGACCGGCCGCTCTACGTCGGCACCTCCCGGGACATCGCCACCCGGGTACGCAGCTACTTCACCGCGGCGGAGAAGCGCGCCCGGATCTCGGAGATGCTGGCCGCCGCCGAGCGGGTCGAGGCGGTCGAGTGCGCGCACTCGCTGGAGGCGGAGGTGCGTGAGCTGCGGCTGATCGGGGCGCACGCGCCGCCGTACAATCGCCGTTCGAAGTTCCCGGAGCGGGTGGTCTGGCTGAAGCTGACCGACGGGCCGTACCCCCGGTTGTCGGTGGTCCGGGAGATCTCCCCCGCCGACCGCGCCTACCTCGGCCCCTTCTCCTCCCGGCGGGCCGCGGAGCTGGCCGCCGCCGGGTTCCACGACGCGGTGCCGCTGCGCCAGTGCACCCACCGGCTGTCGCTGCGCACGGTCACGCCGGCCTGCGCGCTGGCCGAGCTGGGCCGCTGCCCGGCGCCGTGCGAACACCGGATCACCCCCGAGGAGTACGCCGACCGCGCGGTGACCCCGTTCGCCACCGCCACCACCGGCGATCCCCGGCCCGTGGTGGACGCCCTGCTCGCCCGGATCGAGGCGCTCTCGGCCGACCAGCGGTACGAGGAGGCAGCCGTGCTCCGCTCCCGGCTGACCGCGGTGCTGCGGGCCGCCCTCCGGATGCAGCGGCTGGCCGCCCTGACCGGGATCGCCGAGCTGGCCGCCGCCCGACCGGCCGACGGCGGCGGCTGGGAGCTGGCGCTGGTCCGGCACGGCCGGCTGGCCGGGGCCGGGGTCTCACCGCCCGGCGTCCACCCTCGACCGACGCTCGCCGTCATCCGGGCCACCGCCGAGACGGTGTCGCCCGGTCACGGTCCGGTCCCGGCGGCCAGCCCGGAGGAGTCGGAACGGATCCTGTCCTGGTTGGAACGACCCGAGACCAGACTTGTCGAGATGTCGTCCGGATGGGCCTCCCCGGTGGCCGGCGCGGCGCGCTTCCGCGACCTGCTGACCAAGGCCGAGAAGGCCGGATCCCACCAACTCTGGTCCGAACGCTCATGAGCAAGTGTCCGATCGGACTACGTCGACTCACTTAGTCTGTTAAGGAAGTGCAGTCCTGCCCGTTTCGAGGGTCTGCTCCCGGTTGCCGGATTCCGGCGGTCGGTGAGCAGGGTGAGGGGGTGTCCCGGGTGGACGTCGACGCCGGACACGGCGGCGCCCTGGGGGGCGCCCTCCCGACACAGCCAGGCGAGCTTCCGCTGACCCGCCGGCTCCGATCGCTGCTGACCTGGCCCGCCACCGACAACGAACCGGTCGGTCAGCTGGTCCGCGTGCACCGGACCATCCATCCCGGCGCCGATCCCGCGGTGCTGCGCCGGGCGTACACCATCGCGGAGAACATGCACCGGGGGCAGTTCCGCAAGAGCGGGGAGCCGTTCATCACCCACCCGCTCGCGGTCGCCGAGATCTGTGCCGACCTGGGCATGGACACCACGACCCTGGTCGCGGCGCTGCTGCACGACACGGTGGAGGACACCCGCTACACGTTGCAGGCGCTGGCCGAGGATTTCGGTCACGAGGTGTCCCACCTGGTCGACGGGGTGACCAAGTTCGACAAGGCGTTCTACGGCCAGGCCGCCGAGGCGGAGACCATCCGAAAGATGATCATCGCGGCGGGCAAGGACGTCCGGGTGCTGATCATCAAGCTCTGCGACCGGCTGCACAACATGCGCACCCTCGGCGTACGGTCGGCGGCCTCCCGGGAGCGGATCGCCCGCAAGACCCTGGAGGTGCTGGTACCGCTCTGTGACCGGCTGGGCATCCAGACCCTCAAGCGGGAGCTGGACGACGTGGTGCTGCTGCACCTGGAGCCGGAGGAGCACGCCCGCATCGCCCGGCACGTGCACGACCGCCCGGGCTGGGACGCCTACCTCGCCGACGTGGTGGCGCAGACCAGGGTGGCGCTGCGCCGCAGCCGGGTCGACGCCGAGGTGGCGCCCCGCCCCCGGCACCTCTACTCGATCTGGAAGGACACGGTGGCCGGCGGCCACACCGTGCCGTACGACCTGCCCCGGATCACGGTGGTGGTGGATGGCCCGGCCACCGACTGTTACGCGGCGCTCGGCGCGGTACACGGCCTCTGGCGCCCGGTGCCCGGCCGGTTCAAGGACTTCATCGCCTCGCCGAAGAACAACCTCTACCGGTCCCTGCACACGAGCGTCTGCGGGCCGCGCAACCGCACGGTGGAGGTGCTGATCCGCACCGTCGAGATGCACCGCTCGGCCGAGTACGGCGTGGCCGCCGACTTCCGCTTTCCCCGCTCGGGCGGGGCGGCCGCAGTCCGCGCCGGGCAGCTCGACTGGCTACGCCGGGTGCTGGACTGGGAGCAGGACGCCGCCGACCCGGCGCAGTTCCTCCAGTCGCTGCGCTGCGACCTGTCCGAGGCGCAGATCCAGGTGGTCGCCGAGGGCCGGCAGATCGTCCTGCCGGCCGGCGCCACCCCGGTCGACCTGGCGTACGAGCTGGGTGCCGACCGGGGCGACCGATGTCTCGCGGCCCGGATCAACGGCCGGCTGGTCCCGCTCTCCTCCGAGCTGGACGAGGGCGACGTGGTGGAGATCTTCACCGAGACCGACGAGGAGAGCAGCCTCGACGCCGAGGTCGCCCCGCGCGGCCCGCGCCGGGAATGGCTGGGCTTCGTCAAGTCCCCGCACGCGCAGATGCAGATCAACAGGTGGTTCGCCGACCACAGTGAACCGGGCATCTCGATTAGCGACAAGGTCCGGCTCGGCCGGGCCACCATCGGGCTGGCGCTGCGGCAGCACAACCGCGGGCTGGCCAGCGACCTGCCGCTGCTGCGACTGTCGGAGGAACTCGGCTACCCCGACCTGGAGACCCTGCTGGTCGCGGTCTTCGACCGGGTGATCGAACCGGACGCCGTGGTACGCCAGCTCATCGACCTGGTCGACCATCGGCAGTGATCCGGCGTGGTCCCCGGCCGCGACCGGGGCGCGCGACCACTAGCCTTGAGCCATGATCCTCCGCCCGCGCCGCACCGGCCGCGCCGTCGCGTACCAGGTCTTCTACCGGTTGCCGCTGCCGGTGCGGCGTCGGCTGGTGCGGATGGCCGTGCCGAAGTACATCGTCGGCGCCGTCACCCTGCTCCGGGACAGCGAGGCGGCCGGGCCGGGCCGGCTGCTGCTGCTGCGCCAGCCGCCCGGTCGTGGCTGGACGCTTCCCGCCGGGCTGCTGCGTCGCGGCGAGAACCCGGCCGTGGGCGCGGCCCGGGAACTGCACGAGGAGACCGGCGTACGGCTCTCCCCCACCCAACTGAACCCGGCCGCGCCGAACGCGGTCGTGCACGCCAAGGGCTGGGTGGACGTGGTATTCACCGCCGAGGTGCCGGCGTCGAGCACCGAACTCAAGGTGGACGGGGCGGAGGTCTTCGAGGCGGCCTGGCACCCCCTGGACGACCTGCCGAAGCTGACCTGGCCCACCGCGCGGCTGCTCGCCTACTACGACATCGGTCCGCTGGCCGGGCAGTTCCCGCCCCCGCTGCCGGACACCCTGCCGTGACCGGACCAGCCGGCGGGCCGCCGGCCGGGACCGGATCCGGCGGCGCGCCGGCCGGGACCGGATCGGGCGGCGGGCCGGCGGACCAACCGCCCGCCCCGGCTGGCGGGATCTGCGCGGTGGTGCTCGCCGCCGGGGAGGGCACCCGGCTGCGCCCGTTGACCGAGCGGCTACCCAAGGCGCTCTGCCCGGTGGGCAACGTGCCGCTGCTGGACCGGGCGCTGACCCGGCTCGCCGGGCTGGGGCTGAGCGGTCCGGCGGCGGTCGCCGTCAACGCCAGCTACCTCGGCGATCAGGTCGTCGAGCGGGTCGGCACCCGGGCCCACCTCTCGGTGGAGCCGGACGGTCCGCTCGGCACCGCCGGTGGCGTGGGGCGGCTGCGGGACTGGATCGCCGGCCGGGGGGTGCTGGTCGGCAACGCCGACGCGTACCTCGCCGATCCGACGGCACCGCCCGGGCCCGACATCGCCGCGCTGCTGGCCGGCTGGGACGGCGAGAGCGTACGCCTGCTCGGCCAGCCCGCGCCCGACCCGCGGGCACCCGGCACCTTCGACGGGCACCTCTTCACCGGCTTCTCGCTGCTGCCCTGGCGGTTGGTCCGGGACCTGCCGGCGACCTTCGGCGACCTGGTCCGCGCGGTGTGGCGCCCGGCCGAGGCGGCCGGCGCGCTGAGCGTGGTCCGCTACCGGGGCACCTTCTACGACACCGGCACCCCGGCGGACTACCTGGCGGCCAACCTGCACGCGGCCGGCGGCGGCAACCTGGTGGACCCCACCGCCACGGTGACCGGTAGCTGCCGCGAGTCGGTGGTCGGCGCGGGCGCGGTCGTGCGCGGCGCGGTCACCCGCACCGTGCTCTGGCCCGGCGCCACGGTCGGCGTCGACGAGCGCCTGCTCGACGTCGTCCGCACGGCCGAGGGACTGACCGTCCCAGCCTGCTGAGCAGGTGCCCAAGCATTAGCATGGGCGGCGACGCCGACGAACGGAGTGCCTTCCCGTGATCACCGCGATCGTGCTGATCGACTGCGCCACCGACTCGATCCCGGAGGTGGCCACCGCCCTGGCCGAGTTGCCCGGCGTGAGCGAGGTCTACTCGGTGGCCGGGCACGTGGACCTGATCGCCATGGTCCGGGTCCGCGAGTTCGACGAGATCGCCCAGATCATCGCGGGCAGCATCTCGAAGGTGCCAGGTGTGCTCAACACCGAGTCGCACATCGCCTTCCGCGCCTACTCCCGTCACGACCTCGAAGAGGCCTTCGCCATCGGCCTGGGCAACACCGACTGAGCGCCCGAGGTGGACGCGCCGTCGCCAGCGGCACTCGGCGAGGACCCCACCGGCGTAGAGCCGGTCCGCCCCGGGATGGGACGGACCGGCTCTACTCGTACGTACCGGCGGGTCAGCTCTGCTGCGGCGCCGGGCTTTCGCTCACCGTGCCGCCCGGAGCCGGGGCCTGCTCGGTGCTGGTGCCACCCGGAGTCGGCTGCTCGGTGCCCGGGGCGGTGCCACCGGGGCTCGGCGTGCCGCTCGCGCTGGCCTCCGGGACCGGGATGCCGAGCTGCTCGGCCAGCTGCACCAGGGCGTCGTAGTGCGCCTGGAGGACCGGCAGCGCGGTCTGCGCCAGCTGGACCACCTGGGTTTCGGTGCCCTGCGAGATCTCCGTCTGGGTGGCCTGGATGGCCTGGAGGTGGCCGGCCAGACCCTGGGTCACCCAGAGCCGGTCGAACTCCTCACCGTTGGCGTTCTTCAACTGGTCGAGAGCCGTCCGCTGATCCGGGGTCGGCTCGTTCGGCAGCTGGACGTTGAGCTGACCGGCCAGGTCCTTCACCGACTTGTCCAGCTCCTGATGGTCGGTGACGATCATCTGCGCCAGGTCCTTGACCTGCTGGTTCTGCGCCTTCTTCTGGGCCAGTTCGCCGGCCTGGACCTCGTACAGGTTGACCTGGTGGATCGCCTGCAGGTACTGGGTGTCCTGCTCCGACGGCTGTGCCGCCGCCTGGGCCGCCGCGGCGGGTGCGACGCCCACCAGCACCAGCGCGGCCAGCAGGCCGAGCCGTTTGATACCCAACATGCTTCCTCCCCGTTGAGACGTTGGACCGCACGGATACCCGGCTGGCCGGGGTTATTCCTGCGATCCGCGAGAGGGGGCGGGAAGCTCCGGCGCGGCGCCGGAGGGCGAAAAAGGGCGTGGCGCCCGCCGGAGGACTCCGGCGGGCGCCACGTCACGCGGTGCGCCGACTCAGCGGCGGGTCTCCCCGCTGCCGATCTCCTCCCGCTCCGGTCGCGGCTCGACCGGCGGGTGCCCCGGCGAGACCGGCGCCTCGGCCGGCTTCTCGATCGGGTAGAAGAAGCCCCGGATGGCCGGGCCGAGGGCGCCGAGCCGGTTCATCTTCTTCGGCACCACCCAGCCGGCGTACGGCAGCTCGGTGTGCCCGTGCTCGTCGGGCGCGGTGAGCGGCTGGTGCACCTCGACGAAGCGGCCGTCCGGCAGGCGCCGGATGATGCCGGTCTCCACGCCGTGGGCCAGCACCTCCCGGTCGTGCTGCTGGAGACCCAGGCAGAGCCGGTAGGTGATGTAGTACGCCAACGGCGGCCCGAGCAGCAGACCGATCCGACCCGCCCAGGTCATCGCGTTCAGGCTGATGTGGAACTTGTCGGCGATTACGTCGTTCGCGCCGGAGAGGGTCAGGATCACGTAGAACGTGATGGCCATGGCGCCCAGACCGGTGCGGAACGGCACGTCACGGGGACGCTGGAGCAGGTTGTGGCTCCGGTAGTCCTTGAGGTAGCGCGCCTCCATGAACGGATAGAACAGGGAGAGCATGACCAGGATGCCGGGTAGCACCACGGTCGGCCAGAACAGCGGCGGAATCACATACCCGTCGCCGATGGGTATGACGATCTCCCAGTCCGGCATCAGTCGGGTCGAACCGTCCAGGAACATGACGTACCAGTCCGGCTGGCTGGCGGCCGAGACCACCCACGCCTCGTACGGGCCGAACAACCAGACCGGGTTGATCTGGAACAGACCGCCCAACAGTGCGATCACGCCGAAGACGACCATGAAGAAGCCGCCCTGCTTGATCGCGTAGCGCGGGAACATCCGCTCGCCGACCACGTTGCCGTTGGTCCGGCCCGGACCCGGCCACTGCGTGTGCTTCTGCTTGAACACAAGCCCCAGGTGGACGCTGATCAGCGCGACCAGCAGGGCCGGGATGAGCAGCACGTGGGCGATGAAGAACCGGCTGATGATGATCGTGCCGGGGAACTCGCCGTTGAAGACCGCAGCGGTCACCCAGGAACCGATCACCGGGATGGAGAGCATGATCGCCGAGGCGATCCGCAGACCGGTGCCGGAGAGGCCGTCGTCCGGCAGCGAGTAGCCGGTGAAGCCGGCCAGGAAGCCGACCCAGAAGAGCAGCGAGCCGATGATCCAGTTGGTCTCCCGCGGCTTGCGGAACGCGCCGGTGAAGAAGATCCGCAGCATGTGCACCACGATCGCGGCCATGAACAGCAGCGCCGACCAGTGGTGCATCTGCCGCATGATCAGGCCGCCCCGGACGTCGAACGAGATGTCCAGCGTCGAGGCGTACGCGGCCGACATCGGCGTGCCCCGCAGCGGGGCGTAGCTGCCGTTGTAGATGACCTCGGTCATCGTCGGCTCGAAGAAGAAGGTGAGGAAGACACCGGTCAGCAGCAGGACGATGAACGAGAAGAGCGCGATCTCGCCGAGCAGGAACGACCAGTGGTCGGGGAAGACCTTGTTCAGCAGTCGGCGCAGCGGGGTGGCCACCTGGAAACGGTCGTCGACCGCCCGGGCGGTGTTGCCCGGCGCCGCTGCCATGTCAAACTTGCGCCGCTTCACGGCCGCTCCCAGAAGTCGGGCCCGACGGTTTCGGTGTAGTCGGACTTCGCCACGAAGTAGCCCTCGGCATCCACCTCGATCGGCAACTGCGGTAGCCGGCGGCTGGCGGGGCCGAAGACGGGCTTGGCGTTGTCGGTGATCAGGAACTGCGACTGGTGGCACGGGCAGAGCAGCCGGTTGGTCTGCTGCTCGTACAGGCTCGCCGGGCAGCCGGCGTGCGTGCAGATCTTCGAGTAGGCGGCGTAGTTGCCCCACATGTAGCCGCCGTGCCCCGCGCGCTCGTTGTTGCGGCGCGATTCCTCGGCGTCGGCGTCCCGCAGGTGGATCAGCAGGGTCACCGAGTCGGCGTGCTGGTTGCTCACGCCGTGCTCGATGCCGGGGAAGACGGTGATCTGGCCACCGGCGCTGATGTCCTCCGGGCGGACCGGGCGGCCGTCCTCGCGGACCAGTCGGATCTTCCGCCCGTCCTGCGGAGAGAAGCCGGTGGTCATCATCTGGTTGTTCTTGTGCGGGTCCGAGATGAGCCCGCCCACCAGCGGTGCCGCGGCGACCGCACCGACCGGCACCAGGCCGGCGAGCAACGACATGCCGAGCAGCGGCCGGCGCTTCACACCCAGCTCGTCAGCCATGTAGAGCATGGTCTGGCCGGTGATGGTCCGGTCCTCGGTGGCCACCGCGCCCTCGTGCCGGTCCTGGATCGACACCTCCTTGGGCAGCAGCTTCTTGCCCCAGGTCAGGATGCCGAAGCCGATGCCCAGCAGCGCGATGCCGAGGGTCAGGCCGAGCAGCGGGGTGAACAGCTTGTCGCCGCCACGGCCCGGCTGGTACTCCCACGGCCACCAGATGTAGATCGCCAGGAAGGCGGTCGCCGCCAGGCCGGTGATCAGGAAGAACCCGGCCACCGTACGGACCAGCCGGCGCTCGGCCTTGCTGCCCGGGGCGACCTGCTCCTCGTAGTGGACGATCTCGATGTCGTCCCGGCGGGCACCCTCCCGGACGATGTCGAACCGGCTCACCGCCGGGTCGTTCACGTCGATCGGTGCCTGGTCCGGGCGGCTTGCCTGCCCGGTCTGCGTGCTCATGCTCCCCCCGGTCACGACTTGCCCGCAATCCACAGGCTGGCGAAGACGAGGGCGACGATGCCGACCAGGAAGATCGCCACACCCTCGGTGGAGGGCCCGTACCGGCCCAGGTTGAACCCGCCCGGGTCGCCGTCGGTGTTCAGCGTCTGGATGTAGGCGATGATGTCCGCCTTCTGCTCCGGCGTGATCTGGTTGTCCCCGAACACCGGCATGTTCTGCGGACCGCTCAGCATCGCCGCGTAGATCTGCCGGTCGGTGGCCGGCCGCAGGCTCGGCGCGTACTTGCCGGAGGAGAGGGCCCCACCGCCGCCGCTGAACGCGTGGCACTGCGCGCAGTTGATCCGGTACAGCTCGCCGCCGAGCGCGACGTTGCCGTCGGCGTGCAGGTTGTCGCCCGCCGGCACGACCGGACCGCCGCCCAGCTCCTGGACGTACGCGGCCAACTGGTCGATCTCGTCCGGGCTGAACACCTCGGGCTTGCGCTGCGCCTGGGCCTCCTGCCGGGCCATCGGCATCCGGCCCGTGCTGACCTGGAACTCGACCGAGGCGGCGCCGACGCCGATGAGGCTCGGCCCGCGCCCCTCGACCCCCTGCGCATTGCGACCGTGACAGGTCACACAGCTCACGTCGAACAGCGCCTTGCCGTCGGCGGCGGCACTGGACAGCGGCGGGTTTTCCTGCGCCGACGCGCCGGGGGCGAGGACGGTGTAGGCACCGCCGGCCAGCATCAGCGCGGCGACCAGCCGGACCGCGGCACCCAGCCGGCGGCGGCCCCTGCTGCGCGCCACGGGCCGCCCGCGCAGCCGCGCGAGCAGACCGCGTCGGCGGTCGTTGTCAGAAGTCATGACCTGTGTCCTTAACCGGTTGGACCTTGTCTCAGGGGGTGGTGCGGCGGAGCGGCACGAGACGCGCCAAGATCACTGAAGCCAGTAGATCATGGCGTAGAGCGCGATCCACACGACGTCCACGAAGTGCCAGTAGTACGACACGACGATCGCCGCCGTCGCCTGCGCCGGAGTGAACCGACCCATGGTGGTACGGATCATGAAGATCACGAAGGCGATCAGACCACCGATCACGTGCAGGCCGTGGAAGCCGGTGGTCAGGTAGAACATCGAGCCGTAGCCGTCCGCGTTGATCTTGATGCCGTGGTGCACCAACTCGCGGTACTCGTTGGCCTGGCCGAGCACGAAGATCAGGCCCATCACGAAGGTGATCGTGAACCAGCGCCGCAGCGCGTGCACGTCACCCCGCTCCGCGGCGAACACGCCGATCTGGCAGGTCACCGAGGACAGCACCAGGATCGTCGTGAACGTGGTCGCGTACGGGATGTTGAGGACCTCGGTGTGCTCCGCCCACTGCTCGGGTGCCGCCGCGCGGATGGAGAAGTACATCGCGAACAGCGCCGCGAAGAACATGAGCTCGCTGGAGAGCCAGACGATCGTCCCGACGCTGACCATGTTCGGCCGCGTCAGTGAGTGGATCCGGCTCTTGTCAATGGCTGGGGCCGCAGTCACGCGGTCATTATTGCCCTTGACCACGGCCGGCGATCAGCGGGGGGCCAAACCGGGGGTACGGATGGCCCGATCGGTACCGTCCGGTTCGCCTGACCTAGGCTGATTGGCGTGCTGCACGTCGATCCGATCTTCCTGGCCGGCCCGGCCACATCGCAGCTCATGGCGGGCCTGACCAGCGCCGAGGCACCGGCCGGCGGGACACCGCTCGCGGCCGAGGCCACCCCGCCGCCGTTCTCGGTCACCGCCGTGGTCACCGAGGCCCGGTTGGACAGCTGGCTCGCCGTCGGCCTGGTGCTCGCCGCCGCCCTCTACCTCTACGGAGTGCACCGGCTGCGGGTACGCGGCGACCGCTGGCCGGTGGCCCGGACGGTCTTCTTCCTCGGCCCCGGCCTGGGCGGCATCGCCTCGGTCACGGTCAGCGGGCTGCACGCGTACGACACCGCGCTGCTCTCGGTGCACATGGTGCAGCACATGGTGCTCTCCATGGTGTCGCCGATCTTCCTGGCGCTTGGCGCGCCGGTGACGCTGGCCCTGCGTACGCTCCCGACCGGCCCGCGCAAGCGACTGCTCGCGGTGGTGCACAGCCGGATCGCGCGGATCTACACCTTCCCGCTCGTGGCGTTCACCATCTTCGTGGTGAACCCGTTCGCGCTCTACTTCACCGACCTGTACCGCTACACGCTGGAGCACGCCTGGGCGCACGAGGTGGTGCACGCCCACTTCATCCTCACCGGCTGCGTGTTCTTCTGGCCGCTGCTGGGCCTGGACCCGCTGCCGGGCCGCTGGCCCTATCCCGGCCGGGCCCTGCTGATGCTGCTCTCGGTGCCGTTCCACACCGTGCTCGGGCTCACCATCATGCAGAGCACCACCCTCTTCGGCGGCGACTGGTACCCGTCGCTCGGGCTGAGCTGGGCCGACCCCTGGGAGGACCAGGTGCTCGCCGGCGGCATCCTCTGGGCCGGCGGCGAGTTCGTCAGTGTGACGATGCTCGCCGTGCTTGTGGTGCAGTGGATGCGCCACGCCGAACGGGAGGCCCGCCGGGTGGACCGCGAGCTGGACCGCCAGGAGGCCCGCCAGCGGGCCGCGGAGTCCGCTGCCTGAGCCGCGCCGACGCCGGGCGTGAACGGGCGTGGGGCGGCGTGTCACCCGGACCACACCGACCGGTACGATCGGCGACGCAGCTACGAGGTGATAGCCGTCTCGGAGCCGGCCACGGCGGATCACCCGCCGCGCCGGCCGGCCCGACGGCAGGGAAGCGAAGCGGAGTTGTCGGCATGAGCGATCGTCTGTGCACCGTCCTGCTCTACAGCGACGACGCCAAGGTGCGGGACCGGATGCGACTCGCCGTCGGCACCCGGCCCGCGACCGACCTGCGGGTGGAGTTCGTCGAGGCGGCCAGCTACGCCGAGTGCATCCGGCTGGTCGACGACTACGAGATCGACCTGCTGCTGCTCGACGGTGAGGCCTCCCCCGGCGGCGGGATCGGCATCGCCCGGCAGATCAAGGACGACTTCGACGAGGCTCCCCCGACCTGTGTGGTGATCGCCCGCGCCGCCGACCGCTGGCTCGCCGCCTACGCCGAGGTCGACGCCACCCTGGTCTACCCGCTCGACCCGGTGACCGCCGCCGCCACCGTTACCGAGCTGCTGCGGGCGCACGCACCCGCCTGACGTCCCACTCCGGCACCGCCACGGCGCCGGGCGAGCCGGCGCCGGTCCCGTACCACCCGCACTCGTCTGCTCGGGAGGCCCGCCATGGGCGAACGGACCTGGCCGCACCTGCTCACCGCGCTGCTGCGCGGGGAGGAACTCTCCACCGCCGACACCGCCTGGGCGATGGGCGAGATCATGGCCGGCGCGGCGACCCCGGCCCACATCGCCGGCTTCGCCATGACGCTGCGCGCCAAGGGCGAGACACCTGCCGAGTTGAGCGGGCTGGTCGAGGCGATGCTCGGCCGGGCCGTCCCGGTCGAGCTGCCCGAGGAGGTACGCGCCACCGCCCTGGACGTGGTCGGCACCGGCGGAGACCTCGCCCACACGGTGAACATCTCCACGATGACCGCCCTGGTCGTCGCCGGTGCCGGGGTACGCGTGGTCAAGCACGGCAACCGCGCGGCCTCCTCCTCCTGCGGCACCGCCGACCTGCTGGAGTTCCTCGGCGTACCGCTGGACCTGG
The DNA here is from genome assembly GCF_059553435.1 of Micromonospora sp. PRAS1. Classification (NCBI taxonomy): domain Bacteria; kingdom Bacillati; phylum Actinomycetota; class Actinomycetes; order Micromonosporales; family Micromonosporaceae; genus Micromonospora; species Micromonospora sp. PRAS1. Next base: position 239,671 of record NZ_JCANNB010000002.1, read on the forward strand.
ACCCCGACCAGGTGGCCCGGTGTGTCACCGAGGCCGGCATCGGCTTCTGCTTCGCCGCCCGGTTCCACCCCGGCATGCGGCACACCGGCCCGGTCCGCCGGGAACTGGGTGTGCCCACGGTATTCAACTTCCTCGGCCCGCTCACCAACCCGGCCCGTCCCCGGGCCGGCGCGGTCGGCTGCTTCGACCCCAGGATGGCGCCGGTGATGGCGGCCGTCTTCGCCGAGCGGGGCGACTCGGTGCTGGTGATGCGGGGCGAGGACGGGCTGGACGAGTTCACCACCGCCGCGCCGACCCGGTTCTGGATCGCCGCGAACGGCACCGTCCGAGAGACCGTGGTGGACGCGACCGACCTCGGAATACCCCGAGCCACCCTCGGCGACCTGCGCGGCGGCGACGCCGCGCGCAACGCCGAGGTGGCCCGGCGGCTGCTCGCCGGCGAGCGTGGCCCGGTCCGGGACGCCGTCCTGGTCAACGCCGCCGCCGCGCTGGCCACCCAGGGCCCGCTGGACGGTGACCTCACCGCCGCCCTGCGCGCCAACCTGGACCGCGCCGCCGAGTCCATCGACTCCGGGGCCGCCGCACAGACCCTCACCCGCTGGCTGGACACCGCCCGCGCCCTCTGACGCGGACCTCCCGGGCGCAACCCGAAACGCTGGAAGCCCGCCTCCGTGGAGGCGGGCTTCCAGCGTTTTTGTGGTCAGTGTTCGGCGGTGCGGCGGGTGCCGGAGTAGTACTCGAAGAGCAGCCCGCAGGCGGCGAAGATCACCGCCACCGCGCCGACGCCGAGCAGCCAGAACTGCCAGAACACCAGGCCCAGACCGGCGGTGGCGGCGGCCAGCGCCAGGCCGAACGGCCAGTAGCTGCCCGGGCTGAAGAAACCGATCTCACCGGCGCCGTCGGCGATCTCGGCGTCCGGCCGGTCCTCGGGCCGCAGGTCGATCCGGCGGGAGACGAACCAGAAGAAGCCCCCGCACATCGAGCAGAGCAGGAACGACAGCAGCAGAGCCACCGTGCCGATCCACTCCACGCGACCACCCGAGTCGGCCCAGGTCCAGCCGCCGTAGAGGACGGTCGCGAAGAGCAGGAACGCGGCAATGATCAAGAAGATGCGCCACTCGGTCTTCATGCCCGTCGCCTCAGCTTCCCGCGCCGGCAGCGCTGCCCTGGTTGAAGTTGTGCTCGGTACGCCGCGTCTCGAACGGCCTCGTGGTCACCGCGTACGGCTCCTCACCGATGGAGGTCAAGGCGTCCTGGGTCGAGGCCCCGCCCTGCTTGGCCGCGAGGAAGCGGTCGAAGTTCTCCGGCGAGACCACCCGCAGCTCGAAGTTCATGAAGGCGTGGTAGCTGCCGCACAGCTCGGCGCAGCGGCCCACGTACGCGCCCTCGGACTCCAGCGAGGAGACCTCGAATACGTTGCGGATGTTGCCCGGGAAGACGTCCCGCTTGAACAGCATCTCCGGCACCCAGAACGAGTGGATGACGTCCTTGCTGGTCTCCTCGAACCGGATGGACCGGTTGGTCGGCAGCACCAGGATCGGAATGACCTCGCTGGTGCCCAGCACCGAAGCGGTGGTGTTGGCGTCGACGCCCTCGCCGTCGCGGTAGTTGAACTGCCAGTTCCACTTGAACGCGACCACCTCGACGGTCACGTCGGGGTTGTTGGTGGTCTTCACCACGTCGGTCTGCACGACCGCGGTGTAGTAGAAGAGCACGGAGACGATCAACACCGGCGCGATGGTGTAGAGGAACTCCATCGGGAGGTTGTAGCGGGTCTGCACCGGCAGCTCGTTGCCGCGCTTGCGGTAACGCACGACGCACCAGAAGATCAGGCCCCAGACGAAGGCGCCGACCGCGAGCGCCGCGATGCACGAGGCGATCCACAGGTCGTACATCCGCCGGGCCTCCGGGGTGATGCCCTGCGGCCAGCCGAAGCCGAACGCCGAGTGGACGTCACAGCCCGTGAGCAGGACCAGCAACGACGCTCCACCGAATCCGAGCCCGGCGAGACGACCGGCGCGACGCCCCCGCCCACCGGCTCCTGGGGATGCGCTACGCCGTACGGCCGTCGGCCGTACCTCCGAACTCCTTGCGACCACCTGGTCCTGCCTCCCTAGCGCGCCGCGGTGTCTTCCTCGTTCTGGCCGGCTCCGCCGAGCGGAGCCGCCGCACCAGCGGCAAAGGCGTCACCGACGGTCGCAGATTACTCGACCATGACGGGCTCGACCCGGTTGGGGTCGTTGTCCGCACCCGACGGGGGATCCGGCATCCGCCGAGACGATAGCGTGGGAAGACGTGATCCCTTCCCCCGTCTACCTGGACGCCGCCACCGCCGCGCCGCTGCACCCGGTCGCCCGACAGGCGATGCAGGCCGCGCTCGACGACGGCTGGGCCGACCCCGACCGGCTCTACGCCCAGGCCCGGCGCGCCCGCCAGTTGCTCGACGCGGCCCGCGAGGCCACGGCGGAGACCCTCGGCGTACGCCCCGACGAGCTCTCCTTCACCGCAAGCGGCACCACGGCGGCGCACACCGCCGTCCTCGGCGGCCTGGCCGGCCGGCGGCGGGTCGGGTCGGTGCTGGTGCACTCGGCGATCGAGCACTCCGCCGTGCTGCACGCCGCCGAGCAGCACGTGGCGCGCGGCGGCGCGGCCGTACCGGTGCCGGTCGACCGGCTCGGCCGGTTGGATCTCGACGCCTGGTCGACGGCGGTGGCCCGGCCCGGGGTGGCGCTGGCCGCGTTGATCGCGGCCAGCCACGAGGTGGGTACCGTCCAGCCGGTCGAGTCCGCGGCGGCGGCCTGCGCTTCCGCCGGGGTGCCGCTCTACGTCGACGCCGCCCAGGTGGTGGGGCGTACGCCGGTGCCGGCGGGCTGGTCGGTGCTGACCGCGAGCGCCCGCAAATGGGGCGGCCCGCCCGGCGTCGGCCTGCTTGCCGTCCGCAAGGGCACCCGGTGGGAGTCGCCCTGGCCGGCCGACGAGCACGAGTCGGGGCGGGTCCCGGGAACGGTGAACCTGCCGGCCGTGGTGGCGGCGGCGGCCAGCCTGCGGGCGGTGGCGGCCGCCGCGGTGGCGGAGGCCGCCCGGCTCGCGCCGCTGGTGGACCGGATCCGGACCCGGGTGGCGGCCGAGGTGCCGGACGTGGAGGTGGTCGGCGATCCCGAGCGGCGGCTGCCGCACGTGGTCACCTTCTCCTGCCTCTACGTCGACGGCGAGGCGCTGCTGCACGCGCTGGACCGGCGCGGCTTCGCCGTCTCGTCCGGCTCCTCCTGCACCTCGTCCACGCTGCGCCCGTCGCACGTGCTGGAGGCGATGGGGGTGCTCTCGCACGGCAACGTACGCGTCTCGCTGCACCGCAACACCACCGACGCCGACGTGGACCGCTTCCTCGCCGAGCTACCCGGCATCGTCGCCGACCTGCGCGCCCAGGCCGGGGTGGTGGGCCTGTGACCGCCCCGGACCGCCCCGAGCCTGACGAGGTCCTCGACTGCCTCGGCCAACGCTGCCCGCTCCCGGTGATCGCACTGGCCCGCCGGCTGCCCGAACTGCCGGTCGGCACGGTGCTGCGGGTACTCGCCGACGACCCGGCCGCCGCCGTCGACATCCCCGCCTGGTGCCGGATGCGCCAGCAGAAGTTCCTGGGCAGCGCGCCCGGCCCCGGCTACGACGTCCTCCGCACGAAGTGAAAGGAAGGGCCCCCTATTAACGCCTCGTGTATAGGCGGGGCCCCCTATTAACCACGCGACGCCTCAGCAACGCGACTCCGCATCCACCCAGAGCAGTCGCAGCCGACGACCGGAGCGGACGAAGAGGCGTACGGCGCTGTCCGGAGTCGGGAAGCGTCCGCTGAAGGCATGGCCGTCGGCGCAGACCAGAGCGCCGTCGGTGAAGGCCAGCCCCCAGGCGAAGACGCGGTCATCGGCGAGGCGGCCCTGCGGCTACGGGTCAACGGCGACGAGACCCGACGTGCCCAGCTCGCCCACCTGGCGGCGATGTCGGAGCTGCCGAACGTGACCGTGCAGGTGCTCCGCCCCGAGGACGGCCCGCACGCGGCCGGCGCGATCGGCAAGTTCGTCCTGCTGGACTTCGCCCACGTTCGGCCGATCGCCTACACCGAGGTCCTCGACGGGGCGATGTACGTGCAGGATCCGGACGGCGTGCGGACCTATAGAATGGTCGCCGACAACCTGCGCCAGGTCGCCCTCTCGCCCACCAAGTCGCGCGCGTTGATCAGGGAGCTGGCCGGCGCGGCCTAGCCCCGGAGGCCAGCGTGTCCACCCCCGACCTCTCCGCCGCCCACTGGTTCACCAGCAGCCGCAGCACCAACAACGGCGACTGCGTGGAGTGCGCGATCCTGCCCGACCTGGTGGCGGTACGCGACAGCAAGGACCGTACCGGCCCCGTCCTCACCTTCTCGCGTCCCCAGTGGTCGACCTTCATCGCCACGTTCACCCCAACCCCCCGCTGACCCACCCCACAAAACTCCCCCGCGATCTTGCACTTTCCGTCGCTCCAAACGCGACATTTACCGCATAAACGCGACCAAAAGTGCAAGATCGGCGAGAGGAACGGCGAGAGGGGGGTTCGTTAGGGGAGGAGGTGGGGGCGGATCTCGTCGGCGGCCTCGTCGCCGTACGACTCGGCGAGGCGCTTGACGAAGAGGTCGCGGCGGACCTCGTACTCCTGGGTGCCGACGGTCTCCAGCACCAGCGTGGCGAGCAGGGAGCCGACCTGGGCGGCACGCTCCAACCCGACGCCCCAGGAGAGCGCGGTGAAGAAGCCGGCGCGGAAGCCGTCGCCGACGCCGGTCGGGTCGACCGCCTGGGTCTGGCGGGCGATCGGTACGTGAATCCGGTCGATCTCCCGGCCGGCGATCTCCACGCCGTGCTTGCCAAGCGTGGTGACCCGGATCCGGACCATCTCCAGCAGCTGGTCGTCGCTGAGCCCGGCCTTCTGCTGGAGCAACGACTTCTCGTAGTCGTTGGTCATCAGGTAGTCCGCGCCCTCGATCAGCGCCACCACCTCCTCGCCCGGCATCCGGGCGAGCTGCTGGGACGGGTCGGCGGCGAAGGCGTAGCCACGCTCGCGGCACTCGGCGGAGTGCCGCAGCATCGCCTCCGGGTCGTTGGCGCCGACCAGTACCAGGTCCAGCCCGCCGAGCCGCTGGGCGACCGGCTGAAGCTCGATGTTGCGGGCCTCGCTCATCGCCCCCGCGTAGAAGGAGGCGATCTGGCACATCTCGGTGTCGGTGGTGCAGACGAAGCGCGCGGTGTGCGCGACCTCGCTGACGTGCACCGAGTCGCAGTCCACTCCGTGCCGTTCGAGCCAGGAGCGGTAGTCGGCGAAGTCGGCGCCGACGGCACCGAGCAGCACCGGCCGCAGTCCGAGCTGCCCCATGCCGAACGCGATGTTCGCGGCCACCCCGCCCCGGCGCAGCACCAGGTCGTCCACCAGGAAGGAGAGCGACACCTTGTGCAGCTGGTCGGCGATGAGCTGGTCGGCGAAGCGACCCGGGAAGCTCATCAAGTGGTCGGTGGCGATCGAGCCGGTCACGGCGATCTTCATGGCAACCCTCGGGGTCGGAAGCAGAGCCCGATCAGCCTACCGGCCCAGCGCCCTCCGAGCGACCGCCCCGCCCACAGATCCCACCCTGTCGATCATGAAGTTGTTACCACCCACACCCGGCGTGTCGGGACAACAACTTCATGATCAACTCGGGGGTAACCTGGGGGTGGGGGACGCGCGACGGCGGGGCGGCCCCGTGGGGCGCCCCGCCGTCGTGGTGCGTGTGCGACTCAGCTGAAGGAGTCACCGCAGGCGCAGGAGTTGCCCGCGTTGGGGTTGTCGATGGTGAAGCCCTGGGCGTCGATCCGGTCGGCGAAGTCGATGGTGGCGCCGGCCAGGTACGGGGCGCTCATCCGGTCGACGACGACCTCGACACCGTCGAAGTCGGTGACGACGTCACCGTCGAGCGAACGCTCGTCGAAGAAGAGCTGGTATCGCAGGCCGGAGCAGCCGCCCGGCTGCACCGCGACCCGGAGCCGCAGGTCGTCACGGCCCTCCTGCTCGATCAGGGCCTTGACCTTCTGCGCCGCGACGTCGGTGAGGACGACGGACGTGGGGGCCTTGGCCTCGGTCGACTCGGTCTGCGCTGGCGTGGTCACGTGGAATTCTCCCTGCGCGCGTTCGGGTGTGGTCTCCCCTGGCCAACGTCTGCCGCCGGTCAGCGATTCCCACAGTGGTCCAGTTTTCGATTGTAGGCCGCATACGGCCCACCCACCGGGCGGTGTGACCAGCGGCAAGAAAGCGTCAGCGGCTCCACTGCCGGGCCAGCCGGGCGCCGAGCTCCCGCAGCCCCTCCCCCGGGCGTTCCAGGGCCGCGGCCAGCCCGCCGCGTTCCTCGCCGCCGAAGTGCTCCACCAGGCTGTACGCGTCGGTGACTCCGACCGCCGCCGCCTCGCGCCGGCCCGTGCTGACCTGGCCGGCGAGCACGACGCAGGGTACGCCCCGGTCCCGGGCGGCACCGGCCACCCCGGCGACCACCTTGCCGCGCAGCGACTGGTGGTCGAACTTGCCCTCCCCGGTGATCACCAGGTCGACGCCGTCGAGCGCGCTCTCCAGCCCGACGGCCCGGCTGACCAGCCCGATCCCGGACTCGCAGCGGCCACCGAGGGCCAGTAGCGCCGCGCCGAGGCCGCCGGCGGCACCTCCACCGGGCAGCGCACCCAGTCCGCTGGGGCAGCCTGGCAGGTCCCGCTCCAGCACCTCGGCCCAGCGGGCCAGCGCGGCGTCGAGCAGCAGCACGTCGGCGCGGTCGGCGCCCTTCTGCGGTCCGAAGACGTTGCTCGCCCCGTGCAGCCCGAGCAGCGGGTTGTCCACGTCGGTGGCGGCGATCAACCGGGCCTCGCGCAGCCGGGGCGTGCCGTCCAGCGCGGCCACGGCGGCCAGCGCGGCGCCGCCGTACGGCAGGGCCTGGCCGGCGTCGTCCAACGGCACGGCGCCGAGCGCGGTGAGCATCCCCGCGCCACCGTCGTTGGTCGCCGAACCGCCCAAACCGACCACCACGGTACGAGCGCCGGCCTCGACCGCCGCGGCGATCAGCAGCCCCAGCCCGTACGAGGTGGTGGTCTTCGGGTCCCGCTCGGCGGCGTCGAGCAGGTGCAACCCGCACGCCTGCGCGCTTTCCAGCCAGGCGGTCGCGCCGTCGTCGGTGAGCAGGATCTCACCGGCCGCCGGTCGGCCCAGCGGATCGACGGTGGTCACCGGCATCAGCCGACCGGGCAGCGCCTCGGCGAGCACGTCGAGGAAACCGGGTCCGCCGTCCGCCAGCGGCCTGACCAGCAGGTCATCGCCGGGGGCGATCTCCCGCCAGCCGTCGGCCACGGCTGCGGCGACCTGGGGGGCCGGCAGCGTGCCGGCGAACTTGTCCGGGCAGAGCAGTACGCGCATGCCTGGCAGTGTGGCAGCCCACACCGGCGGGGCCGGCAGGCCGGTCGGCCTGTGGGACCATGGAGGGCGTGACGTCGACCTGGGTTGAGCCCTCGAACACCGCCACTGCGCTGCTGCTTCTCGGCCGGGGCAGCGATCCTGCCACCGAGCGTGGCGTGGAGTGTCCCGGCGATCTGCCGGCGCCGAGCGACCCCGACCTGGTGGCCCGGGCGACGGCGGCCAAGGCCGCGCTCGGCGACAAGGTCTTCGTGCTGGGCCACCACTACCAGCGCGACGAGGTGATCCAGTTCGCCGACGTGACCGGCGACTCGTTCAAGCTGGCCCGCGAGGCAGCCGCCCGGCCGGACGCGGAGTACATCGTCTTCTGCGGCGTGCACTTCATGGCCGAGAGCGCGGACATCCTCACCTCGGACGCGCAGCGGGTCGTCCTGCCCGACCTGGCGGCCGGCTGCTCGATGGCGGACATGGCCGCGCTGCCGCAGGTGGAGAACGCCTGGGACGTGCTCACCGACCTCGGTGTCGCCGAACGGACGGTCCCGGTCACCTACATGAACTCCTCGGCGGACATCAAGGGCTTTGTCGGTCGCAACGGCGGCGTGGTCTGCACCTCGTCGAACGCCAAGCGGGCCCTGGAGTGGGCGTACCAGCAGGGTGAGAAGGTGCTCTTCCTGCCCGACCAGCACCTGGGCCGCAACACGGCGGTGTTGGAGATGGGCTTCTCGCTTGACGACTGCGTGCTCTACGACCCGCACAAGCCCGGCGGCGGGCTCACCCCGGAGCAGCTGCGCGACGCGCGCATGATCCTCTGGCGCGGGCACTGCTCGGTGCACGGGCGGTTCACGCTGGAGAGCGTGAACGACATCCGCGAGCGGGTGCCGGGGGTCAACGTGCTGGTGCACCCCGAGTGCCGGCACGAGGTGGTCAAGGCCGCCGACCTGGTGGGCTCGACCGAGTACATCATCCGCACCATCGAGGCGGCCCCGGCCGGCTCCGCGTGGGCGGTCGGCACCGAGCTGAACCTGGTCCGCCGGCTCGCGCTGGCCCACCCGGACAAGCAGATCATGTTCCTCGACCGGGCGGTCTGCTACTGCTCGACGATGAACCGCATCGACCTGCCGCACCTGGTGTGGGCGCTGGAGGAGCTGGTCGCCGGCCGGGTGGTCAACCAGATCACCGTCGACGCCGACACCGCGCACCACGCCCGGGTCGCGCTGGACCAGATGCTCGCGCTGCCCGGTTCCTGAGCAGCCAGACGCTCACTCTGGGTAATCCAGAAGGTACGAAAAAGTGCCGGATCACCGATTGATGCCCCCTGAAGCGGTGTGACCGGATCCATTCTCATCACGGAGGGCTATGCTGCCCGGGCGACAACACACGGGGCCGGAGTTTGCCCACGACCGGTTCGCGGGTAGCGACCCGTGGTGTCCCACCATCCAAACGGCAGCACGCACGCGCTGGAGGTTGCGTTGACCGACGACGTCCTAGTCGTACACGGAGGCACCCCGCTGCAAGGGCGGATCCGCGTGCGCGGCGCGAAGAACCTGGTTTCCAAGGCGATGGTCGCCGCGCTGCTCGGCGACAGTCCGAGCCGGCTGTTCGACGTACCGAAGATCCGGGATGTGGAGGTGGTCCGGGGCCTGCTCGGGCTGCACGGCGTCAAGGTCACCGACGGCGACGAGGACGGCGAGCTGGTCTTCGACCCGGCGAACGTGGAGAGCGCCAGCACCGACCAGATCAACGTGCACGCGGGTTCGAGCCGGATTCCGATCCTGTTCTGCGGGCCGCTGCTGCACCGCCTCGGCCACGCCTTCATCCCCGACCTCGGCGGCTGCCACATCGGTCCGCGACCGATCGACTTCCACCTCCAGGCCCTGCGGGAGTTCGGCGCCACGGTCGACAAGACCCCCGAGGGGCTGCACCTCTCCGCGCCGAACGGCCTGCACGGCACCAAGTTTGCGCTGCCCTACCCCAGCGTCGGCGCGACCGAGCAGGTGCTGCTCACCGCGGTCATGGCCGAGGGCGTCACCGAGCTGCGCAACGCCGCGGTGGAGCCGGAGATCATCGACCTGATCTGCGTCCTGCAGAAGATGGGCGCGATCATCAAGGTGCACACCGACCGGGTGATCGAGGTCCAGGGTGTGCCGAGGCTGCACGGCTACACGCACCGGCCGGTCCCGGACCGGATCGAGGCGGCGAGCTGGGCGGCTGCGGCGCTGGCCACCCGGGGTCACGTCGAGGTGCTCGGTGCCGAGCAGGCCGACATGATGACCTTCCTCAACGTCTTCCGCTCGGTCGGCGGCGAGTACGAGGTGACCGACACCCGTCCCCCTCGGCCGGGACAGCCGGGCCAGGAGGGTGGTATCCGGTTCTGGCACCCGGGCGGCGAGCTTCAGGCCACCGCCCTGGAAACCGACGTGCACCCGGGCTTCATGACCGACTGGCAGCAGCCGCTTGTCGTCGCGCTGACCCAGGCCCGTGGCCTGTCGATCGTCCACGAGACCGTCTACGAGCAGCGGCTGGGCTACACCGAGGCGCTCAACTCGATGGGCGCGAACATCCAGGTCTACCGGGACTGCCTGGGCGGCACCCCGTGCCGATTCGGCCGGCGCAACTTCAAGCACTCGGCGGTGATCGCCGGGCCGAGCAAGCTGCACGCCGCCGACCTGGTCATCCCCGACCTGCGGGCCGGCTTCAGCCACCTGATCGCCGCGCTGGCCGCCGAGGGCACCTCCCGGGTGTACGGCGTCGACCTGATCAACCGGGGCTACGAGGACTTCGAGGCGAAGCTCGCCGACCTCGGCGCGCACGTCGAGCGCCCGTAGCCCGAGCCTCCGTTCGCGTCCGGGTGCACCCGCGATGTGCACCGGACGCGCGGCGTTGGCTACCCTTGCCGCGTGCCGTCGCTGTTTCGCCGTAAGTCCGCTGACCTCGCCGACCCTGCCACCGAGCCGGAGACCCCGGCGGCGGAGGATGAGGTCGCCCGTTCTCGTGGCTACACCCCGGCCAAGGGTCGGGAGACGCCGAAGCGTCCCGCCACCGGCCGGCGGCCGGCCGGCGCGACGAAGGCGCTGAGCAAGGAGGAGGCGAAGGCGCTGCGGCGGCAACGCCGCGCCGAGGCGGCGGCGGAGTTCCGGCGCGAGGGTGGCCCGCGTGACCGGGGGCCGGAGCGTCTGCTCGCCCGCAACGTGGTCGACTCCCGGCGTACGGTCGGCACCTGGTTCTTCGGCGGCGCGCTGGTCGTGCTGATCGGCTCGAACCAGGCGATGCCCCCGGTGATCCGGCTCGCCTCCAACCTGCTCTGGGGCGCGCTGGCCATCGGTGTGGTGATCGACTCGGTGCTCATCTCGCGGAAGATCAAGAAGCTGGTCCGGAGCCGCTTCCCGAACTCCACCCAGCGGATGGGCTCCCTCTACCTCTACGCGATCATGCGCGCGATCACCTTCCGCAAGCTGCGCACCCCCGAGCCCCGCGTCGCCATCGGCGACAAGGTCTGACCAGCGCCATCGGCGACAAGGTCTGACCAGCGCCATCGGCGACAAGGTCTGACCAGCGCCATCGGCGACCAGGCCTGACCGGCATCGTCGGCCGTGCTGGGCGGGCCGGCATCGTCGGCCGTGCTGGGCGGGCCGGCTCAGGGCACCCCGAGCAGGCGCAGCAGCGCCGCGGTGCCGGCGGCGGCGACCACCACGAGCACGAACGGCACCCGCCGCCACGCCAGCAGCACACCGACCAGGACGCCGGCCGGCCGGGCCCAGCCGGCGAACCGACCGACCTCGGTAAGCGCCGCGGTGGCGGCCAGCGCCGCCAGCAGGGCCGCCGCACCGACCGGCAGCAACTGGCGGGCCCAGTCCGGCAGGTCGAGCCGGTCCCGCAGTAACACCCCGGCGATCCGGAAGGCGTACGTCCCGACGGCCAGCGCCACGATCACCGCGATCAGCATCGTTCCTCCTCCCGTCCGTCCCGCCCGGATTCCCGTCCCACCGGCGTCGGTCGCTGTCCAGCCGGCACCGGTTCGGCCGGCTCGGCCACGCTCCGCTCCGGCGGCTCGGCCACGCTCCGCTCCGGCGGCTCGGCCACGCTCCGCTCCGGCGGCTCGGCCACGCTCCGCTCCGGCGGCTCGGCCATGCTCCGCTCCGGCGGCTCGGCGATTGCCGCCGTCCCGGACGGCGCGGTCGGGCGCGCGCTGAGCCGGCGTACGGCCAGCAGTCCGGGACCGGCCAGCGCCAGCAGCACCGGCAGGCCGGCCGGCAGCAGCGGAGTGGTCAGCACCGCCAGCAGCGCACCGCCCAGCGCCGCCCGTCGGGTGTCCCGGTCCCGCAGCGAGGGCAGCAGCAGGGCGAGCAGCCCGGCCGGGAATGCCGCGTCCAGCCCGAAGGCGGCCGGATCACCGGCCGCCCCACCGGCCAGCACCCCGAGCAGGGTGCCGGCTTGCCAGGCCAGGAAGAGCAGGGTGCCGGCCAGCCAGAAGGCCCGCCGCCGGGCGGCACCGGGCGGCCGGGCCAGTGTGAAGGCGGTCGTCTCGTCGGTCATCAGGTGGCTGCTGAGCAACCGGTGGCGCAGCCGGTGCCCGATCGTGTCGCCGAGGGTCAGGCCGAACGGCAGGTGCCGGGCGTTGATCAGCAGTCCGGCGAGTACGGCGGCCACCGGGTTGCCGGCGGCCACCAGCCCGACCGCCATGAACTGCGCGCCACCGGCGTAGACCAGCACGGACATGGCGACGGCCGCCCAGCCGGGCAACCCGGCGGCGACCGCCAGAGCGCCGAAGGAGGCACCGACCGCCACGATCGCCGCACCGATGGCGGCCACGTCGCGGAGCACGCCCACCCCCGACGTTCGTTCTGGCGTACGCATGGTTCAGCATAATGAACACGCCACCGGTCGTTCGTCAAATCGAACAAACAGAACAACGGAGCGAACAATGCCTCCCGAGCCTTCTCCACCCCTGGCCACCATCGCCGCCGCCCTGCGCTACGAGCGGCAACGGGTCGGCCTGTCGCTTACCGAACTCGCCCGCCGCGCCGGGATCGCCAAGTCGACCCTGTCCCAACTCGAATCCGGCGTCGGCAACCCGAGTGTGGAGACGCTGTGGGCGCTGGGCGTGGCACTCGACGTACCGTTCAGCCGGCTGGTCGAGCCGCCGACAGCCAGCGTGCGCGTGATCCGGGCCGGCAACGGGCCACGGATCCGATCCGAGCACGCGGACTTCAGCGGCACCCTCCTGACCGCCGGTACCGCGCACGCCCGCCGGGACGTCTACCTGATCCAACTGGAGCCGGACGGAGTCCGCACCGCCGAACCACACACGCCGCGCAGCGTCGAGCACATCGTGGTGGGCTCGGGCCGACTACGGTGCGGACCAGATCACGAGCAGGTGGAACTCGGCCCGGGCGACTACGCGACCTTCCCCGGCGACGCACCGCATCGTTACCAGGCCCTCGAACCAGGCACCTTCGCCGTACTGGTCATGGAGCACCCGTGACCGCCGCCCTGGCGGCACGCCGAGACGGCGCTGTCGACGCGCTGCGGCATTGTCAGGGGCCGAGGCAGAGCCGGCAACCGGAGGCCGACGATGGGTGGAGTATCGTCGGAAGTCCGATTCCATCACGGACCTAAATGTCCGGATCAGTAGGATAACGTTTGGCTGCGGCACCCGTGCCGCAGTGGCGGTGACCGAGCCCGCGCCGCTACCCTCCTTCCGCAGCCATTCGGTGCCGGGACGAGCGACTTTACCGGTTCCCGGGGCGCCCAGCGCGACCATTTCCGACGAGGTGACATCGCCGTGAGCGAGCGGACGCGAGCCGACCACCGGGGCGCGGCCGTGAACGACAGGTCGGCCGGATGAGTCGCGGCTACGCCGACCGGTGGCATGATCCCGCCGAGCCGTCCTGGATGGCCGAGCCGACGACCGAGTGGCAGCCGCAGTTCCCGGGCCAGCGTTACCCGGGCGACATCGGCGTCGACCACCATCAGCAGCCGCCGGCACGGGGCCGGGCGAGCGCCGTCGGAAGGGCCGAGGTGCCCCCGCTCGCGCCGACCAGACCCGACGGCACGTACGTGGGCCGATCCTGGTCTGACGAGCCGGACGGCTGGCCGGGCCGGCACGAGGTACCCGAGCCGCGGCGGTACGAGGGGTCGAACGGTAACCGCCCCCACGACCGGTCCTACCCCGCTGCGCGGCCGGAGCGTACCGACGGCCGACGTTCTCCGCAGACCGACCCGTCCCGTGGCCGCGACGGGGTCACCTGGTCCGACGTGGGCTCACCGGCTGCGGCGACCGGCGCACCGCCCCGTCGCGACCCGCGCCAGGCAGAGCGCTACCCGCAGCGCGAACCGGACCGACGCGACCCGGACCGACGCGACCCGGACCGACGCGACCCGGACCGACGCGACCCGGACCGACGCGACCCGGACCGACGCGATTCCGACCGCTACCCGCGCGACGACGACCGCTATCCGCCACGGCGCGGCCAGCGTGAGTCCGACGCTTACCCACGACGCGACCCCGACCGACACGACCCCGACCGACGGGACCAACGCGAGGCCGACCGCTACGACCAGTGGCCGCGCCGCGCCGAACCGACCGACCGGGATCAGGTCCGGCGCCGTGGCGGCCCGGTCCCCTCCGGACGGCCGGAGTCCGGCTGGATGCCCGAGCCGGACGAGCAGCGGCGTCGGCCCGCCACGCCGCAACGACCGGCCGAGACCACGAACCGTCGGTCCACCAGCGACGGTACGCAGCAGCGTCCCCGCTACCAGTGGAGCAGCCACCCCGGCGAGCCCGCGTACGACGACGGCCTCCGGGTTGACGGGTACCGGGAGGAGTTCGGCGTCGGGGACCCGGACAGTGCGCCGTACCCGGACGGTTACGTCGACGAGGATCCGGTAGGCGGGTCGCGCGACGAGTGGGGTCGCCCCGACTGGTCGCCGGGGCGTGCTGGCCCCGAGCCGGCGGCCCGGGAGCCACAGGCGTTCGCCGGGTCGCCGGGCGGGCTGCCCTGGCCCGAGCCGGGTCCGCTGCGTCCGAGCACCGGCCGGGACCACCGCGAATACCAACGGCCCGCCGGACCTCCGCCCGACCGCTCCCGACGCGACGACCTCCGGCCCGCTACGCCCGATCCGGCGCGGTTCGCGCCCGACCGGCCTGCGGCACAGCGACCCGACCTCGATCAACCCGCCGCGCAACGGCCCGATCTGGACCGCCCCGTCTCCCCCGCGCCCGACCGCGAGCCACCCCGCCCCGGCCGACCGCACCTCTCGGTGGTGCCCGACCTTCCGGTCGCCGCCTCGCCCGAGTACGACCGACCCGTTTCTCCCGCATCGGCCTACGACCGGCCAGTTTCCCCCGCGTCGAACTACGACCGGCCAGTTTCCCCCGCGTCGAACTACGACCGACCCGTCTCCCCCGCTGCCGGGCGGAGCCGGCCGGTGTCCCCGGCACCGCAGCATGACCGGCCGGAGGTGCCCCGCCAGGATCGACCCGAGTCTCCCGCCGCACGCAGCGGGATCCACGGTCCCGGACCGGACCGGGCCCAACGCCCCGCTCCGCAGAGCGACCAGGATCGGCGCGACCCGGTCAGTCCGGTCGGCCCGGTCAGTCCGGTCGGCCCGGTCAGTCCGGTCCGGCCGGCCGCCTCCGCCGGACAGCCCGCACCGGCCGGAGACACGGTACGGCCAGCACCGCTGCACCAGCACGAGGTACGCCCGGCTCCGCTGCACGAGCACCAGGTCCGTCCCGCACCCCTGCACGACCAACCGGTCGTGGCCCCCCCGCCGCCAGCGGCACCCTCGGTCGCCGCCGCACCACCCGCCGCCGGGCCCACCCCGACACGACCCGTCTCCGCGCCACCCGGCTACCCACCCGTCTCCGCGCCACCCGCGCATCCACCGGTATCGGGGCCACCCAGCCACCCACCCGTCTCCGCACCGCCGGCACGCCCACCGGTATCCGCACCGCCGGCACGCCCACCGGTATCGGGGCCACCCAGCCAACCGCCCGTCTCCGCACCGCCGGCACGCCCACCGGTATCCGCACCGCCCGCACGCCCACCGGGGCCACCGAGCCAACCGCCGGTCTCCGCGCCCCCGTCCCAAGGTCCGGCCACGCCCCGCCCGGCGGCGCCTGCACCGGCGGCACCAAGCCCACCGGCCGCTCCGATCGAGAGGAAGCCGACCCGGTACGTTCCGCCGCCGCCCGAGCCGGTCGAGCCCGCACCGGTCCGGCCGCCCTCCGCAGGCCCACAGGCCTGGTTCGGGTCGCCCGCTCCCGAGCCGGACCAGCCGCCGCCACCGGCGGCACCGGTCTCCGCACCACCGTCGTCGCCACGGTCCGCCGCGCCGACCTCCGCGCCACCGGTCTCCGCACCGGCCGCCTCCGCCGCGCCGACCTCCGCGCCACCGGTCTCCGCACCGCCGCCCGTACCTCCGGACGACGCTGCACCGACCTCGGCAGCGTCGGTCCCGGCACCGCCGGCACCGGTCGCGGACACCCCCGTGTCGGCACCGCCGACCGACCTCGCGCCGCAGGTCTCTGCACCACCACTCCCCACACCGCCGGCCGCCACACCATCCGCCTCACCGACTCCGGCACCGCCCGTATCCGCGCCACCCGTCTCGGCAGCACCCGTCTCCGCACCTCCGGTCACCGCGCCGCCCATTTCTGCGCCGCCCGCCACCGCAGCAGCGCCCGTCTCCGCGCCGCCCGCCACCGGAGCGCCCGTCTCCGCGCCGCCCCTCTCCGGAGCGCCCGTCTCCGGGCCGCCGGCCGCCACGACGCCGGTATCGGCACCACCGGCCGCCGCGCCGCCCGTCTCCGCGCCGCCAGCCACCGCGGAGGAGGAGCCAGCCGAGGTGGCGGAGGAGGTGGCCCCGGCACCCGAGCCGCCCCCGGACCCGGAGCAGGTGTTGGCCGGCTACCGCTGGCAGCTCGACCCGACGACGCTGCGCGAGGTCGTGGACGACCCGGAAGAGCTGCGGACGGTCCGGGAACGGCTGACCGAGAAGCTCGCCTCGGCACTCGACAACCGGTCCCGCGCCCGGCTGTTGAGCCTGCGGGCGGTGGTCTCGCGAATCCTCGGTGACCTCGACGACGCGTTGGACGACGGCCGGATGGCGTTGACCTACGCCGAGGCGACCGGTGAACTGCGCCGGGCCGCCCTGGCCCAGGCACGGTTGGCGCAGGTGCTGCGCTGGCGCGGGGATTTCGCCGAGGCCGACCGGCTGTTCGCGGAGGCCAACTCGCCCGAGCTACCCGATCGGCTGAGGGCCGCCCTGCACGAGCACGCCGCCCGCAGCTGTTACGACCAGGGCCGGTTGATCGAGGCGTGCCACCACTTCGAGCGGGCTCTCGACCTGCGGGGCGAGGGCGACCCGGAACTGTTGGCCCGGGTCCGGGTCGGGCTGGACGCGGTCGCCGACCGGGCCGCCGAGAGCGGCTTCGGGCCGTACCCGCGCAGTTGGGACGAGGTGTTGGAGCGGGACCGTGCCCCGGTACCGGCCCGCGACGGCGGCCAGGGGTTGTGGGGCTACGCGGACAGCGAGGGCGACATGGTCGTGCCGGCCCGGTACGCCGAGGCGCAGCCGTTCGCCGACGGCCTGGCCTGGGTACGCGGCCCGCAGACGGACCGGTGGTCGTTGATCGGTCTGAGCGGTGAGACGGTGATCGAGCCGACCTATCTCGCGGCCCGACCATTCTCCGACGGCCTGGCCTGGGTGGTACGCGACGAGAGCGGCTGGCTGGCCGTGGACACCACCGGTGAGGTGGTCGTGCCGCCCGGCTTCGCCGACGTACGGCCGTTCCGTCGGGGCGTGGCGGTCGTCCGACGCGAGGGCTGGGGTGCCGTGGACCGCACCGGCCAGCTCGTGGTGCCCACCCGGTACCACGGTTTCCACACCGCCCTCGCCGACGGCCGGTACGTCGACGGCTTCACCGACGAAGGGCTGGCCGTGGTGGATCTGGCCGGCCGTAAGGGCGTGCTGGACCGCACCGGTCAGGTGATCGTCGCACCGGCACATCCGGCCCTGCTCATCCACCCGGTGGCCTTCCTCGCCACCAACGGCGCCGGTCGCTGGGGCGCGCTCGACCGGCGCGGGCGGCCGCTTATCGACCCGATGTTCCATCGCCCGGATGCGGTGGTGGCGGAGATCGAGGCGCTGCTCACCGACGCCAGCCCGGTGCTCTGAGCCGAGCGGGCACCGCACCGGTGCCGGCCCCAGCGGACGGCTCGATCGGCAGGTCGCGCCGGAGGCGGACTAGGGTCGGGGGATGGAATTCCGACACCTTGGCCGTTCCGGCCTGATGGTCAGCGAGATCTCGTACGGCAACTGGATCACTCACGGCTCACAGGTCGAGGAGGAGGCGGCGGTCAGCTGCGTCCGGGCCGCCCTGGACGCCGGCATCACCACCTTCGACACCGCGGACGTCTACGCCGGTACCCGGGCCGAGGAGGTGCTCGGCCGGGCGCTGGAGCAGGAACGGCGCGCGGGCCTGGAGATCTTCACCAAGGTGTACTGGCCCACCGGACCGGGACGCAACGACCGGGGTCTGTCCCGCAAGCACATCATGGAGTCGATCGACGGCTCGCTGCGCCGGCTCCGCACCGACTATGTGGATCTCTACCAGGCCCACCGGTACGACTACCACACGCCGCTGGAAGAGACGATTGAGGCGTTCGCCGACGTCGTACGCTCCGGCAAGGCGCTCTACATCGGCGTCTCCGAGTGGAAGGCGTCGCAGATCCGCGAGGCCCACGCCCTCGCCCGGGAGCTGCGCATCCCGCTGGTCTCCAACCAGCCGCAGTACTCGATGCTGTGGCGGGTCATCGAGAGCGAGGTCGTACCCACAAGCGAGGAGCTGGGCGTCGGGCAGATCGTCTGGTCGCCGATGGCGCAGGGCGTACTCACCGGCAAGTACCTTCCCGGCCAGCCGCCGCCGGCCGGTTCCCGGGCCACCGACGAGAAGTCCGGCGCGGGTTTCATCGCCAAGTGGCTGACCGACGACGTGCTGACCCGGGTCCAGCAGCTCAAGCCGCTCGCCGACGAGGCCGGGCTGAGCATGGCGCAGCTCGCCATCGCCTGGGTGTTGCAGAACCCGAACGTCTCCTCGGCCATCATCGGGGCGACCCGCCCCGAGCAGGTGCAGGACAACGTCAAGGCGGCCGGGGTCAAGCTCGACGCCGGTCTGCTCAAGGCGATCGACGAGATCGTCGACCCGGTGACCGAGCGCAACCCGGCGCGTACCGAGTCGCCCGCCGAGCGGCCCTGACCCGGCCGGTCCGGCCGGCGTCGAGCGGGACGCCGGCCGGGCCACCCGGTGCCCGGCTCCGGCTCAGCCCTGCCAGAACCGGATCAACTCCAGGCCGGTGGCGTAGAGCCACGGCGGCAGGCCGAGGGCGCCGCCGACCGCGAAGACCGCGTCGAAGAACCAGCCGCCGATCCGTGGGTTCCACAGCAACGCGAAGAGCAGGATGAAGCCGTACGGCGCGAAGAGGTCGTACATCCGCCGCCACTGCGGGTTCAACCACGGCTGGATCATGTTGCCGCCGTCCAGTCCCGGCACCGGCAGCAGGTTGAGCACGCTGGCGGTGAGCTGGAGGAAGGCGAGCAGAGCCACGGCGGCCCAGAACTCCACCGGCCCGCCGCCCGGCGCACCGATCCGCAGCACCACCACCAGCACCAGCGCGAACAACACGTTTGTGGCCGGGCCGGCCAGGCTGACCAGGGTGTGCCGCAGCCGCCCGGGAATCGCGTGCCGGTCCACCCAGACCGCCCCGCCGGGCAGGCCGATGCCGCCGAGCAGCACCACCGCCACCGGTAGCGCGATGGAGAGCAGCGGGTGGCTGTACTTCAGCGGGTTGAGCGTCAGATAGCCGCGATGGGCCACGCTCCGGTCGCCGGCCCGGTACGCCACCACGGCGTGGGCGTACTCGTGCAGGCAGAGCGAGACCAGCCAGCCGGAGACCACGAACCCGAAGACCGCGAGCCGGACGTTGCCGATCCCGTGCCAGGTCAGCACGGCGCTGGTGACCAGCAACGCGACCAGGCCGAGAAAGACCGGACTGGGCCGGAACGCCGCCCGGGGCACCCCGAGCACCAGCGGCTCGGCGTCCCGGGGCGTCATCACTCCGCCGCGGGCAGCAGGCTCATCCGGTACTCCACCCGGTCGTCCTCGACGAGCGCTACCGAGGTGACGCCGGACGCCGCGAGTTCCCGCCAGGTCTGGCCGATCCAGGACTCGGCGTCCGCCTGGCTGCCGAACGACTCGGTCGGCCCCTCGGCCGGCTCGCCGTTCGCGCCCTCGTACCGCCAGCTCCACGCCATCTGCGCGTCTCCCCTCGCCGTTGCTGTCCATCGGACCGACCCCGCCAGCGTAGTCGGCCGCGCGGTCGACGGCCGGGCGCCGACCGACGGCCGGTACCGTGACCCGGTGCTGACTCAAGGGGTCGTGCTCAGCGAGCGGTACCGGCTGGGCGAACGGGTGGCGACCGGTGGGATGGGCGCGGTCTGGCGGAGTACGGATCTCCTGCTGGGCCGGGAGGTCGCGGTCAAGGTGCTGTTGCCGGCGCTGACCGCCGACCCGGAGTTCACCGCGCGGTTCGGGGCCGAGGCGCGGATGCTGGCGGCGGTGCGGCATCCCGGGGTGGTCGCGGTGCACGACGTCGGCCGGGCCACGCTCGCCGACGGTGGCCAGGTCGACTACCTGGTGATGGAGTACGTGGCCGGCGAGCCGCTGAGCGCCCGGCTGCGCCGGGTGGGCCGGCTCGACCCGGTCACCACCATGTCCGTGGTGGCGCAGACCGCCGAGGCCCTGCACGCGGCCCACCTCGCCGGCATCGTGCACCGGGACGTGAAGCCGGGCAACCTGCTGGTCAAGCCGGACGGCCGGGTGGTGCTCGTCGACTTCGGCATCGCCCGCTCCGGCGCGACGGCGGGGATCACCGCCGCCCACACGGTGCTCGGCACCGCCTCGTTCATGTCCCCCGAGCAGGCCGCCGGCCAGCCGATCTCCGGGGCGAGCGACATCTACGCGCTCGGCGCCGTGGCGTACCTCTGCCTCGCCGGGCGTCCCCCGTTCGTCGGAGACAACCCGTTCGACGTGGCGCTGCGACACCAGCACGACCAGCCGCCGCCGCTGCCGCCGGACGTACCGGCACCGGTCGCCGCAGTGGTCTCCCGGGCCATGGCGAAGCAGCCGGGGGCCCGGCAGCGCAGCGCCGCGGAGCTGGCCGAGGCCGCCACCGCGGCCGCCGGCACCTGCGCAGCGGCAGCCGGAGCGGAACTCACCGCCGGAGCGGCGACCGGCGGCCAGCTCGAAGCGGGCGGTGCCCCGGGCGTCCGGGCCGGCGCCGAGACCCTGGCCTCCGACGGGCCGACCGTCCCGGACGGCCGGAAGCGGTCCCGACGGCTGCGGCGCTCGACAATTGTGACGATCGCGGCGGGCGTGGTGACGGTCGTCGCGGCGGGCGTGGCGGTGGCCGTGATGTCGCAGCCGCCGCCGCCCGACGACGCCACGGCGCCGGCCACCGCGCCGGTGCTGGCCGGCGACCCGTCGGCGATCGTCGCCTCGCGGAGCCCCGGCGCGGATGGCGACGGCGGCCGCCAGGAGAGCCCGGCGCCCGCCTCCAGCTCGGCGCGGCCGACCTCGGCCACGCCGTCGTCGGGGCGCAGCAGCGCCGCGGCGGCCCCTCCGGCGTCGCCCCCACCCTCGTCGGCCGCACCGGAACCGAGCGCCACGCCGACCACCGGCGGTGCCGAGCAGCCGAACCCGTACACGGCCGCGCAGGCGTGCGGCAGCGGATACCGAGTGATCAACACGGCGACGCTGACCGCCGGTGGTCGCCGGCAGGGCCGGGTGTACCTGCTCTACCACGGCGGAAGCGGGTCGAACTGCGTGGTGACGCTCAAGGAGACCGCCGTCGGCCGGGCGACGCCGGTGACCGCCTTCCTCGAGGTGCAGGGTCGGGCCCGCGCCACCGACAGCGGTTCCTTCAAGTACTACGCCGGTCCGGTCCGGGCCAGCGCCGCCGCGACCTGCGTGAAGTGGGGCGGCTCCGCCGGTGGGGCCAGCTTCAGCAGTCCCTTCGAACACTGCGACTGACCGTCGCGGGGCGGGGTATGTGTCGGTAGGAACCCGATGTGGCCCAGGAGGCGAGGATGACGACACCGATCCCGAAGATGGACACGGCGGAGCTGCGCGACATCGCGGTACGCGGAGGCATAGAGGGTGCCCGGGACATGGACCGGGAGGCGCTTATCGACGCGCTCCAGGCCCGCCCCGGCGAGGGCTTCTGGCAGGAGGACCCGAAGCCTGCGGACGTCAACCCCAACGAATACTTTTACCAGCCCCCCGGCGACCGTTGAGCGGTGCCGGTACGGCGGGGGCGTTGCGGCGTACCTGCGCTGCCCCCGGCGGCCGGCTGGCCGTAAGGTACGGGCATGTCCCTTGACGGGTGGAACCGGGTCCTGGTGCTGGGCGGCATCCGCTCCGGCAAGTCGGAGTTCGCTGAGTCCCTGGTCGCCGACGCGGCCTCGGTGCGGTACGTGGCCACTGCGGCTGGCGCGGGCGACGACGACGCGGAATGGCTGGCCCGGATCGCCGCACACCGCGCCCGCCGGCCGGCCTCCTGGAGTACCGAGGAGACCGCGGACGAGCCGCGCCGGCTCGCCGACGTGATCGCCTCCGCCCGGCCGGAGGAGACGCTGCTCGTCGACGACCTCGGCGGCTGGGTGACCGTGCTGCTCGACCCGGCGCACCAGCCGGCCGACGACACCGCCACGATCGACGAGCTGGCCGCCGCCGTCCGGGCCTGCGCGGCCCGGCTGGTGCTGGTCAGCCCCGAGGTCGGGCTCTCCCTGGTGCCGACCACGCCGCTGGGCCGGGCGTTCACCGACGCGCTCGGCGCGGTCAACCGGGCCGTGGCGGATGCCTGCGACGCGGTGATCCTGGTGGTGGCCGGCCAGCCGTGCCGGCTGAAGCCGCCCGCGCCCGCCAACCCGCTGCCGAGCAACCCGCTCGCCGCCACGCCGCCGGTTCCGGTCGCCGCCGGCCAGCCCGGCGCCACGGTGCCCGCCCAGGGCGGCCCCGCCGACCGGCAGGCCGGCCCGACCGACTCCGCGGGCCTCCTGCCCGCCTCGCCACCGGTGTCCACGCCGGAGCTACCCGCCGCGACCGGGCCGGCCGCCGACGGCGCGGCCACCGCTTCGACGGCACCCGCCACGACCAGCCCGGTGGCCGCCACCGGTCCGGTCATCGAGCCCGGCATGGAGCTGCCCATGCCGGACGAGTACGCCGGGCCGCAGGCCGTGGAGCGGCTGGCCACCCTGGACGTGCCGGGCACCGGGCTCGGCGTGCTGGAGCAGGTGGTCTCGTTCGCCGCCGCCACCCAGGGCAACCCGACCCCGGCCGCCTGGCGGTCGGTACGCGTACTGCTGCTGCACGGCGACCACGCCGGTGGCGTCGCCGCCGGCAGCCGGCCCGGCGAGTCGGCCCGCCGGGCCCGTCAGGCCGAGGCGGGACAGGGCGTGCTCGCCCGGTTGGCCGCCGAGAGCGGCGCCAGCCTCCAGGTGGTCGACGCACCGACCGCCGCTGCCATCGAGGACGGTCCCGCGCTCACCGCCGAGCAGGTCGACTCGGCCCTGCGCTACGGCTGGCGGCTGGCCGAGGAGGCCGCGGACGCCGGCGTACAGCTGCTGGTTCTGGCGGCGTGCGGGGCCGGCACCGAGGCTGCGGCGGCGGCCGTGCTCGCGGCGACCGCCGGGGCCGAGGCACCCGCGGTGCTCGCCCGGGTGGTCACCGAGGACGGCGAGATCGACGACGTGGCCTGGATGGCCCGCTGCGCGGCGGTCCGGGACGCGCTGCACCGCGCCCGCCGCTCCTCCCGCGACGCCAAGGAGGTGCTGGCCCAGCTCGGCGGCGGGGACATCGCGGTCGCCACCGGCATCCTGCTCGGCGCGACCGCACGCCGGACCCCGGTCCTGCTGGACGGGCCGGTCGGCGTGGCGGCCGGGCTGGTCAGCCGGGATCTGGCCGGTCAGAGCCGGCACTGGTGCCTGCTGGCCGACCACGGTGGTCACCCCGCCGTGCAGTTGGCCGCCGACGTGCTCGGCCTGACTCCGCTTACCGAGCTGCGGCTCGACCTCGGCGAGGGGGCGAACGCGCTTACCGTGTTGCCGCTGCTGCGGTCGGTGCTGGCGTTGGCCGCCGCGCTGCCGGCCCGCCCGGACCGCACCACCGAGGCCACGAAGCCCACCGAGACCGCCGAGGCCACCGGCCCGGACGAGAACGGTGTCAGCCCCGACGAGGACACCGCCGGGCCGGACGAGTCCGGCGAGGAGACCGAGCCGGACTTCCGCGAGCCGGAGCCCGAGGGGCCGGGACCGACCAGCACCCAACCGACCCGGTCGGCGGACCCGACCGGCTCGCGTGCCGGCTGAGTCCCGCCTGGCCGGCGCGCGGCTCGCCCTGACCACCCTCACGGTGGCACCGGTACGGGCCGGTCGGGTCGACCGCGCCACGGCCGGTACGGCGATGGCGCTCGCCCCGCTGGTGGGCGCGCTGCTCGGGCTGCCGCTCGCCGGTGTGCTGCTGCTCTTCGACACGCTCGGCACGCCGCTGGTGGCCGCCGGGGTGACCGTCGCGCTGGGCGCCCTGCTCACCCGGGGGCTGCACCTCGACGGGCTGGCCGACACCGTGGACGCGCTCGGCTCGTACCGGCGGGGTCCGGCCGCGTTGGAGATCATGAAGCGGCCGGACGTCGGGGCGTTCGGCGTGGTCGCGCTGGTGCTCGTCCTGCTGGTGCAGGCCGCGGCGCTGGCCGAGCTGGCCGGCCGGTCCGGTCCGGCGGCGCTCGCCGCGGTCATGGCCGCCACCGCGGCCGGCCGGCTCGGCGTCACGCTGGCCTGCCGGCGGGGCGTACCGCCGGCCCGACCGGAGGGGCTCGGCGCACTGGTCGCCGGCACCGTCGGTCCGGTCGCGCTGGCCGCCGGGACGATCGCCGTGCTGCTGCTGGCGGTCGCGGCGGTGCCGGACCGTCCCTGGCAGGGACCGCTGGCCGTGCTCATCGCGCTCGCCGTCGCGGCCGGCCTGCTGCGCCATGCGGTACGCCGGTTCGGCGGGATCACCGGTGACCTGCTCGGCGCCACCGTCGAGGTGGTCACCACGCTCGTCTACCTGGGACTGGTGCTGTCCGGCTGAGCGGGGCGGCGGGTGGCGGGTAGCGTTCTCCCACGACAGCTCCGCCCGCGGCACCCAGGGGACGACATGCTCATCACCGACGACTTCCTGCCAGTCCCGGTCCCGGAGTCGCTCAGCGCGACCTACCTGGTGCCGACGGCGGGACTGCCGGCGGTCAGTGCCCGGACGGCGGTACGCGGACTGACCGGCCGGCTCGCCGAGCCGGTGCACGGGTTGGCCCGGCAGATGCTGGACAGCCCGCTGATGAGCGTCGACGTCCGCCCGATCGGCGAGTTCCCCGAGCTGCCGCCCGACCTGCTCACCGCGTTCGGTGCCAGCGAGGCGCAGCTGGACCGGTTGGCCGCCGCCAGCCACCTGGTGGTGGTGCAGGCCGAGTACCGGCCGGGCTGGCCCCCGGCGCACGAGTGGGCGGCCCGGGCGGTGGCCGCC
Organism: Micromonospora sp. PRAS1; assembly: GCF_059553435.1. Taxonomy (NCBI): domain Bacteria; kingdom Bacillati; phylum Actinomycetota; class Actinomycetes; order Micromonosporales; family Micromonosporaceae; genus Micromonospora; species Micromonospora sp. PRAS1. The sequence goes on from NZ_JCANNB010000002.1 coordinate 264,734, forward strand.
GCGGTCGCCGAGGCGGTGCACGGCGACGTGGTCGACGTCTTCGGATTGCAGTTCCTGGACCCGGGCGCGGCGCTGCGCTCGCTCCCCGACGAGCAGGGCCGGGTCCGGCTCGTCGACTGGATCCTGGTGCCGTACTCCTCGGACGCCGACGGCCTCTGGTTCACCACGAAGGGACTGCGCCGCTTCGGCCTGCTGGAGTTGCAGACCCAGGGCGTGCCGGACCATCTCACCCGGGCCTGGGGCGCGGTGATGACCGGCGCGGCCCGGCGGCTGCTGCGGGACTGGACCGACGGGCTGGCCGGCGAGGAGGTACCGGCCTTCGTGCAGTTGCCGGTGCTGGCCACGGTGACCGGGCACGACATCGCGGTGGCGTACGGCAATCCGGAGCAGCACGGCGCGACCCCGCCGGTGCTGCTGCGGCTGGAGCTGGACCCGGCCACCGACCCGGAGGCGGACTCGTTCCTCAGCCTGCGCCCGCCGGCCGGGCATCCCGGCCCGGCCGGGCGCTACTTCGCCGCCGCCTGCGCCACCCTCTTCGCCGGAATCCAGCCCGACGTGCGCTACGCCCGGCCCGGTGACGCGATGAGCCGGGCCATCGCCACCGCCCGCGCCGGGCTCGGCGACATCCGCGCCCGGTTCCGCACCGGCCAGCTGCCGCCGGAGACCCAACTGGTGGTCAAGTACGGGTTGCCCGGCGACGACGGCCCCGAGTACGTCTGGGCCGGGGTGACCTCCTGGGACGCCCCGGAGCGGATCGTCGCGGTCAGCGCCAGTGACGCCAACACCGACCCGACCGTGCGGATCGGCTCCCCCGTCGTGGTGGAGGCCAGCGACGTGGTCGACTGGGCCGTCCTCGACGCCACCGGCGTCACCGAGGGCGGCTGGACCCAGGCCGTCCTGGACGCCGGCAACCCGCCCGCCTCCTGACGCCCAGCCGCGCTACCTGACGAAGGGGTGGACGAAGGGCGGCCGGGTCAGCCGGGCCGGGGTGCGACGGTCTCGGATGTCGATGTGCAGCTCGGTGCCGTCGGGCAGGGCCGCAGCGGTGTCGATCAACGCGAGGGCGATGCCCTGCTTCCTCGTCGGGCTGAAGGTGCCGCTGGTGACCCGGCCGATCGGGGTATCGCCGTGGTACACCGCCATGCCCGGGCGCGGGATGCCCCGGTCTACGACCTCGAGGCCGCGCAGCGTACGCGCCGGACCGGCGGCCTTCTCAGCGAGCAGCGCGTCCCGGCCCCAGAACGCCTGCTTGTCCCAGCCCACCGCCCAGCCCGCGCGGGCCTGCACCGGGGTGATCTCAAGCGACAGGTCCTGCCCGTGCAGCGGATAGCCCATCTCGGTGCGCAGCGTGTCCCGGGCGGCCAGCCCGCAGGCCCGGGGCGCCGGCTCGGCGGCGAAGAGCGCGTCCCAGACCCGGACCGCGTCGCCGGTGGGAACCACAAGTTCGTAGCCGAGTTCCCCGGTGTAGCCGGTGCGGCAGACGGTCAGCTCGACGTCGTCCAGGCGGGCCGGCGAGAAGCTCATGTAGCCGTGTTCGGTGGGCAGGCCCAGCGCGCCCAGCAGCTCCGCCGAGCGCGGTCCCTGCACCGCGAGTACGGCGTACGCCTCGTGCTCGTCGGTGACCGTGACCCCGGACGGCGCGGCGGCGCGCAGCCGGCGCACCACCTCGGCGGTGTTCGCCGCGTTCGGGATGAGGAAGACGTGGTCGTCGGCGTAGCGGTAGGCGATCAGGTCGTCCACCACCCCGCCGATGGCGTCGTCGCAGCAGAGGGTGTACTGCGCCTGGCCCGGCCCGATCCGGTCCAGGTCGTTGCTGAGGCAGGCGTTTACGAACGGCACCGCCCCCGGGCCGGTCACCCGCACCTTGCCCAGGTGCGACACGTCGAACACGCCGACGTCGGTGCGCACCGCGGTGTGTTCCCGCAGCACCCCACCGCCGGCGTACTCAAGCGGCATCTCCCAGCCGCCGAACGGGGCGAGTTTGGCGCCGAGCGCGGTGTGCCGCTCGCTCAGCGGAGAACGGCGCAGCCGGGTCGCGGCAGCGTCGGTGGTCACGTCCGTCATGGGTGGCAACTTACCGGGACCCGCAGGGCTGGTTAGCATCGGCGGGACCCCGCTGGCGCCGCCGGCGGGAGACCATGCTCTCCGGCGGGTACGGCCCGCCGGAGAATCCACCGCCGGTACGCCAATCGCGACCGGCCCGGCCCGCCCGGGAGCAGCTTCCGTGACATCGTCCAGCACCACCCTGAGCCTGGTCGACACCGACCCCGCCGAGCTCGCCGTCGACGCGATCGTAATCGGCGTGCACAGCACCACCGGCGAGCAGGACGCCACCAGCGGCCTCGCCGGCACCCTGCTGCTCGCCACCGGCGCCGAGAGCATCGCCGCCGCCTTCGACGGAAAGTTGACTGAGACGCTGGCGCTGCTCGGCGCGACCGGCGGACCAGGCGAGGTGATCAAGTTGGCGACCCTGGGCACGGTCACCGCGCCGGTCATCGCCGCAGTCGGCCTGGGCGGGGAACCCAGCGGCGCGGCACCGGAGCCGGAGACCCTACGGCGGGCCGCGGGGGCCGCCGTGCGGGCGCTGGCCGGTGCGCCCCGGGTGGCGCTCGCGCTGCCGCTGCCCGACGACGCGGACGTCACCGCCGCCGTGCGGGCGGTCGCCGAGGGGGCGTTGCTTGGTGGTTACCGCTTCGCCGGGTACAAGACCCGGCCGCAGCCGAGCCGGCGCGAGCCGGTGGCCGAGGTGCTGGTGGCCGTGCCGGACGCCTCGGACGCGGGGGTGCAGGCCGAGGTCTCCCGGGCGGGCACGGTGGCGGCTGCGGTGCGGCGCACCCGGGACTGGGTCAACATCGCCCCCAACGACCTGCGCCCGCCGGCCTTCGCCGACTCGGTCGCCGAGGCGGCCCGGGCCGCCGGGCTCGGCGTCGAGGTGCTCGACGAGGTCGCGCTCCGCGAGGGCGGCTACGGCGGGATCATCGCGGTCGGGCAGGGCTCGGAGGCGCCGCCGCGCCTGGTGAAGCTGACCTGGACGCCCGACGGCGGCGGCACCGGCAAGCGGGTGGCGCTGGTCGGCAAGGGCATCACCTTCGACACCGGCGGCGTCTCGATCAAGCCGGCGCAGGGCATGTGGGAGATGAAGTCCGACATGGCCGGGGCGGCGGCGGTGGCCGCCACCATGCTGGCCGTGGCCGAGCTGAAGCCGCCGGTGGCGGTGACCGCGTACGTGCCGATGGCGGAGAACATGCCGTCGGGGGCGGCGTACCGGCCGGGCGACGTGATCACCATGTACAACGGCAAGAAGGTCGAGGTGCTCAACACCGATGCCGAGGGCCGGATGATCCTCGCCGACGCGATCGCCCGGGCCTGCGAGGACGGCTGCGACTACCTCTTCGAGACCTCCACCCTCACCGGCGGTCAGGTGGTCGCCCTCGGCAAGCGGATCTCCGGCGTGATGGGCAGCACCGAGCTGTGCGAGCGGGTCCACACCGCCGGCGACGCGGTCGGCGAGCCGGCCTGGCCGATGCCGCTGCCGGACGACGTGCGCAAGGGCATGGACTCCGAAGTCGCCGACATCTCCCAGGTCAACGCCGGGATGGACCGCGCCGGCCACATGCTCCAGGGCGGGGTCTTCCTGCGCGAGTTCGTCACCGACGAGGTCGCCTGGGCGCACATCGACATCGCCGGCCCGTCGTACCACTCGGGCGAGGCGACCGGCTACTGGACCAAGGGCGGCACCGGCGTACCGGTCCGCACCCTGCTGCACCTGATCGACGACATCGCCGCCAACGGCTGACGTGTAAGGAGGGGCCCCTTGTTAACGCCTGGTGTATAGCAGGGGGCCCCTTTTAACACTTCGCTTCAGTAGAGCTCGGGGCGGCGCTTGCGGCGCTCGTTGTAGTCCCGCATGCGCTGCGGATAGCCCATCAGCGCCACGTCGTAGACCGGGATGCTCAGCCGGTACGCGAAGCGCCGCGCGCCGTCCGGCCCGTCGATGCGGCGCCGGGTCCACTCGCCGTCGTCGGCGATCAGGATCACCGTGGTCTCGGTGACCGTGGTACGCGGCTCGATGTACGCCTCGACGCCCTTGCGGGTGCGGACAAAGTTCTCAAGGTGCTCCAGATCGGCGCGATTGGCCGTACGGTCAGGTTCGGCCGAGCGTGCCCGCTTGCGTCGCCGGAACAGTCCCACTGAGCTGTCTCCCCCACCTGTCGCGTCATCGAAGGCAGTGCCAAGGGTACGTGGCGGCAACGTGTCGTTGGGCACCTCGGTACGCGGCTGCGGCGCGGTGGTGACAAGATGGCCGAGGTGGGGTGTCCCTGTTACCCCGCTGTGACCCCCGATGCAGCGAAGCGACCTGGGAGTTGGACGTGAGCGAGCCGAACGACGCAACCTTCGACATCGTCATCCTCGGAGGTGGTAGCGGCGGCTACGCGACCGCGCTGCGCGCCGCCCAGCTGGGGCTGACCGTCGCGCTGGTGGAGAAGGGGAAGCTCGGCGGCACCTGCCTGCACAACGGCTGCATCCCCACCAAGGCGCTGCTGCACGCCGCCGAGATCGCCGACCAGACCCGCGAGTCGGAGCAGTTCGGCATCAAGGCCGAGCTGGTCGGCATCGACATGGCGGGGGTCAACTCGTACAAGGACGGTGTGATCTCCCGGCTCTACAAGGGCCTGCAGGGTCTGGTCAACGGCAACAAGGCCATCACCTTCGTGGCGGGCGCCGGCAAGCTGGTCGCGCCGAACGCGGTCGAGGTGGACGGCAAGCGGTACACCGGTCGCAACGTCGTGCTGGCCTCCGGCTCGTACGCCAAGAGCCTGCCCGGCCTGGAGATCGACGGCGAGCGGGTGATCACGAGCGACCACGCGCTGACCCTGGACCGCGTACCGGCCTCGGCGATCGTGCTCGGCGGCGGCGTGATCGGCGTCGAGTTCGCCAGCGTGTGGAAGTCCTTCGGGGTGGACGTAACCATCATCGAGGCGCTGCCCCGGCTGGTCGCCGCCGAGGACGAGGAGTCCTCGAAGGCGCTGGAGCGGGCCTTCCGCAAGCGGAAGATCAACTTCAAGGTCGGCAAGCCGTTCGAGAAGGTCGAGAAGACCGACGCGGGCGTCAAGGTGACCATCGCCGGCGGCGACACCGTCGAGGCCGAGCTGCTGCTTGTCGCGGTCGGCCGGGGTCCGAACACCGCCGACCTCGGGTACGAGGAGCAGGGCGTCAAGACCGACCGCGGCTACGTGCTGACCGACGAGCGGCTGCGCACCAGCGTGCCGAACGTCTACGCGGTCGGTGACATCGTGCCCGGCCTCCAGCTCGCTCACCGCGGCTTCCAGCAGGGCATCTTCGTCGCCGAGGAGATCGCCGGCCAGAACCCGGCGGTGATCGACGAGGCGGGCATCCCCCGGGTCACCTACTCCGAGCCGGAGCTGGCCTCGGTCGGTCTCACCGAGGCCAAGGCCAAGGAGCAGTACGGTGCTGACAAGATCAAGACTTACAACTACAACCTCGGCGGCAACGGCAAGAGCCAGATCCTCAAGACGGCCGGCTTCGTCAAGCTGGTCCGGGTAGAGGACGGCCCGGTGGTCGGCGTGCACATGGTCGGCGCCCGGGTCGGCGAGCTGGTCGGCGAGGCGCAGCTGATCTACAACTGGGAGGCGTACCCGGGCGAGGTGGCGCAGCTCGTGCACGCCCACCCGACGCAGAACGAAGCCCTGGGCGAGGCGCACCTGGCCCTCGCCGGCAAGCCGCTGCACGCGCACGCCTGACCACGACGTAACCGCGGCGTCCGGCGACGGGCGATGATCCCCCCACCAGGGAAACGAAGGAGTCTGGAGAACATGCCGGTATCGGTCACCATGCCCCGGCTCGGCGAGAGCGTCACCGAGGGCACCGTCACGCGCTGGCTCAAGCAGGAGGGCGACACCGTCGAGGTCGACGAGCCGCTGCTCGAGGTATCCACGGACAAGGTCGACACCGAGATCCCGTCCCCCGCGGCCGGCGTGCTGACCCGGATCGTGGTGGGCGAGGACGAGACGGCCGAGGTCGGCAGCGAGCTGGCGGTCATCTCCGGCGAGGGCGAGTCGGCCGGCGGCCAGCAGCAGGAGGCCCCCGCCGAGCAGCAGGCCCCCGCCGAGCAGGCCGCCGAGGCAGCCGCCGAGCCGCAGGCCGAGGCGGAGCAGCCGGCAGTCCAGGAGCCGGCCGAGGAGCCGGCCGAGGAGCCGGCCCAGGCCGCGTCGGCACCGTCGGGCGAGGGCACCCCGGTGCAGCTTCCGGCCCTCGGCGAGAGCGTCACCGAGGGTACGGTCACCCGGTGGCTCAAGCAGGTCGGTGACACCGTCGAGGTGGACGAGCCGCTGCTGGAGGTCTCCACCGACAAGGTCGACACCGAGATCCCGTCGCCGGTCGCCGGCACCCTCCTGGAGATCAAGGTCGCCGAGGACGAGACCGCCGACGTCGGCGCCACCCTAGCCGTGATCGGTACCGCCGGTGCCGCCCCGGCCGAGGCGAAGCCGGCGGCCGAGCCGCAGGCGGCGGCGAAGCCCGAGCCGAAGCCGGAGCCGGAGCCGAAGCCGCAGGTCTCCGAGCCGACGCCGGGCACGTCGTACAACGAGCCGGCCGCGGAGGCCGAGACCGCGCCGGAGCCGGCCAAGGCCGAGCAGGCCGCCACGCCGCCGGCACCGGCCCAGGCGCCGCAGCGGGCCGCCGCGCCGAGCGCCAACGGCGAGGCCGCCGGGTACGTGACCCCGCTGGTCCGCAAGCTCGCCAGCGAGCACGGCGTGGACCTCGCCGCGGTCAACGGCACCGGCGTCGGTGGCCGGATCCGCAAGCAGGACGTGCTTGACGCGGCGGAGCAGGCGCGCGCCGCCAAGGCCGCCCCCGCACCGGCCCAGCCGGCCCCGGCCGCACCGGCGAAGCCGGCCGCCAAGCCGCAGCCGAGCGCCAAGCGCGGCACCACGGAGAAGCTGCCCCGCATCCGCGCCGCCATCGCCAAGCGGATGCACCAGTCGCTCCAGGAGACGGCGCAGCTCACCACCGTGGTCGAGGTGGACGTCACAAAGGTCGCCAAGCTGCGGACGCAGGCCAAGGAGTCGTTCCTTGCGCGGCACGGCGTCAAGCTGTCGTTCCTGCCGTTCTTCGCCCTCGCGGCCATCGAGGCGCTGCAGACGTACCCGATCGTCAACGCCAGCATGGACCTCGAGGCCGGCACGATCACCTACCCGGACGCCGAGAACCTCGGCATCGCGGTGGACACCGAGCGTGGCCTGCTGGTGCCGGTCATCCACAACGCCGGTGACCTCAACCTCGGCGGCATCGCCAAGCGGGTCGCCGACCTGGCGGAGCGGACCCGGACCAACAAGATCAGCCCGGACGAGATCGCCGGGGCGACCTTCACGCTTACCAACACCGGCAGCCGGGGCGCCCTCTTCGACACCCCGATCGTGCCGTCGCCGCAGTCGGCGATGCTCGGCACGGGTGCCGTGGTCAAGCGCCCGGTCGTGGTCAACGACCCGGAACTCGGCGAGGTGATTGCCGTACGCCAGATGGTCTACCTGGCCATGTCGTACGACCACCGGCTGATCGACGGCGCCGACGCGGCCCGCTTCCTGACCACGGTCAAGGAGCGCCTGGAGGCCGGCAACTTCGAAGCCGAGCTTGGCCTGTAACACCCACACCACGCACCACGAAGGGCGCCTCGGTCCCCGAGGCGACCTTCCCCATCCCCCCACCCATCCACCCATCCCCCCGCCCACCCCACCCCGCCCCGCCCCGCCCCGCCCCGCCCCGCCCCGGCGATCTTGCACTTTCGGTCGCCGGTTTGTCCTTTCTGCCGCTTATGCGGGGACAGGAAGTGCAAGATCGCGGGCGCTGGGGGTGGGAGGGGGCGCTGGGGGTGGGAGGGGTGGGTTTTTGCTGGTCAGGGGGCGGGGTGGGGTGGGGAATCGGGTCCGGTGACGGCGAACGGTTGCCAGACTCAGGCGGTGGGCGACAGGGGGTGGCGGGGGCGGCTGGGGCCGGCCGTCGGGGTGGCGCCGGGTGCCCGGGTCGACAAGTTCGAGATCTTCTTCGACCTGGTTTTCGTCTTCTCGTTCTTCAACATCGCCCGGTCCACCGCGACCGACCTCAGCGGCCGGGGGCTGCTGCACGCTCTGCTCGTGCTCGCCGTGCTCTGGTGGTGCTGGGTGGTGCATACCGTGGTCGCCACCCGGATCCGGATCGGCGAAGGCTACGTACCGGTACTGATGGTCGTCGGGATGGCCGCGCTCTTCTGCTTCGCGCTCGCCCTGCCGCGCGCGTTCGGCGGTCCGGCTGGCGGCGGCACCGCCGGGCCGGTCGTGGTGGCGGTCAGCTATGTGATCATCCGCGCCGTACATCTGGCGCTGTTCCTCCGCGTGGTCCGCGACGACCCGGTGGAGCGCCGGCAACTGCTCCGGTACGCACCCGAGCTGACGCTGAGCACCGTCCTGCTGCTGGCCGCCGCACTGCTCCCCACCTACCTGCCCGGCTCCCGCACGGACGACCTGATCCGGGACGCGCTCTGGATGACCGTGGTGCTCCTCCAGTACGGCACCGGGCTGCTCGCCAACACCTGGGGCTGGGAGGTGACCTCGGCGGAGCACTGGACCGAACGGTACGACCTGATCCTGATCATCGCGCTGGGCGAATCGGTGATCTCGGTGGGCCTGGGCAGCAACCTCATCGGTCAGTCGCCGACCTGGCCGGGGATGACCGCGGCGGTCTTCGGCATCGTCTTCACCGCCGCACTCTGGTGGGCACACTACGACGTGATCGGCCCGGCCGCCCGGATCGCCCTGCATGCCAGCCAGGGCCGGCCCCGGGTGCGGATGGCCCGGGATGCGTACGCGTACCTCTACCTACCCATGATCGCCGGGATCATGCTGTTCGCCCTCGGCGCCGAGGGCGTCGTGCACGACATCGCCGAGCCGGGCGTACCGCTCGGCATGCCGGCGCGCGGGCCGGACGTGCCGCTGCTGTACGGCGGGGTGATCTGCTACCTGGCCGGGAACATGCTCTTCCAGCTACGCACCCTGCACACGCTCTCCTGGCTGCGGCTCGGCACCCTGGTCGTGCTCGCGGTCTCCATCCCGCCGGCCATGCACCTGCCGGGGCTGGCCGCCCTCGGCCTGCTGACCGCGATCTGCGTCGGCCTGGCCGTGGCCGAGGTGGTGCTGATGTCCGAGGCCCGACACGCGCTGCGCGCCGCGGTCTTCGAGGAACGCACCGCCCACGAGGCCCAGGAGGCCGCCTACCGCGCCCGTTGGCGTCAGAACCCACCCGATTCGGCACCCTGAAAGCCCTTCGGAAGCAACCAGCCCGGCCCTTCCGGGACACGTCCCGATCTGCCGTCCGAACCGGCGCAACAGCCACCGGCCAGCGACAATGGTCGGATTGGTGGCGGTTGCCGACGCGGGTGACCAGGGACGAACAGGCGGGTGTCAAGGCACTCACGCCGCTCGCCGGCGTCGATACGCCGCGCCTTCTCCAACCGCCACGCGCCCGCCAAACGACAACTACCGTGCGTGACGTGACCTCTTCTCGGGTACTTGCCGTTTCGGCGAGCGTCGTGCTCGTCTTCTCCACCGGGCCGGTCGCGACTCCCGCGCGGGCCGCAGGCACGCAGCATCAGCCGTGTCCCACTGTGGAGGCGTCGGCACCGCCGGCCATCACCCCGTCACCACCACCGGTCGACCCCGCCGACCAGTCCGTCGGCGGCCCGGCGCTGGCCACGTCCGGCCTGGTCGCGCCGGCCGGCGCGCCGCAGGTGCCGGCTGTCACCGCCACCTCCTGGCTCGTGGCCGACCTGGGCAGTGGGCTGGTGCTCGGCGGCTGTGGACCGCACGAGCACCGGACCCCGGCCAGTGTGCAGAAGCTGCTGCTCGCCGCGGCCCTGCTGCCTCGTCTCGACCCGAACCAGGTCGTCGAGGTGAAGCGGGAGGACCTCCGGGATCTCGATCCGGAAAGCTCGCTCATGGGGGTGATCCCCGGTGGCCGGTACACGGTCGAGGATCTGTGGTTCGGGCTGCTCCTCGAATCGGGCAACGACGCCGCCAACGTGCTGGCCCGCCTCGGTGGCGGCGCGGCCGGGCGGGCGGGCGGCGTGCAGGCGATGAACGACGAGGCACGGCGGTTGCGCGCCAACCAGACCCACGCGGCGACACCCTCCGGGCTGGACGGACCCGACCAGTACACGAGCGCGTACGACCTCGCGCTGATCACCCGGGCCGCCTTCGCCCGCGAGGACTTCCGCCGGTACCTGGCGACCCGGGTCGCGCAGATCCCGGCGCAGCCGGGACGCTCGGCGTTCGCGGTCACCAACGACAACACGATGATGGACGGCTATCCCGGCATGCTCGGCGGCAAGACCGGCTTCACCGATCTGGCCCGGCAGACGTACGTCGGCGTGGCCGAACGCGACGGCCGTCAACTCGTGGTGACCCTGCTCGGCGCGGAGACCGCGCCGTTGGGCAGCCTCGGTGAGGCGACAGCGCTGTTGAACTGGGGATTCAGCCTTCCAACGGACAAGTCCGTCGGTCACCTGGTGACGCCCGAGGAGAAGAAGGAAAATCCGCTGGCGCTCGCCGCCGGCGGCGGGGCCGGTGCGCCCGCCGGGTCGTCGTCGCTGTCGCTGCCGGCCGCACTCGCGCTCGGCACCGTGCTCGTTGTCGGGTTCGGTGTGCTCGCCGGACGACGGCGGCGTATCCGCCGCCGGTAAGCATTGGTTCGGCGGCCGCCGAAAGCACGCCGAGGCGGCACGAGCTTTCGGCATGCTCACCAGCGCCGTCCTGGCGACGGGCCGCACCACTCGCCGCTGCCTCGGCGACCTAGTGATCGTTCGGACCGTACGTCGCCCCTGACCCCGCAGCGGGATTTCGCGGTCAGCCCGGACCGCTACGCCCCGGTGCCGAACCCACCGCGCAACTCCCGTTGGCCCAACCAGCCGATCCGCGCCGACTTCGGCCGGTTCAGCCCCGCCCGAAGGTCGCCGGCCAACGGCGGCCGATGGTGATGACTCCGCACACGCCGCTGCCCCCGCTCTGGCTCTGCCGGGCCTGCGCCGCGCCCTGGCCCTGTGGCCCGGCCCGACTCACGCTGCTCCGGGAGTACGCACACGATCGCGTCGCCCTGCTCATCTACCTCGGTGGCCTGCTGTACGAGGCAGCCGGCCAACTACACACCCTCAATCCGCACGACGAACCGGACCCGAAGCTGCTCTTCGACCGCTTCCTCGGCTGGGTGGTGACCTCTCGTTCGGGGGACCGGATCGCCGAGACCCGCAAGTCCGTACGCCCCACCGCCACGCCGGCCAGGAGGTCGCCTAGCGGTTCGCTCGAATCCGGCTAGGCTCTGGCCATGCTTACTCGGCTCGAAGTGCAGGGTTTCAAGAACCTGCTCGACGTGGCCATCGACTTCGGCCCGTTCACGTGCATCGCGGGTGCAAACGGGACAGGCAAGTCGAACATCTTCGACGCCATCGAGTTCCTCTCGTACCTGGCAACCGATTCCCTGAGTCAGGCCGCGCAGCGCGTACGTACGACGGCCGGAGCCGTCGGTGGGGATCCCCGCGACCTGTTCTGGGACGGTTACGGTCAGCACGAGCACCGGATCGAGATCGCCGCTGAAATGATCGTGCCAACCGAAGTCGAGGACGAACTCGGAAATCGGGCACGACCCGATGCAACATTCCTGCGGTACGAAGTCGCCCTCGGATATGACCCGTCACGCGGCGAGCATGGCGGCGGACGACTGCTCCTGCTCGGCGAGAGTTTGCAGGCCTTACCGAAGGCACGATCGCGCCTCGCATTTCCCGCCAGCCAGAGGTTTCTCGACGCGGTTCTGATCGACCCTGCCCAGGACGCAATTTTCTTGCCGGATGACACCTATGACCGCAACTACCTGACCAGCCTTCGTCGGGACCGTGTAGCCAAGGGCGGGAGGGCACGGCCTGCCAACCGGGCAGGACGCACGATGTTGAGCGTGCACATACTCGCTGACAACCCGACCGCCCTGGCCGCGCGCAGCGAGATGACCCGTTGGCGCCGGTTGGCCCTGGAACCCTCGGCGCTGCGCGCGCCGGACGGTCACGTCAGTCGTGAGGCGCTGGCACCGGACGGCCGTTACCTTCCCAGCACTCTCTACCGGATCGCACGCGCGCCGGACTGGTCCGCCGAGCCCGAGCGGGTCTACGCGAGGGTAGCCGGCCGGTTGGCCGACCTGTCTGGCGTGGCCGTGGAAGACCTCGAGGTCGAGTACGACGAGGCACGGGAGTTGTTCACGCTCTTCCTCCAGGAACGCGGAAAACTGCGCCTGCCGGCCAGAGCACTGTCCGAGGGAACCCTGCGCTTTCTTGCCCTCTGTGTCCTGTTGGAAGACACCGAGTCCACCGGGCTGATCTGCATGGAGGAGCCGGAGAACGGCATCCACCCCGCAAACCTTCCCGCGATGGTGCAACTCGTCCGAGACTTGGCCGTCGATCCCAACTATCCGCCCGAAGCCGACAACCCGTTTCGTCAGGTGATCATCAACACGCACTCCCCCGGGGTGGTGCAGCTCTGCGACCCGGAGGACCTGCTGCTGGCTGACACGAAGCTACGCCCGGTGCCCTCTGGCGGGATGGGACGCACCCTGGCGCTGTTGCCCTTTCGCGACTCCCGGCGAGCTCGAACGGAATCTCCGACATTCTCCCACGCGGATCTCGTGCCTTACTTGGCCGAACCGTCACAGGCACGCCTCCGTCTACCACCGGACCTCACCGCATGAGCGGGCACTTTTTCAGCGGGGTGTTCATCGCCGAAGGCACATCCGACGAACCGCTGTCGAGACATGTCGAGTGGCTCTTCCTCGCGCGCGGTGTCTCGGTAAACCTCTCGTCGCCGGACTTCGCTCGGCTACCGAAGGTCAACAAGGACGTCGCATCTCGCCTCGGAGCCGCCCTGCGCCTCGCCGGCGGGCCGGTCGATCTGGTGGTGGTGCATAGGGATGCGGACAACGCCGGGCGGTTGAGCCGACTCCGCGAAATCAGTACGGCGACGCGCGTGCACGCTGCCGACACCGAACTGGTACCCATCATCCCGGTACGGATGACCGAGGCCTGGCTGTTACTTGACGAGATGGCAATCCGGCAGGTCGCCGGCAACCCTCGGGGCCGGGCGCGCCTGAGTCTCCCGAAGCAACACGAGGTGGAGTCGAAGCCCGACCCCAAGCGCATCCTTCAGGATTGTCTGCTTACCGCGGCTGACGTCACCGGTCGTCGCCGGGCAGAAGCCAGCAAACGCTTCAACCAGCACCGTCGCCAACTGCTGGAACGCCTCGATCCGGCCGGACCGGTCGCCCAACTCGACTCGTGGCGCCAGCTCGTCTCGGATGTGGACGACGTGGTCAAGCGGTGGCGGGCAGCCGGCCGCTGATCGGCTCGTCTTCCGGGCTTGACTTCGAGTGCCCTCTAAACGGAACGCTTGTCGGCATGACGATCACACGGGTACTGGGACGCAGCGGAATCGAGGTCAGCGCGATCGGCCTGGGGTGCTGGGCGATCGGTGGGCCGCTGTGGGGCGACGACGGGCAGCCGCTCGGCTGGGGCGAGGTCGACGACGAGGAGTCGGTGCGGGCCATTCACGCCGCGCTCGACCACGGCGCGAGCTTCTTCGACACGGCAAGCAACTACGGTGCCGGGCACAGCGAGCGGGTGCTCGGCCGGGCCCTGGTGGGGCGCCGTGACCAGGTGGTGATCGCCACCAAGTTCGGCTACACCTCGGACGAGGCGACCCGCCGGGCCATCGGCACCGACCACAGCCCGGGCTACGCGGTGGCCAGCCTCCAGGCGTCGCTGCGCCGGCTCGGCACCGACCACGTGGACCTGTTCCAGCTGCACCTCAACGACCTGCCGACCACCGCCGCGCTCGACCTGGTCGACACGCTTGAGGGCGAGGTCACCAAGGGCACGATCCGGGCGTACGGCTGGAGCACCGACGATCCCGCCTCGGCGGCGGCCTTCGCGGCGGCCGCCCCGCACTGCGCGACGATCCAGCACGACCAGTCCGTGCTGCGGGACAACGCCCAGATGCTGGCGGTCTGCGCGGCGCACGACCTGGCCAGCATCAACCGGGGGCCGCTGGCGATGGGGCTGCTCACCGCCGCGACCCGCTCGCTCGGCGGCGACGACGTGCGGGGCCGGGCACCGGAGTGGCTGCCCTGGTTCACCGACGGTCAGCCGGATCCGCAGTGGGCCGAGCGGGTCGCCCGGGTCCGCGCGGCACTCACCGCCGACGGCCGTACCCTCGCCCAGGGCGCGCTCGGCTGGCTGCTGGCGCGCAGCCCGCGTACGGTGCCGATCCCCGGGTTCCGCACGGTGGCCCAGGTCGAGGAGAACCTGCGTACCCTCGCCCTCGGCCCGCTGCCCGACGACGCGTACGCCGAGGTGGAACGCCTCCTGGCGGAGCTGCGCCAACCCGCCGCCGGAGTGCGGGCATAACCGGGCCGAGGCGTCCGGGCCGCCCCGCGTACCCGAAGATATGAGGATGCGGATCCTCATGGCCGGCGCGTCCGGCTTCCTCGGCACCCGACTGGTCGACCAGCTCGTCGCCGACGGGCACCAGGTGACCCGGCTGGTACGCCGACCACCGCGCACCCCGGACGAGCGGCAGTGGCAGCCCTCGACGGCGCAGCTCGACCCGACGCTTGTCGCCGAGGCGGACGCGGTGGTCAACCTGGCCGGGGCCGGCGTCGGCGACCGGCGCTGGAACGACCAGTACCGGCAGCTGATCCGGTCCAGCCGGGTGGACACCACGAGCACCCTGGCCATCACCATCGCCGGGTTGCCGGCCGCCGACCGGCCCGAGGTGCTGCTGAACGCCTCGGCGATCGGCTGGTACGGCAACACCGGCGACCGGGTGGTGGAGGAGGACGCGCCGGCCGGTGAGGGTTTCCTCGCCGACGTGGCCCGGGTCTGGGAGGCGGCGACCCGGCCGGCCGAGGACGCCGGGGTGCGGGTGGTCCGGCTGCGCACCGGGCTGCCGTTGCACCGCGACGGCGGGTTGCTCAAGCCGCAGCTGTTGCCGTTCAAGCTGGGCATCGCCGGCCGGCTCGGCAGCGGGCGGCAGTGGATCCCGTGGATCTCGATGGCCGACTGGCTGCACGCCGTCACGTTCCTGCTGGCCCGCGCCGACCTCGCCGGGCCGGTGAACGTGGTGGGGCCGGCACCGGTCACAAACGCCGAGTTCACCCGGGAGCTGGCCCGTCAGCTGCGCCGGCCGGCGGTCATCCCGATCCCGGCGCTGGCCCTGAAGGTGGCCCTGGGTGGCTTCGCCCAGGAGGCCCTGACCAGCACGCGGGTCCTGCCTGGGGTGCTCAACCGCGCTGCCTTCACCTTCCGTCACCCCGACCTTCCCAGCGCCCTGCACGCCGCCCTGCACGACTGATCTCCGCCGGGCCGGCTCAGCAGCCGATGACCCAGTGGTTGGGGCCGGTCTGGCGCAGCGCCGTGGTGTAGAAGGTGTTGTACAGGCCCATCCGCTGGTTCGAGCCGTTGGCGTAGGCGTAGCCGCCCGAGTGGTAGGCCCGGCCGGCGGCCACGTGCGCGTAGTTGCTTGCGGTGACGCAGCTGGGGCTCGGCGTCGGCCCCCCGGTCGGCGACGCGGTCGGGGTCGGGCTGGCGGTCGGGGTCGGGCTGGCGGTCGGGGTCGGCGTCGGACCGCCGCCGCCGTTCAGGCCGAAGAAGAGCGCGTCCCGGTACGCCGAGCAGATGGTGTCCAGGAAGTACGCGGCCGCGGTGCCGCACTGGTCGGCGCCGGAACCCGGATCGACCGGGGTGCCGTGGCCCATGCCGGAGACCCGGTACACCCGGACCACGTCACTGCCGTACACCTCCAGGGTGGTGTTCGCCGGCAGCTGGCTGGTGCTGGTCGGCGTCTGCGCCACGCCGAGCACGTTTGTCCACTGGTCGCGGGACTCGGTGGCGTTCGCCGTGGCCACCGTGTAGTCGGCGGTGCCGTGCCAGATGGCCACCTTCGGCCGCGTTCCGGAGTAGCCCGGGTGGGCACTGCGGACCAGGTCACCCCATTGCGCCGGGGTCTTGTCCACGCCCGGGCTCATGCAGGAGAACGCGTTCACCATCCCGGTCGCGCACCGGTGCGGGATGCCGGCGATGATCGAGCCGGCGGCGAAGACGTCCGGGTAGGTGGCGAGCATCGTCGCGCTCATCGCCCCGCCGGCCGACAGTCCGCTGACGTACACCCGATTCGCGGCCGTACCGTAGCTGGACCTGGCGTGGTCGACCATCTGCTTGATGGAGAGGGCCTCGCCCTGGCCCCGGCTGGTGTCGCCGGTCTCGAACCAGTTGAAGCAGGAGCTGGAGTTGTTGGCGGCGCGCTGCTCGGGCAGGATCAGCGCGAACTTCCACTGGTCGGCGTACTTCTGCCAGCCGGAGTTGGCGAAGTAGCCGGCCGCGTTCTGGGCGCAGCCGTGCAGCAGCACGACCGCGGGGGCACCCGACGGGAGGTTGTCCGGCCGGTAGGCGTACATGCCGAGGTTGCCGGGGTTGGAGCCGAAGCTGGCCACCTGGGTCAGGGACGCGGCCTGGGCGGGGGCGGCGACCGCCACCAGCACGGTGGCGGCGGCCACGACCAGGCCGGCCAGCATGCCGGCGAGGCGGCCGGTCAGGGTACGGGGACGGCGGCGCACGGAGACCTCCGGTGGGTGTGAGCTGGGTCACCGATAATTGCCGTGACGTTACGTCGATGTGTCACAGCTGTGACATGGCGGCCGTGCACACATTCGTCGATGCGCAGGTGTGGCTCCTGCTCGCCGTCCCACCGCCGGGGTCATCGTGTTAGGAAGGGACCCTTTACCTACACCAGGCGTTAATAAGGTGCCCTTCCTTACACCGGGTCTGACCGGGCTGTCCCGGTGCGGTTGGTAACGTCCGCTAGGTGCCCACCTCCCCGTCCGTGGCGTCCGCGCCCGCATCGCCGCCGAGGGTCGCCCGCGATCGCCGTACCGATCTGATCGTGACGCTTGTCGCGCTGGCACTTGCCGTCTGGGTGACAAGCGGGTTGTGGCGGGACCCGAACGGCCGGGCGATCACGGTCAACTCCAGCGACCAGGCGCTGTTCGAGTGGCTGCTGGCCTTCGGTGGGCACACGGTGAGCCACGGGCAGAACCCGCTCTTCACGCATCTGATCAACGTCCCGGACGGGGTCAACCTTGCGGTCAACACCTCGATCACCGTGTACGCGGTGGTCTTCGCCCCGCTGACGTACCTGATCGGGCCGCCGGCCACCTTCCTGGTGATCCTCACCCTGAACCTGGCCGCCACCGCGGTCGCCTGGTACTGGCTGCTCTCCCGGCACCTGCTCCGCAGCCGGTTGGCCGCCGCCGTGGGCGGGCTGTTCATCGGCTTCTCCCCCGGCATGGTCTCGCACGCCAACGCCCACCTGAACTGGACCGCCGGCTGGCTGGTGCCGCTGCTGGTGTGGCGGGTCTTCGCGCTGCGCCGCCCCGGGCACTGGCTACGTGACGGCGTGCTGCTCGGGCTGCTCGTCGCGGTCGCGTTCTCGATCGCCGCCGAAGGACTGTTCTTCACCGCGCTGGCGCTCGGCGTCTTCGTCGCGGTCTGGGCGCTGCACCCCGCCAACCGCGCCGAGGCCCGGGCCGTACTGCCGTCGTTCCTGCGCGGGCTGGCGGTGACCGCGCTGGTCGCCGGAGTGCTCCTGGCGTACCCGCTCTGGCTGCACTTCGCCGGGCCGCAGCGCTTCCACGGCACCGGCTTCGACGCGGTGATCCACTCCGAGGACATCGCGGCGTACGCCGCGTACCCGCGCCGCTCGCTGGCCGGCGAGGCGGGCTTCGGCACCTCGCTGGCCCCGAACCCCACCGAGGAGAACTCCTTCTTCGGGCTGCCCCTGCTGGTGCTCGCCGTCGGCTGTTTCGTGCTGCTGTGGCGCGGTGCCGATCCCAGGCGGCGGGCCACCCTCTGGGCGCTGGGCGTGCTCGCGGTCGTCTTCAGCACGCTCTCCTTCGGTCCGGTGGCCAAGGTCGACGGTCACCGGACCGAGCTGCCGATGCCGTTCGACCTGCTGGGGCACCTGCCGGTGGTGAACGCCGCGCTGCCCGCCCGGCTGGCGCTGGTGGTGACGCCGGTGATCGGCCTGCTGCTGGCGTACGCCGTGGACCAGCTCCGTCGCCACCCGCCGCGCCGCGCGGCGGCGGTGGCCTGGACGGTCGGCTTCGCGGTGGCACTGGTCCCGCTCTTCCCGACGCCGCTGCTGACCATCAAGCGCGAGCCGATCCCGCGCTTCATCACCTCCGGCGCCTGGCGCGACTACGTCTCCCCCGGCGGGGTGCTTACCCCGGCACCGCTCGCCCTGGACGTCTACCCGGACGGCCAGCGCTGGCAGGCGTACGCGCTGGCGAACCGGCAGGGCGAGTTCGCCATCCCGTCCGGCTTCTTCCTCGGCCCCGGCGGGCCCGACGGCCGGGGCCGGATCGGGCCGGTGCCGCGCCCGTTCGGCGCGCTGCTGGACCAGGCCGCCCGCAGCGGCCTGCCGCCGATCGTCACCGAGGGCACCCGCGAGGAGGTCCAGGCCGACCTGGCGCACTGGCGGATCGAGACGGTGGTGCTCCCCGACGAGGTGCACGGCGCCAAGTGGCCGGTCGACGAGGAGGCCGTCCGGCGGACGCTTACCACGCTGCTCGGCGAACCGGAGCGGGTCGAGGACGTCTGGCTCTGGCGGGTCCGTCAGCCGTGAGCCGGCTCACCGAGGGTGACCGGCGGGTACGGGTCTAGGCTGGTACGCGTGACCGCGACGACCTCCGGCCTGACGGCCGTGCACGCCGGCGTCCTCGACTACACCGCCGCCTGGGACGAGCAGCGTCGCCGGCACGAGGCGGTGATCTCCGGCGAGCAGGGCGACACCGTGCTGCTGTTGGAGCATCCGAGCGTCTACACCGCCGGCAAGCGCACCGAGCCGTGGGACCGGCCGATGGATGGCACGCCGGTGGTGGACGTCGACCGCGGCGGCAAGATCACCTGGCACGGCCCGGGGCAACTGGTCGGGTACCCGATCCTGCGCCTGCCCGACCCGGTCGACGTGGTCGCGTACGTCCGCCGGGTCGAGCAGCTGCTGATCGACGTCTGCACCGAGTTCGGCCTGGCCGCCGGCCGGATCGAGGGCCGCAGCGGCGTCTGGGTCCCGGCCGACGAGCGGGGGCCGGCCCGCAAGGTGGCCGCCATCGGCATCCGGGTCGCCCGGGGCGTCACCCTGCACGGCTTCTCCATCAACTGTGACTGCGACCTGACCTACTTCGACCGGATCGTGCCCTGCGGCATCCGGGACGCCGGGGTCACCTCGCTCACCGCCGAACTGGGCCGCCCGATCACCGTCGCCGACGTACTCCCCGTCGTCGAACGCCACCTCCCCACCCTCCTGCTCACCCCCTGATCCCCGGCCGCGTTCCGGCCCTGTTGATCAAGAAGTCCGCGTCGAGGATCCGGGCGGGTCGGCGTGTTACCTCTTTTTCTCGCTCCTCGGTGTCCGGTGTCACAGGGTTTTCGGGGTGACGGCGGTCGCCCGCGGTTCATCGACCGGTGCCGTGCGGCGTAGGCTCGTTTTTGTGACGATCGAGCACTCCGCGCCGACGACCGGCCCGGCCGCGCGTACCGCGACGCCCGCCCCTGAGGGGCGGCGGCTGCTGCGGATCGAGGCGCGCAACGCCGAGACGCCGATCGAGCGCAAGCCGCCGTGGATCAAGGTCAAGGCCAAGATGGGCCCGGAGTACACCCAACTGCGCGGGCTGGTCGCCCGCGAGGGGTTGCACACCGTGTGCCAGGAGGCCGGCTGCCCGAACATCTACGAGTGCTGGGAGGACCGCGAGGCCACCTTCCTCATCGGCGGCGACCAGTGCACGCGACGCTGCGACTTCTGCCAGATCGACACCGGCAAGCCGGCCGAGTTCGACGCCGACGAGCCACGTCGGGTGGCCGAGTCGGTGGTGTCGATGGGTCTGCGGTACGCCACCATCACCGGCGTCGCCCGGGACGACCTGCCCGACGGCGGTGCCTGGCTGTACGCCGAAACGGTCCGGCAGATCCACGCCCTGCAACCCGGTTGCGGCGTCGAGCTGCTGATCCCCGACTTCAACGCCGTTCCCGAGCAGCTGGCCGAGGTGTTCGGCGCCCGGCCCGAGGTGCTGGCGCACAACGTCGAGACGGTGCCGCGGATCTTCAAGCGGATCCGGCCGGCGTTCCGCTACGAGCGGTCCCTGGACGTCATCCGGCAGGCCCGCGCCGCCGGCCTGGTCACCAAGAGCAACCTGATCCTGGGCCTCGGCGAGGAGCGTGCCGAGATCTCCCAGGCCCTTCGGGACCTGCACTCGGCCGGCTGCGAGCTGATCACCATCACGCAGTACCTGCGCCCTTCCCCCCGGCACCACCCGGTCGAGCGCTGGGTCAAGCCGGAGGAGTTCGTCGAGCTGACCGCCGAGGCCGAGGAGATCGGTTTCGCCGGGGTGATGAGCGGCCCGCTGGTGCGCTCCTCCTACCGCGCCGGCCGCCTTTACCAGCAGGCCCTGGCCGCCCGCGAGCCCGCCCTCTCCTGACCTTCGTCTGACCTTCGTCGGGAGAGGACCGGTCAGGAGGGATCGGTCAGCAGGTTGAGGCGGTGGGCCACGGCGGCCGCCTCGACCCGGTTGGTCACGTCGAGCTTGGCGATGATCCGGGAGACGTGCACGCTTGCCGTCTTCGGTGAGATGAAGAGCTGCTCGGCGATCCGACTGTTGCTGTGCCCCTCGGCGACCAGCCGCAGCACCTCCCGCTCGCGCTCGGTCAGCAGGTCGGTACCCGATCCGGCCCGGCCCGCGCCGCGCAGACCGATCCGCCGGGCCAGCGTGGCGGCCCGCTCCGCGAGCAGCGTCGCACCGAGCCCGTCGGCGAGCGCGGCCGCCTCGCGTACCGCCGCCGCCACGTCGTCGCGCTCTCCGGCACCGGCCGCCACCTCGGCGAGGACCAGCAGCGTCCGGGCGAGCGCCGCAGGCTGGCCGGCGGTACGCCACGCCGCGACCGCGCCCCGCCAGGCGGCGAGCGGATCGTCGCCGGCCGCCACCGTGGCGGCCACCTCGGCGGCGTACGCCCGTTCGGCGGGGAACCGGACCGGTACGGTGCCGGCCAGCTCGGCCAGCGCTGCGGCGAGCTGGTCGTCGGCGAGGTGCCGGGCGACCTGGGCCTGGGCGGCGAGGACCGGCCAACCGTAGCGGGGGTAGGTGGTGATCGCCGGATCGGTCAGGCTCGCCGTCACGGCGCGCCGCGCCTCGTCCCGGTCGTCGGCGGCGAGCGCCGCCGTGAGCCGCAGTTCCACAAGCGGCAGCCGGTTGTGCGGGTGCAGGTACGGCTTGTTGAGGAAGGCGAGCGCCCGGCCCACCGTCTCGTCGGCGCCGGGGTGGCCCTGGGCCAGCCGCAGCCCGGCCCGCAGGAGCAGCCAGTGCAGCCCGCTGACGCCGGGTGGGTCGAGCCGGGCCGCCTCGGCGCACACCTGGTCGGCCTCCGTCCAGCGGCCCAGCGCCAGCAACGCCTCGGCCCGGTTGGAGAGCAGGTACGCGCCGGTGGAGCGGCTGATCCCGACCCGTCGCGCCTCAGTCATCCCGTCGGCGGCGGCCCGCGCCGACTCCTCGTACCGGCCCAGCTCGAAGAGCATGTCGGAGATGTGCACAAGCGCGCTGACCAGCGCCGGCACCTCACCGGCGGCACGGGCCAACGCCTCGCACCGGCGCAACTCGGCCAGCCCGAGATCGGGGGCGCCCTCGCGTCGACGCAGCACCGCCAGCCGTACCGGCACCAGCGCGCCGTCGACCCCGGCGGCCTGGGCCGCCGCCACCACCTCGGCCGCGATCCGGGCCCCGTCGGCGTGGTCGATCCGGGCCAGGTGATCGGCGATCTCGGCGAGCAGGCGCAGCCGCTCCGGGCCGTCCGGCACCCCGGACACCAGCCGGTACGCCTCGCGCAGTTCGGTGGCGCCGTCGCTCTTGCCGAGCATCGCCAGCATCCGGCCGAGCCGGTCCAGCAGCCGCGCCGCGCGCAGCGGCTGCGTCTCGGTGTCCACTTCGGCCAGGGCGGCCCGGGTCAGGGTCAGCGCCCGGTGGTAGTCACCGGCGGTGGTGGCCGCGGCGAGCGTCTTCTCCAGCAGCGCCAGGTGGTCCATGCCGAGCCGGTCGGCCGCGTCGGGGACCAGCTCCCACAGCTCCAGCACCCGTTCCAGCAGCCGGCTCTGCTCGGCGTACGCGTAACGGTCGGCCGTGGCGCAGGCGGCCGCGCGGGCCGCCACCAGGGCGCGCGGATGGTCGTGCGCGGCGTACCAGTGATGGGCGATCTCGGCCGGGGCGCGGCCGGCGGCGACGAGGTGCGGCTGGGCCTCGATGGCGGCGGCGAACCGGGCGTGCAGCCGGGCATGCTCGCCGGGCAGCAGTTCGTCGTGCACCGCCTCGCGGACCAGCGCGTGCCGGAACTCGTAGTCGCCGTCCGGGGCGACCACAAGCAGCTGGGCGGCGACGGCGGCCCGCAGCGCGTCGTCGAGTTCCGGCTCGGGCAGTCCGGCCACCTCGGCGAGCAGCTGGTGGGCCAGGCGGATACCGCCGGCCGCGGCGATCCGCAGCACCCGCTGGGCCGACTCGGGCAGCCGGTCGACCCGGGCCAACAGCAGGTCGCGCAGGGTGTCCGGGAGCACGGCACAGCCGATCGGACCGCCGGCGGCGGCGAGTTCCTCGATGAAGAGCGGATTGCCCTGGGTACGGTCGTGGATGTCGTCGACGGCGCGGGCGGTCGGTTCGGCACCCAGCAGCCCGGCGAGCACTCCCCCGGTGCCGTCCCGGTCCAGCCGACCCAGCTCGATCCGGTCGACGTCCCGGTCCCGGTCCAGCTCGGCCAGGAACGGGCGGAGCGGGTGGCCCCGGTGCAGCTCGTCGGTGCGGTAGGTGCAGACCAGCAGGAGCCGTCCGGTGCGGGCGGCCCGCACCAGGAAACCGATCAGGTCGCGGGTCGACCGGTCGGCCCAGTGCAGGTCCTCGACCACCAGCACCAGCGGCTGCTCGGCGGCGAGCCGGTCGAACAGCTCGGCGACCAGGTCGAAGAGGTAGCCACGGGGGGCGTCCGTGGGCGGTACGGCCGCCGGCACGGGGGCGCCGCTCGGGATCCGGGCCAGCTCCGGCAGCAGGCGGGCGAACTCGGCCTCGTACCCGGCGAAGACGGCGGCGCCGTCGGTGCGCAGCACCGTGCGCAGCGCGGCGGCGAACGGGGCGAAGGGCAGGCCGGCCTCGCCGAGTTCGAGGCACTGACCGACCAGCAGGCGGGCCTGGTCGCCGACCGACCGGCCGAACTCCTCCAGCAGCCGGGTCTTACCCACCCCGGCCTCCCCGCCGACCAGAAGGGTGGCCGGCTCGCCAGCGCGGGCACGCTCGAGCGCCTCGCTCAACTGCGCCATCTCGCGCTGGCGGCCGACAAGGACGGTGCTGGTGGTACGGGTGGTCACGGCACCGAGCATGCCACGCCCCCCTTTCGCACCGCCCGCCCCGGATTGCCGCCCTGCTCGTCGGCGGCGGGTGAGCCGGCGGCACGGCCACCTTCGACGTTGCCGCGGCTCATCGACGGCGGGTCAGCCAGCCGCGCGCCGAGCGCCTCGGCAGGGTGCGGGCCAGCCGCTCCCGGGCCGCCTCGGCGCGCAGGTCGGCGGCGTGCGTACGGTGGACGGCGAGGAAGAACTCCGAGTCGGTGGTGAACATGTCGGGCTCCTTCGGTAGTGGTCAACTGCCCGACTCTGACGATCCTCGGGAAGGTGGCACCGGAGCATTGGTGCGCCGCCTGATCTGTGCCCGCCGGCCTCCTTACTTTCGGACGGTGGTCGCGCGGCCGGGGACGTAAGGTACTCAGTCGGGCCGGGCACCGGGCGCGGATCAACTGTGCGGAGCTCGACCACTAGACTCGATGCCATGGCAAAGCCCCAGGAGAAGGTGTCGTTCGGTCAGCGGCTGAAGCAGATCGGATTGGTCTTCCGGTTCACCGCCCGCCAGGACAAGTGGTTCGCGCCACTGGCCACCGGCGCGGTGCTGATCCCGCTCGCGCTGACCGTGGTCGCGGTGCTGCGCTGGGGCTGGCTGTGGTTGCCGCTGGGCATCCTGTTCGCCCTGCTCTGCCTGCTTATCGTGCTCAACCTCCGGTCCAACCGGGCGATGATGAACGCCGCCGAGGGCCAGCCGGGTGCCGCCGCGCAGATCATCGAGAGCATGCGCGGCGACTGGCGGGTCCGGCCCGCGGTCAGCTCGACCACTCAGATGGACATGGTGCATCTGGTCATCGGCCGTCCGGGCGTGATCCTGCTGGCGGAGGGGAATCCGCAGCGGATCCGTGGTCTGCTCGGCCAGGAGAAGCGCCGGCTGGCCAAGGTGATCGGCAACGCCCCGCTCTACGACTACGTGATCGGTCAGGAGGAGGACGAGCTGCCGATCCGCAAGCTGCGGATGACGCTGATGCGGCTGCCGCGCAACCTCAGCGGCAAGGACGTCAACGCCCTCGACAAGCGGCTCAAGGCGCTGACGGCCCGCCCGCAGATGCCCAAGGGCGCCGTCCCGAAGAACCTGCGCCCGCCGCGGGGCGCCTTCCGCCAGATGCGCGGCCGCTGACCCACTCCTGCGGGAAGACGGGTCAGCGGGTGGCCGGCGTGACGATCGAGCCGGCGAGCCGGTCGTGCAGGCCACGACGGTGCTGGTCCATCAGCAGGGCGGGCACGACGAGCGCCAGGAGTACGCCGCGCAGCAGGCCCCGGAGCACCCCGATCCGGCCGCCGTCGGTCCAGTCGACGCAGCGGATCCGGGTCAGATACATGCCGGGGGTCTGCGCGAACAGGCCGAGGAAGATGGCGTACTCCACGATCAGCACGACCACCGGCGCCCAGGCGTCCCGGGTCGGGCTGGCGAACAGGCCCGCCGCGAGCAGGCAGAGCACCCAGTCGATGACCAGCGCCCCGAATCGCCGGCCCAGGTCGGCCGGGATGAGGTCAGGGTCCGCGGCAGGGGGCGTCGGGCGGTGCGGCTGGCTGGTCACAGCGGACAAGCCTAGCCAGGCCGCCGCGCGGTGCCGAAAGGGACCAATGGCGCCAAGTGTCATTACACTGGCCGGGTCGGCTCGTCCCTCGGCCCGCCAGGGCCCGGTTGGCCAGCGGGAGTGACACAGCGCGAGGGACGTAACACGGCAGAAACACTGGAGACATGGCCGGGCAACCGCACGGTCATAGCGTCGCCAGGAGCCTAGCTACCCCGTGGACGTGCCAGGAGGACGAGTGTTCGCCAATCCCGAGGAACTCCTGCGTTACCTCAAGAATGAGGACGTGAAGTTCGTCGACGTACGTTTCTGTGACCTGCCCGGCGTCATGCAGCACTTCAACCTGCCGGTGGAGTCCGTCGACGATGACTTCTTCACAAACGGTCTCGCCTTCGACGGGTCGTCGATCCGGGGCTTCCAGGCGATCCACGAGTCGGACATGCTCCTGCTCCCGGACGTCGCGACCGCCTTCATCGACCCGTTCCGCGCGCAGAAGACCCTCGCGCTGAACTTTTTCATCCACGACCCGTTCACCCGCGAGGCGTACAGCCGCGACCCGCGTAACGTGGCGAAGAAGGCCGAGGCGTACCTCGCGGCCAGCGGCATCGCCGACACCGCGTACTTCGGCGCCGAGGCGGAGTTCTACATCTTCGACTCGATCCGCCACGAGACCTCGGCGCACCAGTCGTTCTACTACATCGACTCGATCGAGGGCGCCTGGAACACCGGCCGCGAGGAAGAGGGCGGCAACCGCGGCTACAAGACCGCGTACAAGGGCGGCTACTTCCCGGTGCCGCCGGTCGACCACTACGCCGACCTGCGGGACAGCATCGTGCGCCGGCTGATCGACACCGGCTTCACTGTGGAGCGGTCGCACCACGAGGTCGGCACCGCCGGCCAGGCGGAGATCAACTACAAGTTCTCCACCCTGCTGCACGCCGCCGACCAGCTCCAGCTCTTCAAGTACATCGTGAAGAACGAGGCCTGGGCCAACGGCAAGACCGCGACCTTCATGCCGAAGCCGCTCTTCGGCGACAACGGCTCCGGCATGCACACCCACCAGAGCCTCTGGCTGGGCGGCGAGCCGCTGTTCTACGACGAGACCGGCTACGCCGGCCTGTCGGACACCGCCCGCTGGTACATCGGTGGCCTGCTGCACCACGCGCCGTCGCTGCTCGCCTTCACCAACCCGACGGTCAACTCGTACCGTCGCCTGGTGCCGGGCTTCGAGGCGCCGGTCAACCTGGTCTACTCGCAGCGCAACCGCTCCGCCTGCACCCGCATCCCGGTCACCGGCAGCAACCCGAAGGCCAAGCGGGTCGAGTTCCGGGTGCCGGACCCGTCGGCAAACGTCTACCTCGCCTTCTCGGCGATGATGATGGCCGGCCTGGACGGCATCAAGAGCAAGATCGAGCCGCCGGCTCCGATCGACAAGGACCTCTACGACCTCCCGCCGGAGGAGTGGGGCGACGTCAAGCAGGTGCCGGGCTCGCTGCCCGAGGTGCTGAACGCGCTGGAGGCCGACCACGACTACCTGCTCGACGGTGGCGTCTTCACCCCGGACCTGATCTCCACCTGGGTGGACTGGAAGCGGGCCAACGAGGTCGACCCGGTGCGGCTGCGCCCGACCCCGCACGAGTTCGCCATGTACTTCGACTGCTGAGACCGATCAAGGTGCCGACCTGAACCAACAGGATCACCACTGATCCTGGGTACGGGTTGGGTACAACTTCACGAAACGGCGGTCATGCCCGGCTTCCAGCCGGGCATGACCGCCGTTTCGTGTTGACCCGAGCGCGCCGTCAGGGCTTGCGTGCCGCCGTTTCGGCCGCCGCGGATCGGGGCGCGCGATCGAACAACAGGTCGACCGCACGCTGCGCAACCTCACTCCGCGTGCGCTGCTCGTGATCGGCGGCCAGGAAATGCACGCCAATCGCCATGCAGAAGGCGAGCAGGGCGCGGGCCTCGATCTCCTCCGGGTCCGAATAGAAGGCGCCGATCATCTGGCGCAGCAGCGCCATCCGCCGGTTGTCCACCGCGCGCAGCCGCTCGGCGACCACCTCATCGCGCCGCGCCCAGGCGCGGATCGCGAGGTCGATCGGCAGCAACCGGCTACTCGAGAACGTGAGCAGGCCGGCCCGCTGGATCTGGCCGCGCGGGTCGCCACCCTCACGCTGGACGCGCGCGATCACCTCGTCGATGCTCTCACGCTCCCACACGTCGAGCATCGCGCGCAGCAGCGCATCACGGTCGTCAAAGAAGCCGTAGAAACCGCCCTTGGTGACGCCGATCCGCTTCGCGAGCACCTCGACCCGGACGGCGTCCGGGCCGCCCTCGGCCAAGACCAGCAGACCCTCCTCGATCCACCTGTCGCGGGGCGTGCGGGTGACAGCCACTGAGTCTCACCTCGTCCTGTTGTGTACACCACCGTATACACCCGCTACAGTAGCTATATACGGCACCGTATATTACGAATGGAGCTGTCCCCATGACCGTAGGAGCCGCCGTCAGCACCGTCGGAGCCGAACGCCTGCCCGCGTCGGTGCGTACCCTCACCTCGCTGTCTCGGATCGACTACGCCGACCACTTCGCGCTACCGACCGACGCCGCCGCCGCGACTGTCGAACGGTGGGCCCGGGTGATGTTCGGTGACACGCCCGACGCCATCGAGCTGTTTCTGTGGCGAGGCCTGATGGGCCTGCGGCTCAGCCGGACCGCGTCAGCGGACACCGTAGCCGGCTGGCAGATCGGCGAGCAGGGAGACGATTGGATCCGAC
Source organism: Micromonospora sp. PRAS1 (assembly GCF_059553435.1). Lineage (NCBI taxonomy): Bacteria > Bacillati > Actinomycetota > Actinomycetes > Micromonosporales > Micromonosporaceae > Micromonospora > Micromonospora sp. PRAS1. The sequence goes on from NZ_JCANNB010000002.1 coordinate 292,601, forward strand.
TCGAGGCTGACTCTTGGTTCCTGGCCGCCAACCTGGTCGTCCAAGCAAGCGGCGACAGCGTGGCTCTGGGAACATTCCTACGCTACGACCGCTGGCTGGCACACCTGGTCTGGCCTCCGCTGTCGGCCCTGCATCGTCGGCTCGTGCCCGGCGTTCTGCGCAAAGCGGCGTCCCGGATCGCGGCGTCCCGAATCGCGGCGTCCCGAATCGCGGCGTCCCGGATCGCGGCGGGCAAGGCCCACAGCGGGGTGTCGAGCCGATGATGAAGGCATTGGATCGGCCGATCGCCACGATGCAGGGCTTGTGGCTCAAGGCCACCATCAAGATGGCCCCGCCGGCGGCCGGGCCGACCACCGGCACGTTCGGCACATCCATGGCACGCCAGCCCCTGCGCGTCGCCGTCCTCGGCGACTCCACGGCGGCCGGGTGTGGGGTCGACAACCATGACGAGAGTTTCACCGGATGGCTCGCCAGTGAGCTGACTTTGCGGACGCAGCGGCCTGTGCAGTGGCAGGTGGTCGGCCAGTTCGGCGCCACCGCGCGCCGGATTCGCTATCGGCTCCTGCCCCGGATCGGCGAGAAGCTCGATGCGGCTGTGCTCCTGGCTGGCGGCAACGACGTGATGGGCGGCCGGCACCCCGACGACTGGGCCGCTGACCTGGCGGCCATCGTCGACGATCTCATCGAGCGTTCCGGACACGTGATCGTGGCCGGCATTCCGCCGTTCGCGCTGTTCCCATCGATCCCCCCGGCCCTTGGCCGGGTGCTGACCGCGCGTGCCGAGGCACTCGACGAGGTCTCGCGCGACATCTGCCGGACGCGCCCGGGCACCACCTGGGTCACGATGACCGAAATCCCGCCGCAGCACTTCTTCGCCACGGACCGGTTCCACCTTTCGGCGGCCGGCTACCGGCGCTGGGCCCAGGTTATCGCCGACCACATTCCGGTCTGACGCATCGCATTCGGTCGCCGAGGGGCAACCGAATACCTTCGCGTCCGATATATTGAGCCGCGTGGACACACCGTTGCGCGAACCCACATTCCTCATCCTCACCGCGCTGGCCCGCGAGCCGATGCACGGCTACGCGATCATCGGCGAGGTCGACACCCTTTCCGCCGGGCGGCTCTCGCTGCGCCCCGGCACCCTCTACGGTGCGCTGGACCGGCTCACCGACGCCGGCCTGGTCGAACTCGACCGCGAGGAGACCGTCGACGGCCGGCTGCGCCGCTACTACCGCCTCTCCCCCGCCGGGGACGCCACCCTGGCCGCCGAGACCGAGCGGCTCAGCCACAACGTCGAAGCGGCCAGCGCTCGGCTGCGCGCCCGCCGGGCAACCCAGCCGTTGACCCCGCGTACCGCCGGAGGGCTGGCATGACCGCGCTGGAGCGCCGCTACCGGCGCCTGCTGTGGGCGTACCCGGCGGACTACCGCCACGACCGCGGCGACGAGATCGTCGGGACGTACCTCGACCTGGCCGGCCCGGGGCGACGCTGGCCCTCCCTCGCGGACGTCGCGGACCTCGGGCGCGGCGGCCTCCGTCAGCGACTGCGGGCCGCCGGCGCCATCGACCTGATCCCCGGGGTACGCCTCGCCGGGCTGCTCGCGCTGACCACCGCCGCCTTCCTCACCGGCTTCTGGCTGCTCGCCGAGCAACGCCTGCCGCCGGCCGAGGCGGAGGTGCCGGTGTTCGGCCCGTTCGTCTCGGTCGGGATCGTCGCGTGGTGCGGCTGGCTGCTCGCCGTGCTGGTCGCGGCCGTCGCACCGGGCCGCCCCACCCGAGCGGCGATCGCCCTGGCGTTGCTGGCGACCGCGCTGCTGCCGGTGATCAGCGCGGTCGCCGGCGCGCCCCGGCCGCCGCTGCTGGTGCTGGTGCCGCAGGTCGCGCTCGGCGTGCTGGCGCTCGCGGTCGGCGACCACCTGCCGCCGCCGGCCCGGGCCCTGCCGGTTGCGGCGGCGGTCGTCGGCGGCGGCTTCTCCTACGTGATGGGCTTCGGTTCCTACTGGGGTGCGTACCGCGGCGGCAGTGAAGAGTTCCTGCCTGCGGTCGGCACGGTGCTGCTGGGCGTCACCCTGCTGCTCGCGATCGGGCTGGGCATGCGCCGCGATGCACGCGGCGGCTGGGCCGTGCTGGCCCTGCTCACCCCGGTCGGGCTGCTCAACGTGCACATCCTGGCCGGTGCGGCGGACGGCCTCGCCAGCGCTGCACCGCGCCCCAGCTACCCCACCCTGGTCGCCGCCGCGCTCGCCGTCGCCCTGATCGGGCCGACCCTGCTGCCGGCCGCCGTCGCCCTGCGCCGCCGCCTCGGCACCCCACCCGCCGAACCCTGCCCCACCTGCGGCGCGCGTCGCTGAGGATCACCCGGATCGCTGACGGTGCAGCGACTCGACACGCCGAGGCAGAAGTCGCCACACCGTCAGCGATCGCAGTTCCTCATCAGCGACGCAGGCGGGTCAGCGACGCAGGCGGGTCAGCGGCGCAGGCGGGTCAGCGGCGCAGGCGGGATGAGCGACCCAGTGCCCAGATCGCGGCAGCCAGCACCAGCACGGTCATCGCCACCGCACCGGGTGCCTTCACCAGTCGGGCCACGTTGGTGCCGTCCGGCAGGGCGAGGAAGGACACCACCGCAGCGGGGAGCACGAACCAGGTGGTCCGGGTGGCCGCCACCGCGAGCACCGCCAGCGGCCAGGTCGCGTACCACGGATGAAAAACCGGCGAGAGCACCACGGTCGCCGCCAACCCCACCCCCGCCGCGTTGATCATGAAGTTATTGCCCTCGGTAAGCGCTTTCCGTGGCAATAACTTCATGATCGACGAACTGGTGCGGCGGGCGGTGGACCAGGTGTGGTGCCAGAGTGCGAGCAGGAACGCGGCGAGCAGGAGCAGGCCGGCGGCGCGGGTGACCGGCACCGCGTCGAGGTGGCGGCCGAACAGGTCCCCGGCGTAGTCGACGACCATGCCGACGGCGGTCGACGGCGAGGTCCACTGCACGGTGTCGCCGCTGCGGCCCAGCCCAGCGAGCCAACCACCAGGCCCGAGACCAGCGAGCAGCGAGGGGGCCACCAGCCCGCCGAGCACCCCGACGAGCAGCGGCCCGCCATCGCGCAGCAACGTCGCCACGCGGGGTCGGCCCCGCACGGCGGCCAGTGCCGCGAACGGCACCACCACCACGGCAGTGACCTTCACCGACACCGCAAGCCCGAGCAGCACCCCGGCGAGCAGCAGCCAACCCAGACCCCGCAGCGCCTCCATCCAGCCCGGCAGCGTTCCCGACAGCGACTCCGACGGTGCCGACAGCGACGCCGACGGTCTTGACAGCGGCGCCGACCGTCCCGACAGCGACGCCGACGGTCCCGACAGCGACTCCGACGGTCTTGACAGCGACGCCGACGGTCCCGACGGTGTTGACGGCGGCGCCGGCCGGGCCGGGCGGCGGGTCACCAGCAGCAGGGCGGGCAGGAGCAGGCCGAGCATCACCGCGTCGTTGTGCGCGCCGGCCACCAGGTGCACGCCGACCAGTGGGCAGGCCAGCAGCAGCCAGACCGCCCGCCGGGGCGGCACGCCCACCGCCCGGGCCAGGCCCGGCAGGCAGGCCGCCGCCGCCAGCAGCCCGGCCACCGCGAGCAGCCGCAACAACAGCACCGTGCCGATCAGGCCACCACCGAGCAGCACGGCCAGCGCGGCAAGCAGCACGAAGAAGGGACCGTACGGGGCCGGGGTGTCCCGCCAGACCGGCGCCACCGCGTCCAGCCAGGGGCAGCCGGCCGCGCCCACCCCGGTGACGTACGGGTCACCGCCGTCGGCGTACACCCAGCCCTGGCAGGCGTACGAGTAGACGTCGCGGCTGCCGAGCGGGGCGGTGACCAGTAGCGGCAACGCCCACAGCCCGGCGGTTACGTACGCCCACCGGGTCGACGGGGCACCGCCGCGCAGCGCCCACCAGGCGCCGACCATGGCGGTGGTGCCGAGCAGCCACAGCGCCACGGCCAGCGGAGCGTTTCCGGAGTTTCGCGTGGTGATGGCGTCGGGCAGTGCGCCGCCGAGATACCCGGCGACCGCGAGCGACACCGCCCCGGCCAACCCGATCCAGCGGACGTTCCGGTCTCGTCCGGTGGGCGGCCGGGCGTCGCGGCCGGTAGCCGAGTCGGTGGCGACGGCCGGGGCGGATCGGGAGATGCCGGGGTCGGTCACCGCCGTACCTCTCCTCAGTCGGCAGCAGCCGGCTGAACTCATCCGCGACCCGGCCCGATCGACGGCGCAGGCCCGCGCGAACCGCCTCTAGCCGGCGGGAACCGGGCGGGCCCTCAGTCGGCGGGGACCGGTTGGCGGGCCGCCCGAGCCGACCGTACCAAGCGGACGGCCACCACGATCACGAACAGCGTCATCAGCGGCGCACCGACCGTCTTGGTGTACCGGGGCAGCCCGGTGCCGTCGGCCAGCACGTGGAACGAGGAGTACACCGTCACCGCGCTGAACCACCAGGTGCGGTGGGCGGTGGCCGCGAGCAACGCCAACGGCCAGAACCAGTACCAGGGGTGGAACAGCGGGGCCAGCGCCACCGTCGCGGTCAACGCCAGCGCGGCGTGCCAGAGCGGTTCGCGGTATCGGGCCCGGAACCAGAGCCACACCAGCAGCACCGCCAGCACCACCACGGCGATGCCCCGGGTCACCGGCAGCGCGTCGACGTGCAGGCCGAACGGCAGCGCCAGGTAACCGATGGTCTGCCCGATCGCGGTCGGCGGCGAGGTCCAGGCGATCACCTCGTTGCCGTGCGAGAGCCCGGTGATCCAGCCCAGGTCCAGCCCGGCGGCGAGGGTCACCCCGAACACCGTCCCGACCGCCCCGCCGACCACCGGCGTACCGTCGCGCAGCAGCCCGCGCAGCGAGAACCCGTCGGCGATCGCGGCGAGCGCCGCGAACGGCACCACCACCAGCGCGGTCACCTTGATCCCGGCGGCCAGGCCGAGCACCATCCCGCCGGCCAGCAGCGGCCAGGTGCGGCCCGGCCGGCTGACCACGATGGCCAGTCCGGCCACCAGCAGCCCGACCATCAACGCGTCGTTGTGCACCCCGGAGATCAGGTGCACCCCCACCAGCGGGCTGGCCAGTGCGAGCCAGAGCGCCCGCTCGACCGGTACACCACAGCGGCGGGCCAGCACCGGCAGGCAGGCCGCGGTCAGCGCCACGCCGGCCACCGCGAGCACCCGGAACAGCGCGATGCTGCCGAGCAGCGACCCGGTCGCCGCGACCACCGCACCCGAGAGCACCACGAAGAGCGGTCCGTACGGGGCCGGGGTGTCCCGCCAGATGTACGACATGGTGTCCAGCCACGGGCAGGGCAGGGTGGAGACGCCGTACTCGTACGGGCTGATGCCGTTGGCGTAGCTCGCCCCCTGGCAGGCGTACGCGTACGCGTCGCGGCTACCCAGCGGCGGTGTGACCAGGAACGGCAGCATCCACAGCCCGGCGGTGACCAGGGCCCACCGCGCCGACGGCACCCGGTCCCGCAGCACCCACCAGGCGACCGCCATGGCGACCGTGCCGACCAGCCACAACCCGATGATCAGCGGACCGTTTGGGCCCTGCCAGATCTTCAGCGGGGTGGGTCGCAGGTCTCCGTCGGGCAGGGCGCCACCGAGGAACGCCGCCACGGCGAGCATGGTCGAGCCGGCAAGTCCGATCCAGCGCACGAGGTGATGGGGCACGCCGGACATGCTGCCAGTACCGTGATCGCGGTACGGAGGTGGGCATGCGGGGCAGTCGGGTGGTGGCGCTGGCCGCCGCGTCCGCCGGGGCGTTGGGTGTGGCGTACCTCATCCTGCCGGCGATGGGTTCGGACCTGGCCGCGCAGGTCGCGCGGGCCGATTTCTTCGCCGCGCACGGCCCGTCCCCGGTCGACCTGCGCTGGTACGCCGGGGTCCAGCAGTTCGGCTACAGCCTGCTCGCCCAGCCGCTGATGGCCCTGCTCGGGGTACGCCTCACCGGTGCGCTGGCCCTGATCGGGGCGGCGACCGCGTTCGCGGCGCTGCTGGTGCGTACCGGGGTGCCCCGGCCGCTGCTCGGCAGCCTGGTAGGGGTGGTCACCATCGCCGGCAACCTGGTCTCCGGTCGGGTGACGTACGGCCTCGGGGTAGCCTTCGGCCTCGCCGCCCTGCTCGCCCTCACCTGGTCCCCGGCCGGCTCCCGACCGGCCGACTCACCTCTCCCCGGCTCCCGACCGGCCGACTCACCTCCCGGCGGCTGGCTGGCAGGCGGCTGGCTGCGGCTGGCGCTGGCTGCGGCCGGCGCGCTGCTGGCCTCGGCGACCAGTCCGGTGGCCGGCCTCTTCGTCGGGTTGGCCGGGGTGGCGCTGCTGCTCTCCCGCCGCTACGCCGACGGGCTGGCCGTCGCGGTCGCCGCCGCGCTGCCGCTGGGCGTGACGGCGCTGCTGTTCGGCGACGGTGGCTGGATGAACATCAGCCGCACCGACACGGTCCGGGCCACGGTGACCGCGCTGCTCGTCGCCGTGCTGGTCGGCTATCGCCCGGTACGGCTGGGCGCGCTGCTGGCGGCGGGCGGAGTGGTCGCGGCGGCGCTGGTGCACACTCCGGTCGGTCTGAACGCCACCCGGCTGGCGACCATGTTCGCGCTGCCGGTCCTGGCCGCCGCCGCCCGCCTGCCCGCCTGGCCGACCGGTCGGCCCACCCAGTCGGCTGGGCGGTCCGGACCGGCGGCGCGGTGGCGGGCGCGACGCCCGGTGGCGGCGGTGGCGCTGGCCGCGCTGCTGGTGGCAGTCTGCTGGTGGCAACCGCCGGTGGTCCCCGCCGACCTGCGCAGCATCGGCGACCCGACAAGCGATCCCGGCTACTTCGCGCCGTTGCGCGCCGAGTTGGACCGGCGGGGGCTCACCGGCCGGCTGGAGGTGCCGCCGACCCGGAACTACTGGGAGGCGGCCCGGCTCGGCGACCTGCCGCTGGCCCGGGGCTGGCTGCGGCAGGCCGACATCGACCGCAACCCGCTCTTCTTCACCACCGTGCCGGGTGCCGCCGGCACCGGTGTGCCGCTGGACCCGGACAGCTACCGGGCCTGGCTGGACGAGAACGCGGTGCAGTACGTCGCGGTGCCCGACGCGCCGCTCTCCTGGGTCGGTCGGGCCGAGGCCGAACTGGTCGTGGCGGGCCTGCCGTACCTGACCGAGGTCTGGTCGGAGCGGCGGTGGCGGCTGTACGCGGTGACCGACCCGACACCACTGGTCGGGCCGCCCGGCGAACTGCTCGACGCCGATGGCGCCTCGATCACCTTCCGCGCCGCCCACCCCGGCCCGGTGCCGGTCCGCATCCGATACAGCCGCTGGCTGACCGCCTCCGGTGGCGCGACGGTCTCCGCCGACGGGGACTGGACGACGGTGACGGTCCCCCAGGCCGGGACGTACACCCTCGGCAGCTGAATCACATCTCCAGCACGCGCTCGGTGGCGGCGCGGGAGCGGCGGCCGGTACGCAGGTACTCGTCGAGGAACTCGCCCGGGTCGTCCGCACCGAGCAACCGGACCACGCCGGCCAACTCCACGCCGTGCCGGGGCAGTTGGTCGCCGGCCCGGCCCCGGACCAGCATCAGCGCGTTGCGGACCTGCGCGGCGAGGGTCCAGCCGGCCACCATCGCCTCGGCGTCCACCGGGTCCACCAGGCCGGCGTCCCGGGCGGCGTGCAGCGCGTCGAGGGTACGCGTACCGCGCAGCTGCGGGTACGCACCGGCGTGCCGCAACTGGAGCAGCTGCACCGCCCACTCGACGTCGGCCAGGCCGCCCCGACCCAGCTTGGTGTGGGTGGCCGGGTCGGCGCCCCGGGGCAGCCGTTCGGTCTCCACCCGCGCCTTGATCCGGCGGATCTCGATGATCTGCTCCCGGGTCAGCCCGTCGGCCGGGTAGCGGACCGGATCGACCAGTTGCTCGAACCGGGTGCCCAGGTCGGTGTCGCCGGCCACGCACCGGGCCCGCAGCAGCGCCTGCGCCTCCCACACCCGGGACCAGCGGGCGTAGTACTGCTGGTAGGCGGCGAGGCTGCGGACCAGTGGCCCCTGCCGGCCCTCCGGACGCAGGTCGGCGTCGACGCCGAGCGCCGGATCGGGCGCGGGCATGCCGAGCAGCCGACGCAGTTCCTCGGCGATTGCCTGGGCGGCGGCGCTGGCCGCGCTCTCGGTGACGCCCTCCGGCGGCTCGTAGACGAAGAGCACGTCGGCGTCGGAGAGGTAGTTCGACTCGTAGCCGCCGAGCCGGCCCATCCCGATCACCGCGAACTTCAGTTCCGGCAGGGTCGGCTGGGCGGTCCGGGCGGTGCGCAGCGCGGCGGCGAGGGTGGCGTCGGTGACGGCGGAGAGCGCGGAGCCGACCGCCGTGATGTCGGCCAGGCCGGGCGTCGACCGGTCACCGTCGGGACGCGACGGTGCGAGCGACCCGGCGCGGCTGAGCACGTCGGCGCAGGCGAGGCGGAGCAGTTCCCGCCGGCGCAGCGCGCGTACCGCCCGGATGGCCTCGACCGGGTCACCGGCGTGCCGGGCCGCGGCGGCGGCGAAGCCGTCGTAGAGCACCTCGCGGGGCCGGGGCCGCAGTTCGCTCTCCTCGGCCAGCAGGCGCAGCGCCTCCGGCTCGCGGGCCAGCAGGTCGGCGACGTACCGGGAGGAGGAGAGCACCCGGGCCAGCCGCCGGGCCACCGGCCCGGAGTCGCGCAGCAGCCGCAAATACCAGGGGGTGCTGCCGAGCGAGTCGGAGACCTGCCGGTAGTTGAGCAGGCCGCGATCCGGTTCGGGGGCGTCGGCGAACTCGCTGAGCAGCACCGGCAGCAGGGTGCGTTGGATGGCGGCGGTGCGGCTCACCCCGCCGGTGAGGGCCTGGAGGTGACGCAGCGCCCCGGCCGGGTCGGCGAAGCCGAGGATCTCCAGCCGGTTGCGGGCCGCCTGCGGGGTCAGCCGCAGCCCGTCGGCCGGTACCCGGGCCACCGACTCCAGCAGCGGCCGGTAGAGCAGTTTGGCGTGCAGCCGGCGTACCTCGGTGGCGTGGGTGACCCACTCGGCGCGGAACTCCTCCACCGCGCTGCGGCCGGGCGTGGCGGTGTAGCCGAGCGCGGTGGCGAGCCAGCGCAGCGCCCCCGGCTCGGTCGGCACGGTGTGGGTCCGCCGCAGGCCCTGTAGTTGCAGGCGGTGCTCGACGCCGCGCAGGAAGCGGTAGCCGCGCAGCAGCGCCTCCCCGTCGGCCCGGCCGACGTAGCCGCCGGTGACCAGCGCCCGCAACGCCGGGATGGTGCCGGGGGCGCGCAGCGACTCGTCGCCGCGCCCGTGCACCAACTGGAGCAGCTGCACCGCGAACTCGATGTCCCGCAGCCCGCCCGGGCCGCGTTTGATCTCGCGTTCCAGCTCCTTCGGCGGGATGTTGTCGATGATCTTCCGGCGCATCGCGCGGACGTCCTCGACCGCCTCCGGTCGTTCGGCCGCCTGCCAGAGCAGCGGGGCCAGGGCGTCGATCCACTCCCGGCCCAGCGCCAGGTCACCGGCGGCCGGGCGGGCCTTGAGCAGGGCCTGGAACTCCCAGGTACGCGCCCACCGTCGGTAGTAGGCCAGGTGGCTGGCGAGGGTACGCACCAGCGGCCCCCGGTTGCCCTCGGGGCGCAGCGCGGCGTCGACCGGCCAGGCCACCAGGCCGCAGATGTGGATCAGCCGGGTGGCCACGGTGGTGGCGGTGGCCAGGTCGTCGTCCTCGGCGGCCACGAAGATCACGTCGACGTCGGAGACGTAGTTCAGTTCCCCACCGCCGCACTTGCCCATCGCCACCACCGCCAGCCGAGGCTGCCGGGTGCCCTCGGGCAACTCGTCCACCGCGATCGCGTACGCGGCCGAGAGGGTGGCGTCGGCAAGCGTGGAGAGGGCGGCCATGGTCTGTTCCAGGCCGCGTCCGCCGGTCAGGTCGGCCGCCGCGATGCGCAGCAGCGCCAGCCGGTACGCGCGCCGCAGCGCCGCGATCGGGTTGCCTACACCGGCGCGGCCCCGCGCGGCGGCACCGGCACGACCCGGCGTGGCGGCAGCGGCACCCGGCGCCGGAGCGCCCTGGGGTGGTGCCGCCGGCAGCCACTCCCCGTCGAGCCGCCCGTCGGCGGTCGGCGCCAGCCCGTCCGGCTCGGTGCGCAGCACCGGCCACTGGTCGGGGTTGGCGACCAGGTGGTCCCCCAGCGCGGAGGAGGCGCCCAGCACGGCGATCAGCCGGCGGCGCAGCCCCGGATCGTCGGCCAGGGCGGCGAGCAGCGTGGAGCTGGCGCCGATGCCGGCGGCAGGGTCGGCCACCGTGCCGTTCGGGCCGGCCTCGGCGCGCTGCTCGGCCTCGACCAGCCGGTGCAACTGGCGCAGCGCCAGATCCGGGTCGGCGGCCCGGGACAGCGCGGTGAGCAACTCCTGGGCCTGTTCGTCGGTGGGTTCCTGCGGCTCCGGCCGCCACAGGCCGAGCCCGTTCGGGCCGAGCAGGTCGGCGGCGCGGGCGCCGCCGTCGTCGTCGGCGCTGCCGAAGCCGTAGCGGGCGAGCCGGCCCGTGGCGCTGGTCGGCCGCCCCATCAGTGCCCGAGCAGCGGCAGGCTGCGGCGCGGTCCGCTGTCGTCCAACTCGCCGAGGGCCAGCGCGGCGAACCGCGCGGCGAAGGGCTGCCAAACCTCCTCGATGTCGACGAGCACCGCGTCGCAGGCGGCGATCACCAGCTGCGGGTCGTAACCCAGCTCGGCCAGGAGCGCCGAGTCGTTGGCCCACTCGGTGATCATCGCGGTGTCGCACTCGATGTGGAACTGGAGACCCCAGGCGCGGTCACCGAGCCGGAACGCCTGGTTCGGGTAGCGGGTGGAGGCGGCCAGCAGGGTGGCGCCGACGGGCAGTTCGGTGATCTCGTCGGCGTGCCACTGGAGCACGTCCGGGATCAGCGGCACATACCGGAAGAGCAGATCCGTCTCGGCGGCGTCGCGCCGGCCCACCACGGCCGGACCGACCTCGGGCCCGGAGGGGCTGCGCTCGACCGTGCCGGCGTGCGCGGTGGCGAGCAGCTGCGCGCCGAGGCAGACGCCCAACGTCGGCGTCCGGTGCCGGACCGCCTTGCGCAACAGCCCCTCCACCGCCGGGAGCCACGGCGCCCCGGGCGATCCGTCGCTTCGCGGGTACGCCTGCTGGTCGCCGCCGAGCACCACAAGCGCGGCGTGTCCGGCCAGGTCGGGGGGAACTTCGTCGCCCGCGTACGGGCGGGTCACCGACAGGTCGAGGCCGGCCTCGGTCAGCCACTCGCCCAGCCGCCGCACATCGTCGGTCGGGTCGTTCTCGATCACCAACGCGGTTGCCACGCCGTCGAGGCTATCGGGTCCCGCCGACCGGGGCAGTCCGCGGGACTAGGCTCTTCCGCTGTGCCCGACCACACCGCTGCCGACCACGTGGTACGCCCGCCGGCGCTGCGTCCGGGCGACCCGGTGATGCTGGTCTCGCCCTCGGGACCGACCCGTCCGGAACGGGTGGCCCGGGGCGTCGAACTGCTCACCGGTTGGGGGCTGCGGCCGGTGCTCGCGCCGAACGTGTACGCCCGGCACGGCTACCTGGCCGGTACCGACGCGCTGCGGGCCGCCGACCTGAACACCGCCTTCGCCGATCCCGAGATCCGCGGGGTGATCTGCACCCGCGGCGGTTACGGCGCGCAGCGGGTGGTGGACGCCATCGACATGGCCGCGGTCCGCCGCGACCCGAAGGTGGTGGCCGGCTTCTCCGACATCACCGCGCTCCAGTTGGCGCTCTGGCGCGGGGCCCGGCTGGCCGGGGTGCACGGGCCCGGCGCGGCCTGGCGGGACGAGCGGACCCCGCTGGCCTCGGCGGAGTCGCTGCACGCGGCGCTGACCACCACCGAGCCGGTCACCGTATGCGCCGTGCCGACCGAGGAGACCTTCGGCGTACGCGTGCCGGGGCGCGCCGACGGCCGGTTGCTGGGCGGCAACCTCTGCCTGGTGGTGGCCTCGCTCGGCACCCCGGACATGCCGGACCTGACCGGGGCGGTGCTGCTGCTGGAGGACGTGCAGGAGCCGCCGTACAAGGTCGACCGGATGCTGACCCAGCTGCGTCGCGCCGGTGTGCTGGACGGGCTGGCCGGGGTGGCGGTGGGCCAGTTCAGCGACTGTGCGGACGGCTGGCAGGTGAGCGTCGCCGACGTGCTCACCGAACGGCTCGGCGACCTGGGCGTGCCGGTGCTGGGTGGCCTGCCGATCGGCCACGGGCCCGGCCAGCTCAGCGTCCCGGTCGGCACCCGGGCCACCCTCGACGCCGACGCCGGCACACTTACCGTCACCGCCGCCGTCCGCTGACCCGACCACCCCGGCCAGCCCAGTCGCCCGACAGGCCACCACCCTGGCAGCCCGCCACCCTGGCAGCCCGTCACCTTGGCAGCCCGTCGCCGGACCACCCGGGTGCGCCGGAATTGAAGATTTGTCCGATTTATCGCTGAAATTTGTCAGCTCGCTGACAGCATCGGCACGGGTGCCCCTCAGTCAATGCGGTCACTGTCGGTGACGAAAAGCAATCACCGACGAGTTGGAGGATCGATGTCCCGCACGATCTCGAAGAAGCACCTGCTGGGCGGACTGGCCGCCGCCGGTGTGCTCGCCGTGGGGATCGCCGCTCCCACCGTGGCCCTCGCCGACGACAAGGCCACGCCGAGCGCCAGCGCCAGCGCCGAGGACCAGCGCAAGGACGGCCAGCGGCCGGAGCGCGGGGAGCACCGCCAGGCGTTCGCCGAGGCGCTCGCCGAGGAGCTGGGTGTGCCCGCCGAGCAGGTGACCGAGGCGCTGGAGAAGCTCCGCGAGGAGCACAAGTCGCAGGGCGGTCCGGACGGTAAGGCCGGCGACCGCGAGCGTGGTGGCGACCGCGAGCGTGGTGGCGACCGCGAGCGTGGCGGCCACCGGGGGCCGCAGGGTTCCCCCGAGGACCGCACGGAGGCGCTGGCCGAGCGGCTCGCCAAGGCGGTCGAGGAGGGCAAGCTCACCCAGGAGCAGGCCGACGCGATCACGGCGGCCGTCGAGGCCGGTGTCTTCGGTGGCCCCGGCACGCACGGCGACAAGGACGACTCCGCCGGCAAGGACGACTCCGCCGGCAAGTGACCCTGGTAAGGGCGGGGGCGGCATCCCATCACCGGATGCCGCCCCCGCCGGGTTTCACCCCGCACCGCCCACCCGGATCACCTCAGGTACGGGCCGGTCTCACCGATCTTTCCGGGGGCCGGGTTGCCGGGCAGGCTGAGCACGTACACCCGCAGGTTCTCCTTTCCGCTTACCGCCGCGGTAAGCGTGCCGTTCGTGACGACCTTGACGTCCCCGGTCACCGCGTCGGTGTAGGTGCCGTTGGGTACGCCGGTGAACGTGGCGCTGCCGGAGACGGTGACCAGCGCGAAGCTGTCCACCCCACCCCCGGTGAACCGGCGCTTGTACGCCATCTGGTTGCCGCTGATCCCCTCGGTCGAGTACTGCCCCTTCTGTAGCGCGGGAATGGCCCGGCGAATCTGGTTGAGCCGCTGCACGTGCTTGACCAGCGGCTTGTCCAGGGTCTGGGCGACGGCGCCGGTGGCGCTTGCGACCACGCCGAAGTCGGCGGCGGTGACGCTGCCGGCCAGGTGACCGCCGTAGTAGGCCCGGCCGGTGGTGGCCAGCGGGCAGCTGGGACCGCAGTCGATCGGCGCGCCCTTCTGGAACTCGATCTCAGAGCCGTAGTAGAGCGTCGGGATGCCCCGGAACGTCCACATCAGGCTCATGTTCTCCGCCCACGCGTCGGTGCCGCCGGTGTAGCGCACGGAGGACTTGTTCGGCCCGTAGTCGTGACTGTCGACGTAGACGACGTTGTAGGTCGCGTCGTTGTAGCTGTCATCGGAGTCCCGCCCGTTGCCGAAGGCGTTGTTCGCGTCGCTGAAGTTCATGTGCATCCGCATGTCGATGACGTTCATGCCGGAGAAACGCGAATGGTCGGGAGTGTGGTAGTCGTTGCCGCGCAGGAATGCGTTGTCGCTTGTCGGCTGGTTGCCGGTGCCGAGCAGTTGCTCGTAGTCGTACTGCTCGATCGCGGCGCGGACGTCGTCCGGGCTGTACTCCCGGCGTTCCTTCCAGGTGAAGAACTGCGCGGAGTGGTTGACCGAGCCACGGTTCCACTTGTCGTTGACGAACGCGGCCACCTCACCGAAGACGTAGAAGTCCTTGCCCTTCTCGCCGTGCCGGGCCACCGCGTGCTGCTGGATCGCCGGCAGGAAACGACGGTTCCAGGTGACCCTGGGAATGTGCACGGCGGTGTCGATCCGGAAGCCGTCCACGCCCATGTCGATGTACTTGTTGTAGACGTCGATCAGGTACTGCTGCACCTGCGCGTTCTCGGTGTTGAAGTCGGCCAGGTCCTCGTGCAGCCAGCAACTGCGGGAGTCCTCGCCCTCCCAGTTGCCGATCCAGCACTGGTGGTAGAGGTCGGCCGGGAACAGACCGCTGGTCGGAACGGGCCACTGACAGTGGTAGATGGTGTAGCCCTCCCGGCTGTAGGCGCCGTTCGGGGTGCCCCAGCGCAGGCACCGGTTACCTGTCGAAGCCTGCGACGACCAGAGGTCGCCGTTGTACGGCCTCCCCTTGGCGAGGGCGTTCTGGGCCGCGGTAAGCGTCGGGTCGGCGCCGTCGTGTTCGACCATCGGGTCGTACTCCCGCCCGGCCTGCGGCTGGTCGTAGTACCACTTCCACTGCTCGTCCCGTACGCCGTACACGGTAGGGGTGAAGAGGCCCTTCGCCCCCCACCGTGAGCTGTGGTTGTAGACCACGTCCTGGAAAATCTTGATGCCCTTGCCGTGTGCGGCGTTGATCAGATCCTGGTAGCTCGCGCCGGGGCTCTCCAGGCGCGGGTCTACCCGGTAGAAGTCCCAGCCGTGGTAGCCGTGGAAGTCGTAGTCGGAGCGGTTCAACACCACCGGGGTGATCCAGATGGCGGAGAAGCCGAGCGCCTTGATGTAGTCGAGCTTGTCGACGAGTCCCTGGAAGTCTCCCCGGAACATCGGGTCGTCGTTGGCGGCGTTGCCGGAGCGGACGTGTTGGCTGCCGCCCCGGTTGTTGCTCGGGTCGCCATCGGCGAACCGGGCGGTCATCACGAAGTAGATGGTGTCCTCGCGGGGGTCACCGCCGAGCGGTGCGCCGCCGGCCGGCGCGGGCGGCGCGTCGCCGGTGGTCGCGCTGACCGGGTCGCTCGCCGCCGACCAGTTGCCTGCCTCGTCGCGCGCCCGCACCGTCCAGCGGTACGCGGTACGTGGCAGCAGGCCGGCTGCCACGTGCCGGGTGCCCGTGGTGGTCGTGCGCACCGTCCCCGAGTCGCCGCCGGTGCGGATGACCTCGTACCCGGTCACCGCCCGGTCATCGGTCGACGCCGTCCAGTCGACGGTGACCCGGACCCCGTCCACCGTGGCCCTGAGCCCGGCCGGCACCGACGGTGCGCTGGTGTCCGGTGGAGGTGGAGCCCCGCACGGGTCTGCCGCGGCCGGGGTGACCACGCCGCCGGAGACGGTGCTGCGGCCGGTGCCGATGGTGTAGTCCGCACCGTTGTTGTTGTCCCACTGCCCGGCGCCGTTGTTGAACGCGGCGGTGAGGCCGCTGGCCGTGCCCAGGTCGACCACCTTGCGTGCCCACCCCGCGCAGGCCACCTCCATGGCCGTGCCGGGCACCGCCGTCCAGGTGCCGCCCGTGGGCCGGTAGTGGATGTTCGCAGCGGTCCAGTTGCGGGTGGTGAGCCGGTAGTAGACCTCGGCGCTGGCGCCGGGGGCAGGCGTGCCGGTGGGCGTCGGCGTCGGCGTCGGCGAAGGGTCGGTTCCGGCGCACGGGTTGCCGGCGGAGACCCGACCCGCGGCCACGCGCACCGGTCCGGTGCCCAGCCGGTAGTTCGCACCGTTGTTGTTGTCCCAGACCCCCGCGCCGTTGGTGAAGACCACCTGTAGGCCGTTGGCGGTAGCCAGGTCGATGGTCTTGAGACGCCAGCCGGGGCAGGCGGCGTCCATGGCCACGCCCGGCACCGGGGTCCAACCGGATCCGTCGATGCCGTAGTGGATGTTCACCGACGTGCCCCAGGCGGCCGGTGGCTGGTAGTAGACGGTGACGGTGTTGGCGGCCGATGCCGCGGCCACCGGCAGCAGGCTGGCGACGAGGACGGCGGCGGAGCCGGCCACGGCCCATCGCCTCCACCCTCGGCCGATTCGCCCCGCACGGGTCGACGAACGATGTTCCATGGCTCTCCTGACACCCCGCGCCGGGCTTCGGCCCGGCGCAACAATGCGAAAGGTGTTGCAAGCCCTTGCAGCAAAGGTTGCAGGAAAGTTACCAGCATGTATCCCTCCACACCAGGGGCGCGCTCCAGCTTTAGGGAATTTCCGCCGATCAGACCCCTGAAAGGGACTGCAAGATTTGCAGCGACAGCTGATGTTGGTGATCTACGTCGGTCGTTGGCCACCTCGGTTGGTGATCTACGTCGGTTGGTGGTCACGCCGGTTGAGGTGGTCACGCCGACGACCCCGGCCGGGCACGAAGCCGGCCGGGGTCGCGGAAAGGCGGATCAGTTCAGGCGATGCAGGCGCAGACGATCAGCGCCGCGCCGAAGTGGCTGGCGGCGCTGACCCGGGCCACCGGGTGTGGCTCGTCGGAGCAGACGACCTCGCCGAGCTTGCCCGGGGTGAGCAGGTCCAGCACGAAAAAGGCAAGCGCCATGATGCCCAGGCCGATCAGCCCGAAGAGCACCGTCGAGGCCAGCCCCTTGGCGAAGTCGTGGTAGCTGGTCAGGATCGCGGTGAAGACGATCCCGGCGACGCCGAGCTGGTTGGCGGCGAGCAGCAGACCCGCGTTGGCGTTGCGGCGTACCCAGATCAGGTCCCGCAGCTTGCCGGGCGTGAGCAGGTCGACCAGCACGAAACCGGCGGCCATCAGGCCGACCCCGACGATTCCGAACACCACGCTCTGCCAGGCCCCGCTGAGCAGATCCTCCAGCACCGACTGCCTCCCCGACCGTCGCCGACCTTCTGCGTGCCGGCGGACGCCGGCACGGTGATCGAGACGATAGCGGGAAGGCGCAACGCCGGATCGACCGGCGCGGCTGTCCCCGGGCTACCGCGCGACGCGGGCTAGAGCGACAGGTAACGCTGCCGCTCGTACGGGGTCACCTCGCGGCGGTACTGCTCCCACTCGGAGCGCTTGTTGCGCAGAACGAAGTCGAAGACGTGCTCGCCGAGCACCTCGGCGACCAGCTCCGAGTCGGCCATCACGTCGATCGCCTCGGCGAGGTTCTCCGGCAGCGGCTCGTACCCCATCGCCCGCCGCTCGGCGCTGGTCAGCGACCAGACGTCGTCCTCGGCGCCCGGCGGCAGCTCGTAGCCCTCCTCGATGCCCTTCATCCCGGCACCGAGCAGCACCGCGAAGGCGAGGTACGGGTTGGCGGCCGAGTCGGGCGAGCGGATCTCCACCCGGGCCGAGTTCGGCTTGCCGTACGCCGGGACGCGGACCAGCGCGGAACGGTTCAGATGCCCCCAGCAGACGTACGCCGGGCTCTCGGTGACCCGGTCCGGCAGCGCCTGCGGGAAGAGCCGCTTGTATGAGTTGACCCACTGGTTGGTGACCGCGGTGTACTCCCGGGCGTGGGTCAGCAGGCCGGCGATGAAGGCCCGGGCCACCTTCGAGAGCTTCATCGGGTCGCTCGGGTCGTGGAACGCGTTGCGCTCCCCCTCGAAGAGCGACAGGTGGGTGTGCATCCCGCTGCCCGGCTGGTCGGTGAAGGGCTTCGGCATGAAGGTGGCCTGCACCCCGGTGGAGAGCGCCACCTCCTTGACCACGTGCCGGAACGTCATGATGTTGTCGGCGGTGGTCAGCGCATCCGCGTAGCGCAGGTCGATCTCCTGCTGGCCGGGGGCGACCTCGTGGTGGCTGTACTCGACCGAGATGCCGATCCGCTCCAGCGCGAGCACCGCCTGGCGGCGGAAGTCCCGCGCCACCGCGTGGGTGGTGTGCTCGAAGTAGCCGCCGGTGTCCACCGGCACGGGCACGCTGCCGTCCGCCGGCCCGTTCTCCAGCAGGAAGAACTCGATCTCCGGGTGGGTGTAGAAGGTGAAGCCCTTCTCGGCCGCCCGGGACAACGCCCGGCGCAGCACGTGCCGCGGGTCGGCCCAGGCCGGGCTGCCGTCGGGGAGCAGGATGTCGCAGAACATCCGGGCGCTCTCGCCGCTCACCCCACCCTCGAACGGGAAAACCTGGAAGGTGGTCGGGTCGGGCATGGCCACCATGTCCGACTCGAAGACCCGGGCGAAGCCCTCGATCGCCGAGCCGTCGAACCCGATGCCCTCGTCGAAGGCGGACTCCAGCTCAGCGGGGGCGACGGACACGCTCTTGAGCGTGCCGAGCACGTCGGTGAACCAGAGCCGGACGAAGCGGATGTCCCGCTCTTCCAGCGTACGGAGGACGAACTCCTGCTGACGGTCCACTGTCCCAACCTTCCGCGACTCAATGTCCGCCTTCGACCGGGCTTTGCCCGACCTGACCGACCAGTCTTCACCGGCCCGATTACGCAGACGTTACGCGAATCGCCGGCATCGCGCCCCGTGCAGTCCCGACCGGCGGACCCGCGGCGAGGTGTGCCCGCGCCCACGTGTCGTCCTCATCCCGCTGGGGCAAGATGAGGGCATGCCCACCCTGCGTCTTGCTCTGTGCCAGGTCAACCCCGCCGTCGGTGATCTCACCGGCAACGCCGGCCTCGTCCGGGCCTGGACCCGCCGGGCCGCCGACGCCGGTGCCCAGCTGGTGCTCTTCCCGGAGATGGTGCTGACCGGCTACCCGGTGGAGGACCTGGTCTTCCGGCGCTCCTTCGTCGCCGCCTCGAAGGCGGCGCTCGACCGGCTCGCCGCCGACCTCGCCGCGGACGGGCTGGGCGAGCTGCCGGTCGTGGTCGGCTATCTCGACGCCGACGGCCCGCCGCAGGTCAGCGGGGACGCCGAGCCCGGTCGGGGGGCCCGCAACGCGGCGGCGCTGCTGCACCGGGGCGAGGTCGTGGCCACCTACTTCAAGCACCACCTGCCCAACTACGGCGTCTTCGACGAGGACCGCTACTTCGTGCCCGGGGAGCACCTCACCGTGGTCCGCCTCGGCGGCGTGGACGTGGCGCTGACCATCTGCGAGGACCTGTGGCAGGCCGGCGGTCCGTTCGCCGCCGCGCGGCAGGCGGGGGTCGGGCTGGTGGTCAACATCAACGGCTCGCCGTACGAGCTGAACAAGGACGACGTACGGCTGCCGGTGGTCCGTCGCCGGGCCGCCGAGGCCGGGGCCACCATCGCGTACGTCAACATGATCGGCGGCCAGGACGAGTTGGTCTTCGAGGGCGACTCGATGATCGTCGCCCCGGACGGGACCCTGCTGACCCGGGCCCCACAGTTCGTCGAGCACCTGCTCGTACACGACGTGGAGCTACCGGCGGCGGGCGACGGCGGCAGCGCGACGGTCGCGGACGGCGCGGAGGTCGCCGACGGGCTGCGGGTGGTACGCCGCACGGTCGAGAGCATCCCGCCGGCACCGGCCGGCCCGGCGGCCGTGGGCGGAATCATCGAGCCGGTCGCCGACGAGGCGGAGGTGTGGCAGGCGCTGGTGCTCGGGTTGCGCGACTACGTCGACAAGAACCGCTTCCCGTCGGTGGTGCTCGGACTCTCCGGCGGCATCGACTCGGCGGTGGTGGCGGCCATCGCGGTGGACGCGCTCGGCCCCGACC
The DNA here is from genome assembly GCF_059553435.1 of Micromonospora sp. PRAS1. Classification (NCBI taxonomy): domain Bacteria; kingdom Bacillati; phylum Actinomycetota; class Actinomycetes; order Micromonosporales; family Micromonosporaceae; genus Micromonospora; species Micromonospora sp. PRAS1. The sequence continues at coordinate 312,375 of NZ_JCANNB010000002.1, forward strand.
GGGTGGTGGCGGTCTCCATGCCCAGTCAGCACTCCTCCGAGCACAGCCGCGAGGACGCGGCCGAGCTGGCCAAGCGCACCGGGCTGGACTACCGGGTCGAGCCGATCCAGCCGATGGTGGACACCTTCCTGGCGAACATGTCGCTCTCCGGGGTGGCGGTGGAGAACCTCCAGGCCCGGGTCCGCGGCGTGATCCTGATGGCGCTTTCGAACCAGGAGGGGCCGCTGGTGCTCACCACCGGCAACAAGAGCGAGCTGGCGGTCGGCTACTCCACCCTCTACGGCGACTCGGTCGGTGGCTTCAACCCGATCAAGGACGTCTGGAAGACGCTTGTCTGGCGGCTGGCCAAGTGGCGCAACGCCGAGGCGGCCCGGGCGGGCGCGACCCAGCCGATCCCGGAGAACTCGATCGGCAAGCCGCCCAGCGCCGAGCTGAGCCCCGGCCAGCTCGACAGCGACTCGCTGCCCGACTACGACGTACTCGATCCGATCCTGATCGGCTACGTCGACGGCGACCTCGGCCGCGACGGCCTGGTGGCCTCCGGCCACGACCCGGCCGTGGTGGACAAGGTGCTGCGGATGGTGGATACCGCGGAGTACAAGCGCCGACAGTCCGCCCCCGGCACGAAGATCTCCATGAAGGCATTCGGCCGGGACCGGCGCCTGCCGATCACCAACCGCTGGCGGGAGGACGGCTGAGCGCCGGGGAGTGAATTCCTCCACTCCGCCCTGCCGCCGCCCGCCCGCACGGTGGGACGATCGCGGCGGAGCCCGGGGACCGCGTACGCGGCCTCGAGGAAGGAGACAGTCATGGTGGAATCCACCCCGGCCGAGGTGACCGCCCTCTACGGCGGCCCGGCCACCCGACGGGTCCGTACCCGCGATCTGATCGCCGCCAAGGAGCGCGGCGAGAAGTGGGCGATGCTCACCTCGTACGACCAGTACACGGCCTCGATCTTCGACGCCGCCGGCATCCCGGTGCTGCTGGTCGGCGACTCGGCGGCGAACAACGTCTTCGGCTACGAGACCACCCTGCCGGTGACCGCCGAGGAGCTGCTGCCCCTGGTCCGGGCGGTGGTCCGGGCCACCCGGCACACGCTCGTCGTCGGCGACCTGCCGTTCGGCTCGTACGAGGAGGGGCCGCCGCAGGCGCTGCGCACCGCCGTCCGGTTCATGAAGGAGGGCGGCTGCCACGCGGTGAAGCTGGAGGGCGGCCGGCGCTGCGCCGACCAGATCGCCGCCATCGTCGGCGCCGGCATCCCGGTGATGGCCCACATCGGGTTCACCCCGCAGAGTGAGCACACGCTCGGTGGCTACCGGGTGCAGGGCCGCGGCGACACCGCCGAGGAGGTGCTCGCCGACGCCCGGGCCGTGGCCGAGGCGGGCGCGTTCGCGGTGGTACTGGAGATGGTCCCCGGCGAGGTTGCCAAGCGGATCACGGCCGAGCTGGCGATCCCCACGGTGGGCATCGGCGCCGGCCCGGAAACCGACGCCCAGGTGCTGGTCTGGCAGGACATGGCCGGGCTACGCGCCGGTAGGACGCCACGCTTCGTGAAACGCTACGCCGACCTGGCCGGCACCCTGGGCGAGGCGACCCGCCGCTTCGCCGACGAGGTCCGCGACGGCAACTTCCCCGCCGCCGAACACACCTTCTGAGCCCGCGTCGGCGGCGGTCTGGCACGCCCGGGCGGGGCCACCACGCCACGCCACGCACGTCACGTGAAGTCACGTCACGTCACGTCACGGACCGCCGCCGACCCGACCCACCCCAGCCGACTCAGCCGAGCCCAACCGACCCAGCCGAGCCCAACCGAGCCCAACCGAGCCCAGCCGAGCCCAGCCCAGCCGAGCCCAGCCGACCCAGCCGAGCCCAGCCGACCCAGCCGAGCCCAGCCGACCCAGCCGAGCCCAGCCGACCCAGCCCAGCCGAGCCCAGCCCAGTCCGACCCGACGCAGTCCGACCCGACGCAGGCCGGTGCTGGGTCGTCGCCCGGGCCCGCTTCTCCTGGGTGTGCTTCCAGGCGTCAGCCGGTGACCAGGCAGAACGGGTGACCGGCGGGGTCGAGGTAGACCCGCCAGCGGTCGCCGCCCGGCTGGAAGCCGGCCTTGGTGGCGCCCAGGGCCAGCACCATGGCCTCGGCCTCGTCGACATCGTCGACGGCGAAATCGAGGTGCAGCTGCTGCGGGCTTCGTTGGTCGGGCCAGCTGGGCGGCTGGTAACCATCGACGCGCTGGAAGCCGATGTAGAGACCGTTCGGTCCACTGAGCCCGGCGAAGTCGTCGGTGGAGTTGGGCGCGACTTCGAGCCCGGTGGCCTGCCGGTAGAACTCAACCAGCGCCGTCGGGTCCGGACAATCGACCGTGATCGCCGTGACGGTCAACTTGGGCGGCATGCCCCGAGCCTAACCCCGCTCCCCCGCCCACGGGTCCCACCTGTCCGCCGCAGCCACCCGCGAGTGATCGGACCCTGCACAGACCGGCGGCGAACTGCTGCCCGGCGTCAGCCAACCCGCATCAACAGACCGGCGGCGAACTGCTGCCCGGCGTCAGCCAACCCGCATCACACGAGCTGCCGCCCCTCGACGGCCGGCAACACCCTCGACGGACACACCGCCTGCCACGCGGCGTCCCACCAGCTCTTTCTCACGGCGGGCGAGGGCGGTTCGCTGGCCTTCCGTCGGCGACGGGGACTCCACTGCGGGCGCGGGCGACTTGTCGGCCCACCATCGGTGGTCGCGCGTGAGCCGTCCTGGCGGTGCGTCGAGGGCGCCCGCTCGGTCCCTGAGTGGACTGCGGCACGCTCGGCCCCTGGTATCCGTTCGGTTCCTGGTATGCGTTTGGCCCCTGGTATCCGTTCGGTTCCTGGTATGCGTTTGGCCCCTGGTATCCGTTCGGTTCCTGGTATGCGTTCGGCCCCTGGTATCCGTTCGGCCCCTGGCGTGCGTTCGGTACCTGAAGGAAATGTGCGTTCGGTTCCCGAAGGAGGTGCGCGCCCGCTCCATGCCGACGGGAGTGCGGCGACGGGCCGCGGCGAAGATGGTTGCGGCGGGGACGCCGCTCCGGATCGAGCCAACCGGGCGGGACGAACTCGGGATGCCCGTCGGCGGCGAGCTGGACCCGCCAGCCGTGGTGATGCACTTGGCGGTGGTGGTGCCGGCAGAGCAGTACCGCGTTGGCGAGACTGGTGGGACCTCCGTCGGACCAGTGCCGCAGATGGTGACCCTCACACCAGCGAGGCGGACGGTCGCAGCCGGGGAACGCACAGCCGCCGTCGCGCAGGACCAGTGCCCGGCGCAGCGGCCCCGAGAAGAGCCGGCGCTGCCGGCCCACGTCGAGCACCTGACCCGCGCCGCCGAGCACGGCCGGCAGCACCGCCGCGTCGCAGGCCAGCCGGCGTACCGTCGCGGGTGTCAAGGTCTGACCGCTGTCCAGGGTGCCGGGCCCGAGCCGCCCGGCGAGCAGGTCGTACGCGGTGGTGACGACGACCTGGGCGGCGTCGGCGCCGTGCTCGGGCAGCTCACCGGTGCGCAGGGCAAGTCGACAGAGGTCACCGAGCGCGTCGTGGCGACGTTGCCCGGGCGTACGCGAGTCGTCCGGCCCGCTGGGCGCGGTCAGCGGCTCGATGGCGGCCCGGAGCAGGGCGGCGGTCTCGGCATCGAGGCTGCCGGCCAGTCGTGCCCGGCCGGCACGCGGCTCGGAGAGGCTGAGGTGCCGCTCCCGTGCCGCGCGAGCGGCCTCGGCCTCCAGGGCTCTGGCGGCGGTTGCCTCGGCGATCTCCGGGGCCACGTGGTCGAGGATGCGCGCACCGAGGCGGCGCAGCGCGACCGGGTCGAACTGCCCGGCCCACTCCACCAGGAGCGTGGTGGCCCGCTCGGCCGCCTCGGCGCCCGCCTCCCGCGACACTCCCGCCGCGATGTCGACGATGACCCTGGCCTGGTCTTCGTCGAGTTGGCCGCCGCCGAGGGCGAGCCGGACCTGGTCGGGCCCGGCGTCAAGCGCAGCCGCCAGGTCGACCAGCCGTCGCGCGGCCGGCACGCCGAGCCGCAGCCGGTCGCGGAGCCAGACTGCGGTGGACGAGGCACCCTGGGCCGCCGGCACCCCTCGGCCGTCCAGCTCACGCACGAGAGCCAGCTTCACCGCAGCGAGCCGCTGCTCCAGCCGGTGCACCGCGTCGAGGGCCTCGACGAGCTGCCCCTCCGGCATGGCCCAGGCGGCAGCGTCGACGCACGATCGCGTCGCTGCCTCGGCCCGCGCCAGCTCCTCCAACACACGGTCAAGCTAGAACACACGTACGACAAAGTTCTTGCCACGACGCGAGAACAGCGGCCCCGGACGGCGGGTGCGGACCGCAGATCCAGTGCGGTCAGACGTCGGTGACGCGGATGCCGGCGTGGGCCTTGTAGCGACGGTTGATGGCGATCAGGTTGGCGGTGAACGCCTCGATCTGGTGGGCGTTGCGCAGCCGTCCGGCGTAGATGCCCCGCATGCCGGGGATGCGGGCGGCGAGCGCGGCGACGATGCCGGCCAGTTCCCGCTCCTCGGTGCAGATCAGCACGTCGAGATCGATCCGGTCGATCTCCGGATCGGCCAGCAGTGGCGCGCTGACGTGGTTGAACGCCGCGCAGACGCGGGAGTCGGGCAGCAGGGCGGCGGCCTGCTGGGCGGCACTGCCCTCGGGCACCGGCAGCGCGTACGGACCCTGCTTGTCGAAGCCGAGCGGGTTCACGCAGTCGATGACGATCTTCCCGGCGAGCGGCTCGGCGAGCGCGCTGACGGTGGCGGCGTGCCCGTCCCAGGGCACCGCGACGATCACCACGTCGCTACGCCGGGCCACCTCGTCGTTGTCCGCTCCGCTGACGCCACCGGCCGGCACGCCCGGCAACGCGGCGATCTCCTCGGCCGACCCGGCGGCCCGGTCGGCGGCACGGGAACCGATCAGCACCTGCTGGCCGGCCCGGGCGAACCGGTAGGCGAGCCCCCGGCCCTGATCGCCGGTGCCGCCGATGATGCCGACGATGAGCCCGGAGACGTCGGGCAGGTCGCTCGGGTCGTATGCCATGGACGCCATCCTCGCAAATCTCTCCCCCGGGCAGCAGCGACCGGCGCTGTGACAATCCCCGCTGCCGGTTCGGTGGCGTGGGACGGATCAGCGTCTTCGCACCGGTGGCTTCACGCCGGCGCCCTCTTCGCGGGAGTCTTCCTCGCGGTGGCCTTCTTCGCGGTGGCCTTCCTCGCGGTGGCCTTGGTCGCGGTGGCCTTCCTCGCGGTGGCCTTCCTCGCGGTGGCCTTCCTCGCGGTGGCCTTGGTCGCGGTGGCCTTGGTCGCGGTGGCCTTGGTCGCGGGAGCCTTGGTCGCGGTGGTCCTGCGGGCTGACGTCCGGCTCGCCGCCGAGGTCGTCTTCCGCGCCGGTGCTGTCGCCGCCGCGCTCTTTCGGGCCGGCGCGCTCTTTCGGGCCGGCGCGCTCTTCCGGGCCGGCGCGCTCTTCCGGGCCGGCGCGCTCTTTCGGGCCGGCGCGCTCTTTCGGGCCGGCGCGCTCTTTCGGGCCGGCGCGCTCTTTCGGGCGGTCGCGGTGCTCTTTCGGGCCGTCGCCCTGGTGGGGGCCTTCTTCGCCGCCACCGTCTTCTTGGCCGCTGACTTCTTGGCCGCCGGTGGCTTCGCCGTGGTACCCGCCCGGGTCGTGGCCTTGCGAGCCGGCGTCGCCGCCGACGTCCCCGGCCGCGCGCCGGCTGCGGGCCGGGTCGAGGCCGTCTTCCGCGCGCCAGCGGCAGGTCGTGTCGAGGTCGCTTTCTTCGCGGCGGCGACCCGCTTCGCGGGGGCCTTGGTCGCGGTGGCCCTCCGGGCCGTCCCCGTGGTTTTCCGGGCCGTCACCGTGCTCGTGCGCGCCGCCACCGTGCTCTTGCGCGCCGTTCCGGTGGTCTTCCGGGCGGACGTCTGTTTCGTCGCACTCGTGGCCTTCCGGGAGGGCCCAGCCTTCGCTGGCATGGCCTTCTTGGTAGGGGCAGCCTTCTTCGCGGGTCCAGCCTTCTTGGTGGGGGCAGCCTTCGCCGTCGTGGCCTTCTTGGCGGGAGCGGTCTTGCGTGCCGTGACCGTCGTACGGGCAGGTGCCGTCGCCGCCGTCGTCTTCTTCGCGGGCATCGCCTTCTTGCCCGCAGCGGCCTTCTGCGCCGCCGTCTTCTTGGCGGGTGCGCTCTTCGCTGCCGCGGTCTTCTTTCCCGCCGTGGTCTTCTTCGCCGCCGTGGTCTTCTTCGCCGCCGTCTTACTCGCGGGCGCCTTCTTACTCGCGGGCGCCGTCGCCGTCGTCTTCCTCGCTGCCGCTGCCGCTGTCGTCTTCTTCGCCGCCGTCGTCTTCCTCGCTGCCGCTGCCGCCGTCGTCTTCTTCGCTGCCGCTGTCGTCTTCTTCGCCGCCGTCGTCTTCTTGGCGGGCGTGGAGGTCTTCGCGGGGGTCTGCTTCGCGGTGGCTTTCCTCCCGGGTGCGGTGCTGGCGGTGCGCTTCGAGGCTGGGCCGCGACCGGCGCCGCCGGGCGTGCTCCGGGCCGCCGGTGCGGTGCCGGTGGCCCGGCGAGTGGACGGAGTACGGGTCACGCCCGCACTGCGCTCCGTCGCGGCGGTCTTTCTCGCGGGCGTACGCTTCGCGGCTGGGCGGGTGGCCTGTTGTGCTTCGGCCATCTCGGTTCCCTCCTTGGGGACGTGTCACCGCCCTCGCGGCGCACGCGGTGCTCTCGACGCGAGAGGCCTCCCGCGTCGTCTACTTCTCCTCCCCGGCCCAACGGGCGTCCTCGGCCTCCCACGCTTCGTTGCGCTCCCGCACCTGTTGCAGGGCGTTCTCCGCGTCGGAGATCGAGTCGTACGGTCCGAGAACGTGCCGGGCAGGGCACACATCGGCATCGCTCTCGACCCGGTGGTGGCGCGTACACCAGTAGTAGCGTTCACGTCCGCTGTCGCTCATGAATTCACTGTGCACCGGCAACCGACCGCCCGCCACCGGAACACCGCAAGTCACCAGGCTTTTCCACAGTAGACGTGCCGGTCGGCCGGCGGGCCGAAACGGCGAAATCCCCGCCGTCGATGACCTCCGGTCACCCGAAGGGCCGCTGTCGAAGCGGTGGTGGCCGGTACCGCTAAGGTCGCCCGGTGGCCGCTAAGGTCGCCCGGTGGCCGCTAAGGTCGCCCGGTGGCCGCTAAGGTCGCTCGGTGTGCCCCCGGCCGCTGGGCACCTGACCGGTGTGCTCCCGGCCGGCGTACACCTGACCGGTGGGCGAGTGCCGGTGGGCGATGGGCGATGGGCGGTGCCGAACGGGGAGTGCGGGAAATGGTCGAGCCGCTGCGGCGGTACCTGGCCGAGCTGGTAACGGTGGCTGGCGACGTGCTCGGTACGGAGTTGTGCGGTGCGTACGCGGCCGGCTCGGTGGGGCTGGCGGCGTACCAGCCCGGCCGCAGCGACGTGGACGTGGCGCTGGTCTGTGCGGACGTACTGGATCGGGCGGTCGCGCAGGAGTTGGTGGCGCGACTGCGACACGAGGCGCTGCCCTGCCCGGCGCGCGGCCTGGAACTGGTCGTCTACCGGCGGGAGGTGGCCAGCGCCGGCTCCCCGGAACCGGGGTTCGAGGTCGAGCTGAACACCGGCGCGAAGATGGACTTCCGGGTCTCGTACGGTCCGGCGGAGCGGCCAACCGCCGACGGCCTGTTCTGGTACGCGCTGGACCGCAGCATCCTGCACCAGAGCGGGCAGGCCCTGCTGGGTCCGCCCGCCGCTGACGTCTTCGCCGAGCTGGCCCTCGACGACCTGCGCCGGCTCATCGTCACCGCCCTGCGCTGGTGGCTCGACCGGCCGGTTCCGCCCGGCGACGTACCCGCGCCCGGCGCGGAGGACGCCGTGCTCGGCGCCTGCCGCTCCTGGGTACGCCTGCACCATGGGGTGTGGCTGCCCAAGGTGGCCGCCGGCCGGCGACTGCTGGCCGACGGCGGACCGCTTGTCGATGCCGCCACCGTCGATCTGGTGGAGCGGTCGATCGCGGCCCGCACCGGCGGCACCCCGCCGACCGGCCCGCAGGCCCGCGTCTTCCAGCGCCGGGTCCTCGCCGACCTCACCAGCCCTTCGCCGGCCTGACAACGATTGCCGGCGCGCCAGACAACAAGTGCCGGCGCGCCAGACAGCAAGTGCCGCCGGCCAGACAACAAGTGCCGGCGCGCCAGACGCGGGATGCCGCAGCGCCGTACTCGGAAGATCGCAGCGCTTGACGCCGACGGCCACCGCGCCGGACGCCGGTCAGAGGGCGGGTCCCACCGGGATCCAGAGTTCGGCGTCGGCGTGGCTGCCGTCGGCGGAGACCTGGGTGCGGGAGATCTCCGGCCCGGGGCGGGAGCGGTACGGGTTGGCCGGGAACCACTGGGTGAAGACGTCCTGCCAGAGGTTCTGCACGGCCTCGGGGAACGGTCCGGAGCTCTCGAAAACCGCCCACATTCCCGCCGGCACCGACAGGACGTCCATGTCCGCGGGCACCTCGGCACCGGTCACCGCGCCGTACCAGTAGTCCAGCTCGGCACCCTCCGCCCGGTCGCCGGCCAGGCCGTCGCTGGCGTTGACGACCCCCGCCGGTTCCTGGTCGGCAAGCGCCTCGATCCGTTCCCGGGTCGCCGGCTCGATGCTCTTCACGAAGGCCACGATGGCCGGGTTCAGGCCCTCGTGCACCAGCGGCACCCGGACCTTGCGGCCGGCGAGCCGGAACGCGTCCCTGCGTACGATGCGGTATCGCATGCTGCTGCTCCCCTCGACGGTGAGTCTGAAGGAGAGTCGGGGCTGGGCGCGCAACGCGGCGCCCGTGCGCCGGGCCTCGCCGGGGCCGACGCCGTGTACGGCCTTGAACGCCCGGGCGAACGCCTCGGCCGAGCCGTACCCCCAGCGGACCGCGATGTCGAGCAGCGTCCGCTCCCCCGCGAGCACCTCCGCTCCGGCGACGGTGAGCCGCCGGCGACGCACGTACTCGGAGAGGGGGACGCCGGCCAGCGCGGCGAACAACCGCCGGAAGTGATACTCCGAAGTGGCCGCGATCCGGGCCAGCTCGGTGGCGTCGACCGGCCGGTCGAGGTGCCGTTCGAGGTGTTCCATCGCCTGGTTGAGGCGCTCCAGCATCCGCTCTCCATCCCTGCGCCGCCCACGCTATGGCTCCGCCGGCGCCGCTGACCCGACATGCCGTGCCCGCTACGGTCGGGCCGAGCCCGGTCCTGCCCGGTGCGGCTCGGGCCCGAGACGGGTCCTGCCCGGCGGTCGGGCCGGGCCCGGTCCTGCCCGGTGCGGCTCGGGCCGAGCCCGGTCCTGCCCGGCGGTCGGGTCGGTCCGTGCCCTCGCGCTCCGGTCCCGTCCGGTGACGGAAGCGATATCAGGAGCAATCGGTACCGAGAAATCCGCCGCTGCGGCGATCTCGATCGCCTCCCTGGTCAACCGGGGTGGCCCGCTCAGCCCCTTCCCGCCTGTTCCTGCCCTTGCAAGATGCAAATGGCAGGATCTCTGTGCAAGTCTCGTCAGAACTTCCGCACCGGGGCTACCCTCCCCGTACCGCGCGGGCAGACGTCAGCCGACCCTGGAGGCAATGTGGCCAACCTCGACTCCGCACTCAAGGACGCCATGACGATCGACGGCGCGATCGGCGTCGCGCTCGTCGACTACACCAGCGGCATGACGCTCGGCGTGGCCGGCGGTACGCCGGAGATCGACCTCACCGTCGCCGCGGCCGGCAACACCGACGTGGTACGCGCCAAGATGCGCACCATCGAGATGCTCAAGCTGAACGATCAGATCGAAGACATGCTGATCACCCTCGGCGGCCAGTATCACATCATCCGGCCGCTCACCGGCTCCAACGGCAAGGGTCTCTTCCTCTACCTGATGCTCAGCAAGACCCGGTCCAACCTGGCGCTCGCCCGGCACCAGCTGCGCAGCATCGAGGAGCAGCTGGAACTGTGAGCGACCGAGACACCTACCTGCCCCGCCGTACCGCGCAGCGACCGGACGTACCGCCGCCGCCCCGGCTCCCACCATCGTTGGCCGGCAACCCGTCGTTGCCGTACGCGGCGATCGGCACCGAGCTGGCTGAACTGCGCCTCCAGATTCCCGGCGTGCAGGGAAGTGTCCTCGGCGGCGTGGACGGCCTGCGGATCACCCACAACGTGCCGGACACGCTGGACCCCGACGACCTGGCCGCGATGGCGGCGGCGACCTTCGGCCTGGGCCGGCAGGTCAGCCTCCGCCTCGGCCAGGGCGAGTTCTGCCAGTCCACCGTCCGCAACCAGGGCGGCTACTTCGCGGTGTACGCGGTAGGCCCGCAGGCCCTGCTCTCGGTGGTCGGCCAGGACACCATCAACGTGGCCCGGCTGCACATGTACGCCCCACCGGTCGCGGACCGCCTCGCCGAACTCCTCACCCAGCACTGACGGTCCGGCCGGGCGGCAGTAGCCAAGGCACCGGTCCAGCACCGGTGTTACGGCACCTCGCCTGTCACGGCACCTCGCCTGTCACGGCACCTCGCCTGTCACGGGACCTCGCCGAAGGTATCGGGCACGGTCAGCCAGGTAGCGTTGCCGGCCGGCCAGAACAGCACGAAGGCCCGTCCGACCACCGAGTCCAGCGGGATCGTGGCCGCCGCGATGTCCTGGCCATGGCTGTTGTAGTTGGCCAGCGAGTCGCCGGAGGCCTCCCGGTGGTCGCCCATCACCCACAGCCGGCCCTGCGGGACCGTGATGTCGAAGTCTTCCGGAGCCATCTTGTTGCCCGGATACACGTACGGTTCGTCCAGTGGATGGTCGTTGACCTCGATCCGACCCTGCGGATCGCAGCAGACCACGCGGTCGCCGGGCACCCCGATCACCCGCTTGATGAGGTCGTCTCCGTCCGGCAGGCTCGGCCAACTCTCGGGATTCTTGAAGACGATGATTTCGCCCCGCTTGGGTGCCCGGAAGTCGTAGACGAACTTGTTGACCATGACCCGATCGTCGAGCTGCAAGGTCTGCTCCATCGAGCCTGAGGGGATGAAGAAGCTCTGCACCACGAACTGCCGCACCAGGATCGTCATGACGATGGCCACGGCCAGCAGGATCGGCAGCTCCCGCCAGAACGAACGCTTGCTGCTCTTGGTCTGCTCGTCGGTCACCCGCCCAAGCTACCCAACGCCGCTGAACCCCGGGTTACGCGTGCGACACCCGGCCTGGCTGGACGCGACACACAGACTTGCTAGGCGGCGCCGGGACCTGGCTAGACGCGCGGCACGCGGCGCAGCCACCCCAGAAACCTGCCGTACGCCGCCACCGGGTCGGGCGGCTCCGGGCAGATCCGGGTCAGGTCGGCCGTCGCCTCCCGGAGCAGGTCAGCCAGATCCACGGCGAGTTGACGCCGCTGACCGGCATAGTCGGCGATCAGTTCCATCCGAGCCGTCCCGCAGGGCCACGGGTGCGCGCACCCGGTGCAGATCCAGATCGGGCGCAGGGGTGCGTGACGTTGACTCATGCGTACCTCCGGGACGGCTCGGCGCGCCTGCCGGCCTGGCCGGCATCCGCAACGGTCCCCTCGATCCGCTTGCCAGCACCAGATGTCACCCCGGTGACAGGCCGATGTCCCCTCGCCATGTCCCCAGTCCCAGGTCGATACTTGATGGCATGGCTGAGGACGCCACCGAGCCCGATCTCCCCGTCTGGGTACGGAGATTACGGGCCGAGCGCAGTGCACGAGGCTGGTCGCAGAGCAAGGCGGTCCAGGCAATGCGGGCGCACGCCGCCGAACGGCTGCCTGCCGACAGCACACTCCTGCGGAACTGGAAGCGGTGGGAGGCCGGCAGTTCCGAGCCGGACGGCTTCCACAAGGCGCTGATCGCCAAGACGTTCGGCACCGTCACCGCCGCCTTCTTTCCGCCGGCACCGCGTGACGCCGAGGCCGAGGTCATCGCCGCCACGGGCATGGAGACGGTGGAGATCCTCGTTCGGCTGAGAAGCTCCGACGTTTCCGACGCCACCCTGCAAGCACTCCGCATCACGGCCGACCGCCTCTGCTGCGAGTACCCGTACATGTCCTCTGAACAGCTCCGCGTCGAGGGCCGCGGCTGGCTGCGTCGGATCACCACTTTGTTGGACCGCAGGCTCACGCTCGCCCAACATCGAGAGGTGCTGAGCCTCGCGGGCTGGGTCGCGCTGCTCGTCGGCTGCGTCGAGTACGACCTGGGGCTGCGCCGCATCGCCGAGGGCACCCGCAGGGCCGCGTTGACTCTTGGCGAGGAGGCGGGCAATGCCTCCATTGCAGGCTGGGCCTATGAGTTACGCGCCTGGTACGCACTCACTCAGGGCGACTACCTGGGCGTCGTCGCGGCGGCCGAGGCCGGTGAGGCGATCGCGGGCGGCGGCAGTGCGACGGTGCAGCTCGCCGGTCAAAAGGCCAAAGCGTGGGCCCGGCTCGGTGACCGGCGGCAGGTGGAGACGGCGCTGGACCGGGGCCGAACCCTTCTGGAAACCTTGCCGTACCCGGAGAACACCGACCACCACTTCGTGGTGGATCCGGCGAAGTTCGACTTCTACGCTATGGACTGCTACCGGCTCGCGGGCGAAGATCGCCTCGCCGACATGTACGCCGGACAGGTGATCCGCTCATCGACCGATCCCGACGGCACCGAACGCAAGCCCATGCGGATCGCCGAAGCACAGCTCACCCTCGGCGTAGTAGCGGCCCGATCGGGTGACCTCGAAGCTGCGGTCGCCCATGGACGGCGGGCACTGCGCGGTGAGCGCAAGTCGCTGCCCTCGCTGCTGATGTGCTCCCGGGAACTGGCAACGCTGCTACGCGAGCGCTACCCGAAGGAACCAGCAGCCCTGTCATACCTGGACGAGGTGCAGGCCCTTACCGCCCAAGGCCGGTAGCTTGGGCGACGATCGAGGTGCGCCCGTTGCCGGTCGGTGGTGATCTTGTGAACGTCTCCGGTGTGCTTGGTGATGTACTTCGTGACGTAGCGGATGGTCCGCCCGGCGTCCTCGGTGCCGGGCATGACGCCGCGAGCGTCGACCTGGGAGCCGAAGCGCACGACGTGCACAGGTCCCGCGCCCAGGACGTCGCCGATCGCATCGAGAGCTTCCGACCAGGTAGTCAGCGGCGCACGGGTGTCCGGGTCGACCCATGCCGAAGCCGGCTCGTCCCAGACCGGAGCCGGTCGAGGATGTACCGCTGGACCGCTGCAGCAGTCGACCTAACCACGACAGTTGAAACGCTCACTAGACCGGGACGACGGTGGCGGCCAACACCCGCCAGTTGCCGTCCTCACGCACCCACAGCCGGGTGTAGCGCAACCGCGCGGACATAACGACACCGCCCTGAACCGCATCCACCGCAGCGACCGTGCGAGTCACCCCGGTCTCACCGTCTTCCTGGACGTCGAGCGACTCCTCCACCAGGTTAGTGATTCGCAGGGCCCCCGAGCGGTAGCTCTCCAGGTCATCTTCCTTCGAAAAAATCGTGCCATCCGGCCCAGCACCCACGACCCGAGGGTGCAGAAGCGCGTCGAGGGACTCAACATCGCCGCCGCGCTGAGCGGCCTGGAGCTGCCGTTCCGCAGTATGGAGATCCATACGCCGATCCTCTACAGCGCCCCGCAACAAGACAAGCGGGTTCGCTCGCGGCAGAATGTCGGCCCAATACGGATGTTCGCGGCACAACGGAACTTCGGCATCACCGGTCAACGACCTGAGAGGGTTCTCCACCTTGCTCCGAAACGGGGAACCATCCGTGCTGCGCGAACCAGCTGCAAAGTACTCCCTACATGGACACCGGAACCAGCAGACGGCTCGGCCGCCCTCCTGCGAGACCTGGACATTCGGTTGGGCGGCACCGGCAGATTCGCATAGCCAGCTTGCCAGCGAGCGGTACGGAAGCCGGCACCTCAACCCGCCACCGAGCCCACCAACCGTCGTCCACAGACGTAGATCCACTGATCGCCGAGTCAGGTGTTCCTGGGCCGTCTCTGGACCGTCTGGGGCCATCGCCGGGTGCCGTCGAACGCCGGCCAATGTTGACCATGTCGACACCCGAACTTAGAACCAGCTCAGAGTCTTGATCGGGGCTCTGAGCTGGGAGGTGACGGACGAGTCGACCTGTACGCCGGATTCTGTGCTCGGCGCGTACCTGTGAGGGTTTTGCGCCGGCGGCGGTCATCCATCTCGGCCTGCCGTTGCCGACAGGCTCCTGCGGCCTACCCGCAGACATCGGGCGGGCCGCCCTCAAGCGTCTGCGCGGGTCGTCAGCTTGCGATGACGGCCCTACTTGGCCTTGCTCCGGGTGGGGTTTACCGAGCCACCCCGGTCACCCGGGGTGCTGGTGGGCTCTTACCCCACCGTTTCACCCTTACCGTCCCAGTTTGGGGGCGGCGGTCTGTTTTCTGTGGCACTGTCCCGCGGGTCGCCCCGGGTTGCCGTTAGCAACCACCCTGCCCTATGGAGTCCGGACGTTCCTCGGCGACGGGCCTGCGGCCCGCCGACGCGACCGCCCGGTCGACTCGTCCGTCGCGCATCCATCCTAACGACGCGCCGACGCCCACGATTTCCGGCCCGCACCGCCGAATCGGAGCGCAACTTCGGCGATGTTGCTGCCTCCGGGGCGCGGGACCCAGCAGTTCCGCCGAAGTTGCGCACACCGCACCGCACCGCCACGCCGCCGCACCGCCACGCCGCACCGCACCGCCACGCCGCGCCGCGCCGCGCGATCTTGCAGTTTCGGTCGCCCTTACGCGGTTTATGCCCGAAGTACGGCGACCAAAAGTGCAAGATCGCGGGGGGCGGGGAGCGGGGAGCGGGGAGCGGGGAGCGGGGAGCGGGGGGCGGGAGTGGCGGGCGGGGGTGGCGGGCG